>NZ_CP039889.1:1562500-1931912 GCF_005221325.1 Agrobacterium tumefaciens | reverse complement strand
CGGAATCAGACATTTCCGAGATATATTCGCCGGTCAGCCAAAGGCGGAGATAATCCTTCGGCAGCAGCACCTTGGCCACTTTCGCGAAGATTTCAGGTTCGTTCTTCGCCACCCAGGCAAGCTTCGGTGCGGTGAAACCGGGGAAGACGATATTGCCTGTGATCTTGCGGAAACGCGGATCGGCATCGAGCGCGGCGGCTTCGGCATGGGAGCGCGTGTCGTTCCACAGAATGCAGGGGCGCAGCACCTTGCCATCGGCATCAACAAGCGTCGCTCCGTGCATCTGGCCGGAAAGGCCGATGCCCTTCACGGCGGCAAGCTCTTTCGCAAACTTCTGCTTCAGGCCGGCAACGGCGGTTTTTGTCGCGGCGATCCAGTCCGCCGGGTCCTGTTCGGACCAGCCGTGATGCGGGCGCGAAACATCCAGCGAGCCGTTGGCCGAGCCGATGATTTTCTGATCGCCGTCCATCAGCAGGGCTTTGACGCCTGACGTGCCAAGATCGAGACCGAGATACATGTATTTCTCCATTCCGGCGCTCCATGCGCCACTTCCAGCCTATTTGCTCAAGGAAGATTGTCCCTGAGGAATATGTCGATACGGATACGTTCCTGCGCGGCGATAACGGGCAGGCCATCGGCGCGCGCCTTCAACACGCGGATGGCGCTGCGCACCTCGTGGCCGGCATCCTGGTTGAGCACGGCATCAAGCAGCCCTTCCCTCAGCGCACTGGCGGTGTTTTCCGTCAGCTCATGGGCGATGACCGAAAGCGCTCTTTCGCCATCTGCGGCCCCAAGCGCGCGAATGAGACCGCGATTACCGGCGCCGAGACTGTAGATGCCTGACAGTGAGGCATTGCCCAGCGCCTCGCGCACCAGCGTCTCGACGGTGAGCGGATCGTCCCTGCCCTCCAGCACCGGCAACAGCCGCACCTGCGGAAATTCGGTTTCGATGACGGCGCGAAATCCTTCCAGACGTTCACGATGGTCACGCACCAGCATGGAGCCGGCAACGACAGCGACATCGCCGCCGCGCCCGGAGAGGAAACGCCCCATCAGGCTCGCCGCCGTGCGCCCGGCCGCGACGTTGTCCACGCCGGCATAATGATCGCGCCGCGAACCGGAAAGATCGGAGACCAGCGTCACCGTGGCGATGCCATCTTCCGCCAGCCGGTCGGCGGCTTCGGCCACATCTTCAGAATCGGTGGCGACGAAGGCGACGCCGGATGGCTTTTCCCGTCGCGCAACCTCGAGAGCCTCGGTCAGCGCCGCGGCATTGAAGGGCGGCACCTCGATGACGCGGATGGCTGTGCGCTCCAGATGGGAGCGGCTGGCCGCAGCCCGCACCTCGGCGCGCAATGTCGCCATGAAGGAATTGTCATTGCCCGGCAGAATGAAAATCATGGAATAGTTGCGGCCCTTGGCCAGATTGGCGGCGGCGATATCGCGCACATAACCAAGCTCGGCAATGGCCGCTTCCACCCGCGCACGCGTGGCGGCATGCACGCCGGGGCGCATGTTCAGCACCCGGTCGATGGTGGCGAGACTGACGCCCGCGCGCTCGGCGATATCGTGAACTGTCGGCTTCATGGCTCCTCCCTCCCCTTTGCATATCCAGCTTTGCCGCCGCCGTAAATCAAAAAATGATGTACGTACCTCACATTTCACGGAAAGCCGGATGATGAATTGAGCGTGGCTCTTTTCACGCGTTGCGGCGGGAGAAGAAAGAGGCGGCCCTCCCGTTCCCTCCATATTCAAAACAAAAAAGGGGCCGTCATTTCCGACGGCCCCAGCTCTGCGGTGGATGGGAGGGGATTTTTATCAGTGCGCCGCGTCTGGCGGCGGCGCTGCCTTGGGTTTCTGGATCAGCACGGTCATGAAGATCAGGCTGGAGAACAAAATCGTCAGCGCGAAGAACACATCCGCGAAGGCCAATATCCAGGCCTGCTGCGAGACCATGCCGACCATTTTCTTGACCGCGACGGACGCGCCGTCCAGCCCGTAGGAATCGTAGTTGGCGCCTACACTGTTCAGCCATTCCAGCGCCTTCGGGTTGGAATAGCTGATATGTTCGGCCAGCCGCACATAATGGTCGTCCGTGCGCTGCGACAGCATGGTGTTGATGATGGCAAGACCGACCGCGCCGCCGAGGTTACGCGTGAGGTTGAACAGGCCGGACGCGTTGCGGATACGGGCCGGCGGCAGGGTGCCGAGCGCGATGTTGTTGATCGGCACCATGCACATCATCAGGCCGAAACCGCGCAGGATCTGCGGGATCAGCAGCTCGTAGAAATCCCAGTCGGTCGTGACATAGGTCATGATCCATGTGCCGCAGCCGAAGCTGATGAAGCCGATGGCCATCATCGCCCGCGGATCGAGCTTGGTGGAGACCTTGCCGGCGATCGGCGCGGTGAAGAACATCGCAAGACCTGAGACGAACATGGTCTCGCCGATCATCAGCGCATCATAACCCCTGACCCGGCCGAGATAGAGCGGATAGAGATAGGTCAGCCCGTAAAGCCCGATGCCCATAACGAAGGAAAACAGCGAGCCGATGGAGAAGTTGCGGTCCGCGAAGGCGCGAATATCCACCACGGGGAATTCCACCTTGAAGGCGCGCCAGAAGAACACCACAGCGCCGATGACCATGGCGACGGCGCCAAGGACGATATGTTCGTCGTTGAACCAGTCCTTGTTGTTGCCCTCTTCCAGCACATATTCCAGCGAGCCGAGGAAGACCGCCATGGAGATCAGACCCCACCAGTCGAACTTCTTCCACAGCGAACGCTCCGGCTTGTCGAAATCGATCAGGCTCCAGGTGAGGATGGTGACGATGATGCCGGGGATGATGTTGACGAGGAACAGCCAGTGCCAGGAAAACGCATTGGAGAGATAACCGCCGACCGTCGGGCCGATGGTGGGCGCAAGCGTGGCGACCAGACCGATGATCGGCGAGACGACCGAGCGCTTCGAGGGCGGGAAAATGGTGAAGGCGGCCGCGAAGACCGAAGGGATCATGCCGCCGCCGATAAAGCCCTGGATCGCGCGATAGACGATCATCTGGTCGATATTGGTGGCGGTGGCGCAGAGCGCGCTCGAAAGCGTGAAGCCGGCCGCACAGGTGGCAAACAGCACACGCGTGGAGAGGATGCGCGCCAGCGTGCCCGACAGCGGGATCATGATGACTTCGGCGATCAGATAGGAGGTCTGCACCCAGGCAATCTCGTCCGAGCCGGCACCGAGGCCAGCCTGGATTTCCGCAAGCGAGGCGGAGACGATCTGAATGTCGAGAATGGACATGAACATGCCGAAGACCATCGCGAAGAACGCGATGAGCCTGCGCCTGTCCATCGGGGGATCGGCGGGGATGGACGCCCCGCCCGTACCGACAACCGTAGCCGCCATGATCTTGCCCTCAACGAAGCCTTACTTGGCCTGCGGGTTAACTTGCGCCGTTTTGGTGGTTTCCGGTGCAGTCCGGGTATCGACATCGACGACGACGCTGAGGCCTGCGCGCAGATTGTGCTTTTCAAGGTCTTCCTTGGAGAAGACGATACGAACAGGCACGCGCTGGATGACCTTGGTGAAGTTGCCCGTGGCATTTTCCGGCGGCAGCATGGAGAAGACCGAACCCGAACCGGGCGAGATCGACTGCACGGTGCCCTCGATCGTCGCATCGTCGAAGGCGTCGACATGCACGCGCACCTTCGAGCCGGGCACGACGCGGGCAAGCTGCGTTTCCTTGAAATTGGCGTCGATATAAAGCTCGTTCATCGGCACCAGAGAAGCCAGACGCTTGCCGACAGACACCAGATCGCCGTTCTGCACCGCCAGATTACCGATGACGCCGTCATAAGGCGCTTTCAGAACCGTGAAGGAAAGGTCGCGGGCGGCCTTGTCACGGGAAAGCTGCAGCGAGCGGATGGTGCTTTCGGCTTCCTCGCGCTGGGCGCGCAGAAGTTCGACATTGGCCTTGGCCGAGGCGATGGCGGCATCACCGGCCACGACATTCGCCCTGGCCTGATCGAGCGCGACCTGCGCATTGTCGGAAGCGGCAACCGTGCCGACATCCTTGGCCTGCAACTCGCTGGCACGCTTCTGGGTGATTTCAGCACCGCGAAGCGCGGCATCCAGCGCGCCCTTCTGGGCAACGGCCTGTTCCTGTGCAGCCTCGCCGCCGATGATCTGCGCATCGATGCGCTTCAGCGACAGTTCCTCGGTGCGGATCTGGGCCTCGGCCTGATCGAGCGCGATGCGATAATCGCCATCGTCAAGCGTCACCATCGGGTCGCCCGCCTTGACTTCCTGGTTTTCGACCACGTTGACCTTGGCGACATAACCCGAGACCTTCGGCGCGATGACGGCGATATCACCTTCAATATAGGCGTCATCAGTCGATACCATGAAGCGGCCGTCGATCCACCAGTTGTAGCCATACCAGCCGGCACCGGCGAGAAGGGCGATCGCGAAGATCGGCAGAAGCGGCGAACGCTTCTTCGCCTTCGGTGCGGCAACGGTGGGAGCCGGGGCCGCCTGCTGCGGGGCGTCTGCCGGTTTTGCCGGGGAGGTCTCGGCCTTGGCGGAGATGTCCGCTTCTTCCGCATCGTTGACGGCGCGAACCGCGCTATTCTTCTGGGCCGACATGAGAGCTTACCGTGATAAATTGAAGAAAGTTTTTCGAACTGAACCGTTCGGTTCGATTGACATAATCTCTTTCCTGACACATATCAAGTGTTATCGAACTGATTGGTTCGACGTTCGGTTAATTTTTTTTACGTCATTACGATGCTAAGGGGCATCAGTGATGGCAGGCGAAGACAGGGATATGGAGACGGAAACGGAAACGGGCTGTCCGGGCAACACCGCCGGGCGTTTTGCGGCGGGCGAAGACCCAGCCAAGCGCGATCAGATTTTTGCCGGCGCCTGGCGTGTGTTCAAGCGCAAGGGCTTTGATGCCGCCAGCATGAACGACATCACGCGGGAAGCCGGCGTTTCCAAGGGAACGATCTACGTCTATTTCTCCAACAAGGAGGATTTGTTCGTCGCCCTCATCGACCAGCACCGGCAGGAATTCGCCGCCTCCATGCGAAACATTCTCGCCGGCACCGAGGAGGTACGCGACGGCCTCAGGCAGTTCGGCACGGCCTTCGCCAACAAGATGATTTGTTCCGACATGATCCCGGCCATGCGCTCGGTCATCGGCGTCATCGACCGCATGCCGAAGCTGGCGCAGCGTTTCTTCATCGCCGCACCCAATAACGTCCGCACCGTGCTTCAGGATTTCATCGAGCATCAGGTCGCGCTCGGCCATCTGAAGGTCGATGACGTTGAACTGGCCGCCCGGCAATATATCGAGCTTTCCACCGGCACCTTTTTCAAGCAGCGCCTGTTCGGCGAGATCGACGGCCCGGTTCCCGACGAGGAACTGGAACGGGTGATCGGCAGCGCCATCACTGTATTCATGGCCGCTTACGGAACCGACAAGGCCTGAAATCATTCAGCAACGTGGAGCCCGACCGGTAACGGAATGGCGCCCGATGCGCGGTTTGCGCGAAATTTCGATGAAATCTTGCCAAACACAGGAGCCATCTCCTTGTTTCTCGCGTATTGCGCTATAAATTCCACCCACCGAATATTCGGGTGGCCTTGTTGCTGAAAGGAAAAATTCCCTGATGGAGTCCGTTCTCCCGCTTCTGTCCGACCCCGCCGCCTGGGTGGCGCTTGTCACTCTGATCGTCATGGAGGTCGTGCTCGGCATCGACAACCTGATCTTCATCTCCATCCTCACCAACAAGCTGCCGCCGGAACAGCGAGAAAAAGCCCGCAAGATCGGCATCGGACTTGCGCTCATTATGCGCCTTGGCCTGCTCGGCACCGTGGCGTGGATCGTGCAGCTCACCACGCCGGTCTTCGAAGTCTTCGGCCATGCCTTCTCGTGGAAGGACATGATCCTCATCGCCGGCGGTCTCTTCCTGATGTGGAAGGCCACCAAGGAAATCCACCACAATGTCGATCCTGAAGACCACAAGGAAGACATGGTGGGCGGCCCGGCCGCGATGAATTTCGGCGCCGCCATCGGCCAGATCCTGCTGCTCGACCTCGTTTTCTCGGTGGACAGCATCATCACCGCCGTCGGCATGACCCCGCATCTGCCGATCATGATCGTCGCGGTCATCGTCGCCGTTGCCGTGATGCTGCTTGCAGCAACCCCGCTTGCCAACTTCATCGAGCGCAACCCGACTATCGTCATGCTGGCGCTCGCCTTCCTGATGATGATCGGTACGACGCTGATCGCCGAAGGCATGGGCTTCCATGTACCCAAGGGCTACGTCTATGCCGCCATGGCCTTTTCGGCACTAGTGGAACTGCTCAACATGCTGGCCCGCAATGCGCGCCGCCGTAAGAAGGCGGGCGCGGGCGAGGTTCACTGACTTAATTTTCTCCGTCATGCCGGACCTGATCCGGCATCCAGCCAGCCCAAGTCCTTGGGCTGGCAAGACTCCTCCCGCCGCGCAGACGCGCGTCGGCTGGATACCGGCTCAAGGCCGGTATGACGGAGGGATAGGAATGACGACCCTCCTCTGCGGAACCGCTTCACCCCACCTTGCGTTCTTCGATATCATCACCGATAGAGCCCTTTATCGGTGCCTCACCTTCGAAAGCATAAGCAAGCATGACGACCGACCAGATCCTCGCTTTCACCGTCATCGCCGGCATGATGGTTGCGTTCATCTGGGACAGGTTCCGTTACGACGTCATCGCCTGCAGCGCATTGCTGGTGGCCGTGGCGCTTGGTGTCGTGCCCTTTAACAAGGCTTTCTCCGGTTTTTCCGACGATATCGTGATCATCGTGGCCAGTGCGCTGATCGTCAGTTCGGCCGTGGCGCGGTCGGGCATCGTTGACATGACGATCAAGAAATATTTCCCGGAAATGCATTCCAAGAGCCTGCAGCTGGCCTTTCTGATGATCGTCGTTGCCATCATGTCGGCCTTCATCAAGAATATCGGCGCGCTCGCCATCATGATGCCGGTCGCCTTCCAGTTCGCCCGCAAGTCGGGCAGCCCCGTTTCTTATTATCTGATGCCGATGGCCTTTGCCGCGCTCTTGGGCGGGCTGATGACTCAGATCGGCACCTCGCCCAACATCGTCGTTTCCCGGCTGCGCGAGGAAATGACCGGGCAGAGCTTTTCCATGTTCGATTTCACCCCCGTCGGTGCCGGCCTGACGGTGATCGGCATCTTCTTCCTGACCTTCGGTTACCGGCTGCTGCCGGTGCGCAACCGTCAACAGGCATCCGTGGAGGATGCGCTCGACCAGGCGGCCTATACGGCGGAGGCGACGCTTCCGGCCGACAGCACCTTTGCAGACAGGCCGCTGCGCGAGCTTTTGAAACAGGCGGATGGCGACGTGATCGCCAGCACCATCCTGCGCGGGCCGAGACGCATCTCCCCCTTCCCCGACGTCAAGCTGAAGGCCGGCGACACCGTTCTGCTCGAGGGCAGCCCCGAGGGGCTGGACCGCATCGTCTCGCAGGCGAAGCTGCTTTTATCCGGCAAGCCGCTGATGGAGAATGGTCAGAAAACCGCCGATCTCATTTCCATGGAAGCGGTGATCAGCAATGAATCGGTGCTATCAGGTATTTCCGCGCGTGAGCTTTCCTTGTCCTATACGCGCGGCGTCAACCTCATCGCGGTCAGCCGTCGCGGCCAGCGTGTGAGCCAGCGGCTCTCTGACCTCACCTTGCAGGCGGGCGACGTCATTCTTTTGCAGGGCAGCCGCAAGAACCTGCCGCAGGTGCTGCAGGAATTTTCGCTGCTGCCGCTGGCGCAGCGGGAAATCCTGCTTGGCGTGCAGCGCCGCGCGCTTTTGCCCGTCTTCGTGCTGGCCGCCGCCATGCTGGCCGCCGGCAGCGGAGTGGTGCCGGTTTCAGTTGCTTTTTTCGCCGCCGCCTTCCTGATGATCATCGTCGGCGCGATACCGCTAACCGAAGTCTATAAATCGATCGACGGGCCGATCCTCGTCATGCTTGCCGCCCTTATTCCCGTCAGCGATTCACTTCGCACCAGCGGGGCCAGCGAACTGATCTCCGCCTGGCTCGGTAATGCGGCGCAGGGGCTGCCGCCTTTCGCAGCGCTCGGCATGATCCTGCTCACCGCCATGGCGGTGACGCCCTTCCTCAACAATGCCGCCACCGTGCTGGTCATGGCCCCCATCGCCGCCGGTTTCGCTACCACGCTCGGTTTCCGGCCGGAGGCCTTCCTGATGGCGGTGGCAATCGGTGCCGGCTGCGATTTCCTCACCCCCATCGGCCACCAGTGCAACACGCTGGTCATGGGCCCGGGCGGTTATCGTTTCAGCGACTATCCGCGTCTTGGCCTGCCGCTGTCGATCATGATCGTCATCGCCAGCATTCCCATGCTGCTTTACGTCTGGCCGGTGAACTGAGGCCGGGCGGCAGGACCGGACGACCCCTCGAGACTCCATATTTCCTTGACGCCTGCGGCAGAATATGGCCTAAGCCGAAGCCGAACGGGAATATGAAAAAGGCGCTTTCTTTTCGCCTTTCGACATGATGTCCTGCCGCATCCAAACGAAAACTCCGTGATATCAGGGTGAACCGTCCCGATGTCACTCCACGTCACGACGAGTGAATTTCATGACCACTTCCGGCGTTCGCGTCCGCATCGCACCTTCCCCCACCGGCGAGCCGCATGTCGGCACCGCTTATATCGCGCTGTTCAACTATCTCTTCGCCAAGAAACATGGCGGCGAGTTCATCCTGCGCATCGAGGATACCGACGCCACCCGCTCGACCCTTGAATATGAGCAGAAGGTGCTGGAGGCGCTGCGCTGGACCGGCCTCACCTGGTCGGAAGGCCCTGACGTCGGCGGCCCTTACGGCCCCTACCGCCAGTCCGAGCGCAAGGCCATGTACTGGCCATACGCCGAAGAGCTTCTGGAAAAAGGCCATGCCTTTCGCTGTTTCTGCACGCCGCAGCGTCTGGAAGACATGCGCGAAGCCCAGCGCGCCGCCGGCAAGCCGCCGAAATATGACGGCCTTTGCCTCCACCTGAAGGCAGAAGAAGTCACCGCCCGCGTTGCCGCCGGCGAGGCCAATGTCGTGCGCATGAAAATCCCGACCGAAGGTTCGTGCGATTTCCACGACGGCGTTTACGGCGATGTCTCGATCCCCTGGGATTCGGTTGACATGCAGGTGCTGATCAAGGCCGACGGCATGCCGACCTATCACATGGCCAACGTCATCGACGACCATCTGATGAAGATCAGCCATGTGGCGCGTGGCGAGGAATGGCTGGCCTCGGTGCCCAAGCACATCCTGCTTTACCGTTATTTCGGCTGGCAGGAGCCGGTGTTCATGCATCTTTCCCTGATGCGCAACGCCGACAAGTCGAAGCTTTCCAAGCGCAAGAACCCGACCTCGATCTCCTATTATTCCGCGCTCGGTTACCTGCCGGAAGCGTTGATGAACTTCCTCGGCCTGTTCTTCATCCAGATCGCCGAAGGTGAAGAGCTGCTGACCATGGACGAGCTGGCGGCAAAGTTCGATCCGGAAGCGCTTTCCAAGGCCGGCGCCATCTTCGACATCCAGAAGCTGGACTGGCTGAACGGCCGCTGGCTGCGTGAAAAGCTTTCGCCGGAGGAATTCATTTCCCGCACGCTGGAATGGGCGATGGAAAATTCCCGCCTGACCGAAGGCCTGAAGCTTTCGCAGAGCCGCATTTCCAAGCTCGGTGAATTGCCGAACCTCGCCGGCTTCCTCGTGTCGAGCGATGTTGGCCTGACTCCGGCTTCGTTTGCCGGTTTGAAAAGCAAACCGGAGGAAATCCACGAGATCCTCACCACGGTCGCCGCCGACCTCGAAAAAATGCCGGACTGGAATGTGGAAGCCATCGAAGCCGAGCTGCGCGATGTGGCTGAACGCACGGGCAAGAAGCTGCGCGTCGTGACCCCGCCGCTTTTCGTGGCGGTCTCCGGTTCATCGCGCTCGCTGCCGCTGTTTGACAGTATGGCGCTGCTTGGCCGCTCCGTGGTTCGCCAGCGACTGAAGGTGGCAATTGCCGTTGTGGCCACGATGGTTGGCAGCGGAAGCTGATAATTTGGTGTTGGCGGTCACGCCGGCATCCTAGAATACCCCCCTCTGCCCTGCCGGGCATCTCCCCCACAAGGGGGGAGATCGGATGCTGAACCCGCTCGTTCAATGGGCAAGGTGCCAGCCACTTGTCGATCTCCCCCCTTGTGGGGGAGATGCCCGGCAGGGCAGAGGGGGGTAACCGCAACGAACAAGCCCTCTGAAGGCGAACACAATGAACGACAAGACAACCGAAACCACCGCCCTTTCCTCCGACGCGACAGAAGTGCGCCGCCAGAAACTTGCGCTGCTGCGCGAGCAGATCGGCGACGTCTATCCGGCGCATTTCCACCGCACGCTGACCAATGCGGAGCTTTCGGAAAAATATGCCGAGATCGAAGCCGACGTCGAAACCGGCGATACGGTGACGGTGGCGGGCCGCGTTTATTCCTCGCGCAATTCCGGCATGTTCATGGATATCCATGACGCCTCGGGCAAGGTGCAGATATTCTCCCACAAGGATACGACGCCGGAAGCGGCGCGCAATCTTCTGCCGATGATCGATATTGGCGACATCATCGGCGTGACCGGCAAGGTGCGCCGCACCAAGCGCGGCGAGCTGACGATCAATGCCGAAGAAATCACCATGCTGACGAAGTCGCTGCTGCCGATGCCGGAAAAGTGGCATGGCGTCTCCGATATCGAACTGCGTTACCGCAAGCGCCACCTCGACATTCTCTCCAATGAGGACTCCAAGCTGCGCTTCCTGCAGCGCTCGAAAATCCTTTCCGGCATTCGCCGTTTCATGGAAGCCGAAGGCTTCCTCGAAGTGGAAACGCCGATGCTGCAGACCGTTTATGGCGGCGCGACAGCCGATCCGTTCAAGACCTTCCATAACACGCTGAAGATGGACATGTATCTGCGCATCGCGCCGGAACTGTTCCTGAAGCGCACGCTGGTATCAGGTCTTTCCGACAAGGTCTTCGAAATCAACCGCAACTTCCGCAACGAAGGCGTCTCTACCCGGCACAATCCTGAATTCACCATGATGGAGTGCTACTGGGCCTATGCCGACTACGAGGACATCATGGGTCTCGTGGAGCGGCTGTTCGAGACGCTGGCGATTGCCCTGCATGGCACCACCGAGGTGGAATTCCAGGGCCAGACGATCTCCTTCAAGGGTCCGTTCAAGCGCGTGCCGATGCCTGATGCTGTGAAGGAAGCAACCGGCATCGATTTCCTCGCCATCAAGACGGATGAGGAAGCCCGCGCCGCCGCCAAGGCCGCCGGTTTTGCCGTCGAGAAGGACTGGACCTGGGGCGAATGCCTTGCCTTCATCTTCGAAGAGAAGGTCGAAGGCACGCTGATCCAGCCGAGCCATGTGACGCATTTCCCCAAGGACATTTCGCCCTTCGCCAAGGAGGTGCCGGGTGAACCGCGCCTCGTCGAGCGTTTCGAAAGCTATTGCAACGCCTGGGAAGTGGGCAACGCCTTCTCCGAACTCAACGATCCGGAAGAGCAGCGCCGCCGCATGGTGGAACAGCTGGAACAGGCGCACGCCCGCGGCGAAAAGGACAAGCAGCTGGACGAGGAATTCCTCGACGCCATCGACCAGGGCATGCCGCCCGCCGGTGGTCTCGGCATTGGCGTCGATCGCCTGATCATGCTGCTCACCAACGCCCCGTCGATCCGCGACGTCATCCTCTTCCCGGCCCGCCGTAACAAGGCGGACTAAGTGGATCAAGCCAGGCGGCCAAATAAGCCGCCTGCTCTTGATGGATGTTCTTTGACATCCAGGCTGTCAGCAGCTCGCGCTCACACTCAACGTCATCCTCGGCCTTGTGCCGAGGATCTAACCACGTCAATAAAATCAATACGTTGCAGATCCTCGGGACAGGCCCGAGGATGACGGTAGAGCATAAGGGACCAAGAGAGCAAGACAGCCCGGATGTCAAAGACATCCCATCGCGGCCGCTATCTTTAATGCCCCGACTTCCCCACACCCGGCTCTTCCGCCGCGGCATTCTCACCAGCCGCCGCCTTCTCCTCCGCCGCTTGCGCAGTCGTCGAGCCTTTTCCGAAGATCAGTGATTTCAGATAGGACAGGCTGAAGATACTGCTGCCCTCGGCTTCCGGCGTCGAGGTCAGAAGTTCGTCGGTGACGGGTTCGCCATGCGCTTCGGGAGACGGGGTTTCACCATTGGTTTCCGGGCCCGCTTCGCCATGGCCGCTCTCTGCCGGGGCGGCGCCGTGTTCGCCGCCGGCCTCGCCCTTGTTTTCGCCATGACCTTTCGTGGCCTTGCCCTCGTGACCTTCAGAGCCGGCATCCAGCACCGGGGTGGCGCAATCGGCGGAATCGCTGAGGCTTGCTGCCATTGCTTCGGTATCTTCTAGCGGCAGATCGATGCGCAGACCATAAAACTGGCCGCTGCCATTGGCCGCGCCATCGTAATAAAAGGCGGAATAACGATGGGCGTTCGCGCCTTCGGGAATTTTTGCCGGGTCGGGAATGAAGACCACCTGTGCGGCAATGGCGCGGCCGCGCATTTCCGAGCGCAGCTGCGGGCCGTTCTTGTCCAGCACGGAAACCTGCACCAGATCGGGCTTCTGCTTGTCGTAAACCGCCCTTGCAACACGAAGCGCGGTCTTCAACCGCTCGGGGCCGTCACCGCCGCCGGTGCGGATGAATTTGCGCACCCACAAGGCGCCGTTCTTGCGGATGTTGACTGTCTGGACCGCGTCGCAGGAAAGCCCGTTGGTGGAGGCATAGGATGGACCAAGCAGCCGATCGCTGCCGATGAACACGGCAGCAGAACCGGTCGCACCCGCCAAAAGCAGGATCCCGCCTCCAATCATAACGAGCTTGCGCGAAAACCGCATTCGTCCGAACACAGCTTTCACCCGCAACATCCTGCCATCAAGTACCCCGTCTTACGCCCTCACCCCAAAACGTGGCTCGAAAGACGAGGAACACACGCGGGACAAGCCACGGACCACGCTGTCCGAGCCCTGCGATAGTGCCGCTTTCTCATTGAAAAAAGTTTAACCCGCCCGCCACCGCGCGGGCAAAAACGCACCAATTTCGGACATTTCCGAAATCAGCTAAATTGCGAATGATTTGCAATAGCGTTGACAAGTGTGATTCTATAACAGATGGTACTGCGAGTTAATCGCAACAAAAATCGGTGACAGACGTGAACCTCCATAGAATCCGCCATGCCCTTTTTGCTTTTTCGCTTTTCCTGCCGGCCGTTGCCGTCGCGCAGGAAAAACCGAAGGTGGTCACCACTTTCACCATCATCGCCGATATGGCGCGCAACGTGGCGGGCGATGCGGCGGATGTGGAGAGCATCATCAAGCCGGGTGCGGAAATTCACAATTACCAGCCGACACCGCGCGATATTCTTAAAGCCCGCAAGGCCGATCTGGTGCTGCGCAACGGTCTCAATCTGGAATTGTGGTTCGAGAAGTTCCTGACCAATCTCTCCGGCGTGCCTGATGTGACGGTGAGCGAGGGCGTGGAACCCATGGCGATCAGCGGCGGCGCCTATCAGGGAAAGCCCAATCCACACGCCTGGATGTCGCCCGATAACGCCTTGATCTATGTGGAAAATATTCGAAAGGGCCTTGCCCAAATCGACCCTGCCCATGCCGATGTCTATGCCGCCAATGCCAAGGCCTATTCGGATAAGATCAAGGCCACCGTGCAGCCGATCCGCAATACGCTTTCGGTTCTGCCTGACAACAAGCGCTGGTTGGTGACGAGTGAAGGCGCCTTTTCTTATCTCGCCCGTGATTTCGGCTTGAAGGAACTGTTCCTTTGGCCGGTCAATGCCGATAGCCAGGGCACACCGCAACAGGTTCGCGGCGTGATCGACGCCATGCGCGAGCACAATATCCAGGTCATCTTCAGCGAAAGCACGGTTTCCGCCGATCCCGCCCAGCAGGTGGCCAAGGAAACCGGTGCAGCCTATGGCGGCATCCTCTATGTGGATTCGCTGAGCGAGGCAGACGGCCCGGTTCCGACCTATCTGGACCTCCTGCGCGTAACGAGCGAGACCATCGCCAAGGGACTGTCTTCATGAGAATGGGCAGTAAAAAATCCGGCGGCGGCCTGACGGTTCAAAATGCGACAGTGACCTATCGCAACGGCCACACCGCATTAAGAAACGCCAGCTTTTCCATCCCCCGCGGAACGATCACTGCACTTGTCGGCGTCAATGGCGCCGGCAAGTCCACGATTTTCAAGGCGATCATGGGTTTTGTGCCGCTGGCCGCCGGTTCCGTCTCGATTTTCGACCTGCCGGTGAAGGACGCGCTCAGGAAAAACCTTGTCGCTTATGTGCCGCAGGCCGAGGAGGTGGACTGGAGCTTTCCGGTGCTGGTGGAGGATGTGGTGATGATGGGCCGTTACGGCCACATGAATTTCCTGCGCATCCCGTCGAAACGCGATCACCAGATGGTCGAGGAAGCGCTGAAACGCGTCAACATGCTCGATTATCGCAAGAGGCAGATCGGCGAGCTTTCCGGCGGGCAGAAGAAGCGGGTGTTTCTGGCCCGCGCGCTGGCGCAGGAAGGCCAGGTCATCCTGCTGGACGAACCTTTCACCGGCGTCGATGTGACGACGGAAGAACAGATCGTCGTGCTGTTGAAAGCGCTGCGTGACGAGGGCCGGGTCATGCTGGTCTCCACCCATAATCTCGGCAGCGTGCCGGAATTCTGTGACCGTGCCGTCTTCGTCAAGGGCACGGTTCTGGCATCGGGCAAGACGGCGGATACCTTCAACGAGGAGAACCTGCAAAAAGCCTTTGGCGGCAGCCTGCGCCACTTCGTGCTGGGTGGGGCGGACCTGCATAGCGATGCCGATCCGCGCCGGGTGAAAGTGATTACCGATGACGAGCGTCCCTTCGTGATCTACGGCAAGAATGGCCAGAACGGGCATGAGGCACAGGCTGCGAAAGAAAAAGTCGATGATAAGCAGTCTTCTTGAGCCCTTCACCTATGGCTATATGCTGAACGCCATCTGGGTCAGCGCGCTGGTCGGCGGCGTCTGCGGTTTTCTCTCCGCCTATCTGATGCTGAAGGGCTGGTCGCTGATCGGCGATGCGCTTTCCCACGCCATCGTCCCTGGTGTGGCCGGGGCCTATATGCTCGGCCTGCCCTTTTCGCTGGGCGCCTTTCTTTCCGGCGGGCTTGCAGCCGGTTCCATGCTGTTCCTGAACCAGAAGACACGGCTGAAGGAAGACGCGATCATCGGGCTGATCTTCACCTCGTTTTTCGGGCTTGGCCTGTTCATGGTGTCGCTCTCGCCCACCTCGGTGAATATCCAGACCATCGTGCTCGGCAATATTCTGGCCATCACCGCCGAAGACACCATCCAGTTGGCGCTGATCGGCGGCATCAGCCTCCTCGTGCTGGCGCTGAAGTGGCGCGATTTCATGGTGGTGTTCTTTGATGAGAACCATGCGCGCACCGTGGGGCTGAAACCGGAAGTGCTGAAGGTGATCTTCTTCACCCTGCTCGCCGCCTCCACGGTTGCCGCTTTGCAGACGGTCGGCGCCTTCCTCGTCGTCGCCATGGTGGTGACGCCGGGCGCCACTGCCTATCTTCTGACCGACCGTTTCGAACGGCTGATCCTGATGAGCCTCATCATCGGCGCGGCCACCAGCTTCGTCGGCGCCTATCTCAGCTATTTCCTCGATGGCGCGACCGGCGGTGTAATCGTCGTGCTGCAGACGGCGATCTTCCTTGCCGCCTTCGTCTTTGCGCCCAAGCATGGCCTACTGGCGTCGCGCGCCAAGGCCCGCAGGGCACTGGAGGAAACGCCATGAGCGACTATCTCGAACTCGCCATCCTGCCATTTCAGCTACCTTTCATGCAATATGCCTTCGTCATCACGCTGATGATCGCGGTGCCGATGGCGATGCTGTCCTGTTTTCTGGTGCTGAAGGGCTGGTCTCTGATGGGGGATGCGGTCTCCCATGCCGTGCTGCCCGGCGTGGTGGTGGCCTATATCGCCGGCATACCCTTATCCATCGGCGCCTTCATCGCCGGCATGATCTGTGCACTCGGTACCGGTTTCATCAAGGAAAACAGCCGCATCAAGGAAGATACAGTGCTGGGCATCGTTTTTTCCGGCATGTTCGGGCTGGGGCTGGTGCTGTATGTGAAGGTGCAGAGCGACGTGCATCTCGACCATATCCTCTTCGGCGACATGCTCGGCATTGCGCCATCAGACATGCTGGAGACGGGTCTGATCGCACTTTTCGCCACGCTGTTCCTTGGCATCCTGCGCAAGGACCTGCTGGTCAACGCCTTTGATGCGCAGCATGCCAAAGCCATCGGCCTGCCGGTGCGTGTGCTGCATTATGGTCTGCTGATGGTCCTGTCGCTCACAGTCGTCGGCGCATTGAAGGCGGTGGGCATCATCCTCTCGGTCGCCATGCTGGTGACGCCTGGCGCTATCGCCTTCCTGCTGACCCGGCGGTTTTCCGCCATGCTGCTGGTGGCCATTATCGTGGCGGTCGCCTCATCACTGGCGGGCATATGGGTAAGTTTCCTGATCGACAGCGCGCCGGCCCCCACCATCGTGATGTTCATGACCCTTGCTTTCGTCGCCACCTTCATCCGCACCACCTGGAAGGCCCGTAGGATCGATGCTGCGGGGGAAACAGGCTTCTAGAGCATTTCCGGCGAAAGCCAGTTCACCTGAAATGCTCTATCTCTTTGTTTTTGCGCAGTCCGGACGCAAAACCGCTAACGCACTTTTGCTGGACGTGCTCTAAAACAACGATTTTTGCGGGCGTGTGGAACATTTTCGCCTTTTGCGCGTCATTTTGCTGAGCCTGTCGCGGGGCGGCGGGCTCGGCAAATTATGCAAAGGGGAAGCGCCATGCTGAAGTGGGCTCTTATTTTCTTCGTTATTTCTTTGATCGCAGGCGTATTCGGCTTCACCGGCATTTCCGCGGCGGCCGCGGGCGTGGCCCGCATCCTGTTCTTCATCGCCGTGGTAATCTTCCTGGTCTTCCTCGTGCTTGCACTGATGGCCGGAAGCGCCGTCGTCTGAACAAAAAAGGCGACCGGTTTTCACCGGTCGCCTCTCTCTTATTCCATCGATAATCAGCCCGTCCAGCCGCCATCGATCACATGGATCTGGCCGGTGGTGAAACCTGCTTCGTCGGAAGCGAGATAGGTGACGAGTGCTGCGATTTCTTCCGGCGTGGCGATGCGACCCATCGGCTGGCGGGCGATGAAATCGGCCAGCGCCTGTTCGTAATTGCCGGTGGCGCGCAGGCGGTCATGCAAAGACGGGCTGTCGACCGTGCCGGGGCAGATGGCGTTGCAGCGAATACCCTTGGTGACAAAATCGGCGGCAATCGCCTTGGTGAGACCCACCACGGCAGCCTTGGAAGCCGTATAGGCGAAACGGTTCGGCACGCCCTTCACACTTGAGGCAACCGAGGACATGTTGACGATCGCGCCCTTGCCCTTTTCCAGCATGCCGGGCAGGAAGGCGCGGCAGGTGCGGTACATTGCCTTGGCATTGAGATCGAAGGAGAAATCCCAGTCCTTCTCTTCACAGTCGAGAATGGTGCCGGAATGAACGAAACCGGCGCAGTTGAACAGCACATCCGCATGGCCGATATCGGCAGCGAAATCCTTGACGCCATCACCGTCAAGCACGTTCAGAACCCGGGTTTCCGCACCTTTGAGCGTCGAAAGCGCCTGCTCGTTGATATCGGTGGCGATGACGCGCGCGCCGAGCGATATGAAACGCTCCGCCGTCGCCCGGCCGATACCCTGGCCGGCGGCGGTGATCACCACTGTCCGGCCGTTAAAATCCTGCACCATGAATAGCCTCCCGCTAAAGCCGACCGCCAGCGTGGCCGAGCCGTTGAATTTCAGTGATCTCAAATATGGATCGACAATTCATATGTAAACGCGGTATTCATATGGCGTCAAGCAAACTTGCGCGGATGCGGGGTATCGGGCAACCATATTTTAAACCACCCCGCCCGGCGCGCATCAGAAACACCATCGAGGCCAGATGACCGACGACGACAGCGAAAGATATCGCGCCCCCGCCCTCGACAAGGGATTGGACATTCTCGAGCTTCTGGCCCGCACGGATGGCGGGCTGACACAGATCGAGATCGCCAAATCGATCGGAAAGAGCCCCAACGAACTCTACCGCATGCTGGACCGGCTGGTGCGACGGGGTTATGTGCAGCGGCTCGACGGCGACCGGTTTTCGCTGACGCTGAAAATGTTCGGGCTGGCGCATTTCCATGCGCCGATCCGCCGGCTTGTGTCTTTCGCAGCACCTGTCATGCGTGATTTTTCCGCAAGCGCCGAACAGGCCTGTCATCTCGCCGTTTATGATCGCGGCAGCGTCGTCGTCATCGCCCAGCAGGAATCTGCCACCTATTGGGCCATGTCCATGCGGGTCGGCGCGCAGATGAGCCTGTTCCACACCGGCTCCGGCCATGTGCTTCTGGCCTTCCAGACGGATGCGCAGCGCGAGATCATGATGACCGAACAGGTGCGCGGCAGCGGCGAGACCGTGCCACCAGACCTTGCCGAGCGGCTGCGGCAGGTGCGCAGCAACGGTTTTGAATCCATGGACAGCCTGCAGACCGCAGGCGTGCGCAATATTTCCGCTCCTGTTCTGACGCTGGATGGCTCAGCACTCGCCGTCATCACCTGCCCCTATATCACCACGCTTGGCGGCAAGGCCCCAACGCGGGAGGTCTGTGAACAGCTGATCCGCGACGCGGCAAAACGCATCTCCGAAGTGGTGACGGGAAGCGCCTGAAAGGCACAAAAAAACGCGACCGGCAGGGACCCGATCGCGTTTCAATTGACTGGAGATTTATGTCTCGTAAACGCAGAGGGAACGCGGATGGTTCCCCCTTTTTTGTCAGGCGGCGGCGGCCGTCAGTTCCTTGCGGACCATCTCGCGCAGCGTCACCAGATCCTTGGCGAACAGGCGGATGCCTTCGGAAAGCTTCTCGGTGGCCATCGCGTCTTCGTTCATCGCCCAGCGGAACGCCTTTTCATCGAGCGACTGCAGCGGCTCGGCCTTGACATTGTCAGGCGAAAGCTTGCGCTCGAGCTTGCCATTGTCCTTGTCCAGCTCTTCGAGCAGCGCCGGGCTGATCGTGAGGCGGTCGCAACCGGCCAGCGCTTCGATTTCGCCGACATTGCGGAAAGACGCACCCATGACAACGGTGCTGATGCCATTGGCCTTGTAATAATTGTAGATGCTGCGCACCGAAACGACGCCCGGATCGGTCTCGGCGGTGTAGGTCTCACCGGTCGACTTCTTGTACCAGTCGAGGATACGGCCGACGAAGGGCGAGATGAGGAAGACCTTGGCTTCGGCGCAGGCAATCGCCTGGGCCTGCGAGAACAGGAGCGTCAGGTTGCAGTCAATGCCTTCGGACTGCAGAACTTCGGCAGCCTTGATGCCTTCCCAGGTGGAGGCCAGCTTGATGAGGATGCGTTCACGCTCGATGCCGCGCTCCTTATAGGAGGCGATGATGTGGTGTGCCTTGGTGATGGAAGCCTGCGTGTCGAAGGACAGGTCGGCATCGACTTCGGTCGAAACGCGGCCGGGAACGAGACCGGCAAGGGCTGCACCGACGGAAATGGCCAGACGGTCGGCAACCGCAGCAACAACGGCGTCGGACTGGCCGCCCTGCTTCCTGCCCCAGGCGACAGCTTCCTTCACCGCATCGGCAAAGGCCGGCGTGCCGAGCGCTTTCAAGACGATGGTCGGGTTGGTGGTGCAATCCACCGGCTTCAGGCGTGCGACCGCCTCGATGTCGCCGGTATCGGCAACAACCGTGGTGATGGCGCGAAGTTGTTCGAGTTTGGACGTCATGGCGAATGATCCTTCATGATCTCTGGTAAACTTGCTCAGCCGTCTTTTCGTTCCCGCACCGGGGGTGCGCCCAAGGCCGAAATCACGGTTCTGTCCGGCTCCGACTATCGCAAGCGGCGCGGTCGAAAGTCAAGACATTTGCGCATCGCAATTGACATAAGTTTCATGCCTGCGATACTCGACCGCACATAAGGAATGGCGAAAACCGTGGCGAAACTGAGAAGAGAGACCCATACGACCTACTCGGAAGCGGCTTCGCTGAGGCTGCGCGCGGCATGGCTCTATTATAACCAGGGCATGACGCAGAAGGATGTCGCCGAGAAACTGGGGATCAGCCGCTCCACCGTCATCCGCCTGCTCGATGAGGCGATGAAACGCTCGGAAGTGCAGATATGGATCAATGAGGGTATCGAGGATTTCGTGTCGCTGGCCGGCCAGCTGGAGGCCGCCTATGGGCTGGACGAGGCCGTCATCATCCCCTCGCCCGGCTCGTCTCCCGCCAGCCCATCTCCCGCAAGCAAGGCAAGCGCGGAAGGCACCGCCAAGGCCGTCGGTCTCGCACTCGGGCAGTTCCTCTCCGAAGTCGTGCCAAACGGCGCCACCATCGGCGTCGGCTGGGGGCGCACCATGACCGCCTCACTCTCCAGTTTCCGCCCGCCGCGCCGGGAAAACTGCAAGGTCGTCTCACTGCTCGGCGGTATCGTGGCCGTGCACCAGACCAACCCGCTCGATTACACCTGGCGGCTGGCAAGCGCGCTCGGGGCGGAATGTTACATGTTCCTCGCACCGCTTTTGGTGGATTCGGTCGAGACCAAACGGGCGCTGATCGAAAAATGCGGGCTGGCGACGCTTTACGATCTCGCCGAGACGCTCGATCTTGCCATCGTTTCCTGCGGCGATATCGGCCCGCATTCCACCTCGCTGTCGGAAGGTTTCATCTCCAAGGAGACCCTGCGCGAACTCGTCGATGCCGGCTGCGTCTGTGACACCATGTTCAACTTCATCGATGCCGAAGGCCGCTCCGTCGATCATCCGATCAACCAGCGCGCCATGGCGATCGATCTCGATACGCTGCGCAAGGCCAAACACATCGTCCTCGCCTCCGGCGGCGCCCACCGCGCCACCGCCATCCGCGCGACGATCAAGCGGATCGGGTGTAATACGCTGATAACGGACGAAGCGGCAGCGCGGGCTTTGATGGAACTGGTTTAGGCGTCGTCAGGCCATTCACGGGCGGCGTGTTGCACGAACAGAATTTCGACCTGTTTCTCCGTGACGCGATAGGCGACGATGTACGGCAGCCCAGGAATAACCAACTCTCTGGTTCCTTCGATTTCGCCACTGCGCCCGAGATGAGGATTATCGGATAAAAGACGTGCCGTCGTCTGGTGAATTACTCTAACGACTTTTGCTGCCGCGCGCGGATTACGTTCGGCAATATAGTCGCCTATGGCATCAAGTTCCCGGAGATAACGGCGCGTCCAAATCAACCGCACGCGTTTCAGACCTTGGCATATTTATTCAGAACGACGTTGATCTCTTCTTCAGTAACAAACTCCCCTGCATCGGCCTCTGCCAATCCTGCCCTCACGCCGCTCGTCCATTTCTCTTGCCAGGCCAGAGAACGTCCATGTGAAAGCGCATCTTCTATGATGCGGCTTGGTGTCGAATTCGAGCGCTCAGCCAAGATATCCAGCCGGTGTTTAATATCGTCGGGAAGTTCAATCGTGCTTTTCATGGGCCAAGAATAGCCGATCCCAAGGAGATCGGCAAAGACAATTAAGACCCAATCAAGCCTTCCCCGTTTCCCATCCCAGCATCGCCCGCTTGCGGGTCAGGCCCCAGTGATATCCAGTCAACGCACCGCTTTTGCCGACGGCGCGGTGGCACGGAACAACGAACGAGACCGGGTTTGCCCCAACCGCGGCACCTACGGCTCGGGATGCGGTGGGCTGGCCGATATCGCAGGCGATGTGCGAATAGGTGACGGCGCGGCCCATCGGGATTTTCAGCAGGCTTTCCCAGACGCGCACCTGAAAATCCGTACCGAGCAAAACCACGCGCAACGGCTTGTCCTCTGTCCACAGCGACGGTTCGAAGATGCGCGCGGCATAGGCCGCGGTCGCTTCGCGATCCTCGACATAATCCGCATTCGGCCAGCGGCCGGCCATATCCTCGAAACAGGCTCTTTCCTCGCCCGGATCGGCAAAGGCGCAGCCGGCAAGACCACGATCGGTGATCATGACCAGTGCAAGCCCGAAAGGCGAGGCGTGAAAGCCATAACGGATCGTCAGCCCGCCGCCTTTCGCCTTCCATTCGCCGGGCGACATGGCCTCATGGGTGACGAACAGATCATGCAGGCGGCCCGGGCCGGACATGCCGACCTCGATCGATGTTTCAAGCAGCGGCAGGTCCTCTTCGCGCAGCAGCCGCTTGGCGTGATCGAGCGTCACGGCCTGCAGGAAGGCCTTGGGCGAAAGGCCGGCCCAGCGGGTAAAGGTCTTCTGCAATTGCGTCGGCGACTGGCCGAGTTCTGCGGCGATGGCTTCGAGGGAGGGTTGATCGCGATAATCCAGCGTCAAAAGCTCGATAACCCCGCGCACCGTCTCGTAATCGGAGCCGATGGGGGTGATGTCTTCGTTCAGCATTATGTTGGCGTTCATCGCATTTCTCCTAACGGGGAAGAGAAAACCATTAAAGCGCGCCAGTCTCCACCCGTTTCTTGCGCCATGCTCCGCTTCTGCCGTCATACAGGCCTCAAGCCGGAATGATGGAGGGAGAGCGCGATTATCCGCTCACATCCTCCGCCGCACAGTCGCAAGCGCGCCGCCGAAGGCCTTCGCAAAGCTTTCCCTATCATCCGGATTGAGGAACGAGCCGATATCGGTCGCCCGTCCCTCGCCCGTTACATGCATGGAAACGATACCGATCTCGTCATGCCGCCTCACCCGGAAGCGCGCCCAGAACGGATTGAAGCGATATTCCACCATGCGCCCGGCGGGAGAAAATTTGCGGATCGACAGGTTGGTGCGTGACACGCTGACCTCCTCCCGCGCTTTCGCCGCCCGGTAATTGGCGCGGAAGGCGATATAAAGCAGCAGGAAATCCACCCCGAAAAACAGGCCGACCGGCCAGGCTCCGGTGGCGAGGAAAAAGCCGCCATAGATGAGGCAGGCAAATGCGGACAGGATGAGAAGCAGCCGGAAACCTCTTCTGCCAAGCGAACGATGCGGAACAAGTTCCGCCGCGAAAATCGGCTGATCGTTGAGCGTATCCACGTTGATTTCCTTCGGGCGGGCTGGCTATAGATAGTTCATGACAGTCGCCAAAAAACGATCCAGCACCCAAACCTTGAAAAAGTCAAATACGACATCCACCCGCAAGCCGATGCGCGTGAAGACGATCTATTCGAAGGACGAACTCACCGAAATCTTCCGCCGTTTCTCCATTCAGCGGCCGGAGCCGAAAGGCGAGCTGGAACACACCAATCCCTTCACCCTGTTGGTAGCAGTAGCGCTTTCCGCCCAGGCGACCGATGTGGGGGTAAACCGGGCCACAAGGGCGCTTTTCAAGGTGGCAGATACGCCCGAAAAGATGCTGGCGCTCGGCGAGGAAGAACTGATCGGCCATATCAAGACCATCGGCCTTTATCGCAACAAGGCGAAAAACGTCATCGCGCTGTCGCAGATGCTAATCGACAATTTCGGCGGAGAAGTGCCGAAAACCCGCGAGGAACTGGTAACGTTGCCGGGGGTGGGCCGCAAGACGGCCAATGTGGTGATGTCGATGGCCTTCGGCGTGCCCACGCTTGCGGTGGACACGCATGTATTTCGTATAGCCAACCGGCTCTGTCTTGCGCCGGGCAAAACCCCTGACGAGGTTGAAGACCGGCTGATCCGCATCATTCCCGAACAATATCTGTTCCATGCGCATCACTGGCTGATCCTGCACGGGCGTTATTGCTGCAAGGCGCGCAAGCCGGAATGCGAGCGCTGCGTGATTGCCGATATCTGCAAGTCGCCGGAAAAGACCTTCGATATTCCCGCACCGCTGGTGGAATTACCCGCGCAGTTGTTCGGTGCGGCCAGCGGCGAATGAGGGATCGCGCCGGCTGACGGCCTTGTGCAGATGCACCATCATCGAGGCGGCAAAAAGCGGCGTCAGCAGATTGAGGAACGGCACCGCCAGGAATGCCGCAATCACCAGCCCGGCCATGAACACCGTGGTGCGGTGCTTCACCCGGAACAACCGGGCGTCAGCGGGCGAGCGGAAACGCATGGCCGCGAACTCGAAGAACTCCCGGCCGAGCAGATAACCATTCACCAGAAAAAACGCGATGAGATTGACGCCCGGCACCAGGAGCAGCAAAAGTGCGACGAGGTTGCCGGCAATGACCACGCCGAAAAACTTGATCGATGACAGCACGGCTTCGCTGATCGGCATTGCCTTGCCGGGCGGATCATCCGGATAGGTCTTCTTTTCCACCACTTCGGCGACATCATCGAGAAACAGGCCGGCGATGACCGCCGTGACCGGCGAGATGAGCAACGCCAGCGCCAAGGCAAGCCCGATGCCGGCGAAAATGGCAAAAACAAAGGTCAGCCAGCCGGCCCAGTCAGGCACGCCGGGGATCAGCGTATCCACCCATGGCAGGGCGAAATAGATAAAGATGGAGCGGATCGCGAACCACAGCGCCGCCAGCACCAGCAACGTCAGCCCCAGCACCTTCCAGAATACCGACCGGGTCTCGGTAGCAAAGAGATTGTGAAATGCCAGCCGCGCCGCATCAAATATCATTCGGAACTCCCTTGACGCCTCTGGCGTTGAAACTCTCTCCTCAACGAGATAGGCGCTGACCGCCCGCTCCGCAAGGCGGGGCGCAAAGACCCAAGCTGTTGGGAATTAAACCGCAGATGGAATTTCCCTTGAATAAAAGGTAGCCCTAAAATATAATAATCCATCTACTATAATTCGCATTCCGGTCCGGTGGAGGACATGGCCGGGAAAGCTCGCCCCCACCGTCAAATCGCGGTTCGCACGCTTTCACGGGCGCGCGAATGCATCATCGTTCAATAACTATAAAATAAACGAGGCGTTGGTGGAAAAGCTGTTGTTGAATCTTACGCGCGCCATGAAGGCAGGCACCCCTTCAGAGCGCAAGATTGCCAAATATCTGATCGAGCATCTGGATGAGTTGCCGTTCGAAACGGCACAGACGCTGGCCGCCAAGCTCAGCCTCAGCCCGATGACGGTCGGCCGGTTCCTGCGTTCTCTGGGATACCGGCAATTCAGCGATATCCGTGCCGACCTGCGCCACGCGGAAGAAACCGTCGGCGCAGACGAGCCCATGCCGACCGAAGGTGGCGAACGGCACTCCAACCCGTTCTCACAGCTTCTGTCGCAGCAGATCCAAGCCATCCAGACCGCCTTCGACATGACCACCCAGACGATCTGGCGTCTTGCCATGAACGAGATCACCGCCGCGGGCGATGTCTTTCTGGCGACCTCTCCGGAAGGCCTCGATGCCAGCAGGCATTTTTACGGGCGGCTGCTGGAGTGCCGGAGCCATATTCATTACCTCGGCAGCGACAATGCGGCCTATGTCGCCCTGTGGGATTTCGATCCCGCGCGCACCCTGCTCGTCATCATGGATTGCGGCGGCGACCTCCTGCCCCTGCAGCGCCTGTCGGCCATGGCCCGCAAGGGCGGCTACAGGACACTTTTGATCACCACCCGTTTTTACGAATGGGGACCGGAAAGCGTCGATCTCTGTCTTGCCATGCCGCAGAGCCAGAATAGCGGCCAGGGCCTGCTGCAACTGGTCTCCCTGCTGGAATTCACCCTCTGCGCGCTGAGCGCCGGGGCGGACGACGCCGGCAGGGCCCGGGCAAAAAACCTCGCAGCCCTGAAGCGCTCACTGCGCAGCTGACCGGCAAGGCGTGTAGCAGCGTCGATATGGATCGAGCGGCACCCGTCAGCCGTCGTTCCATCCTGATAAATCAAAGACTTTCCAGTTCCTGGCGATGCCGGTACATGGCGAGGAAACGGCGATAATCCCGCTCGTAATGCGCCGTCAGCGCCGGATTGCCCGAGATTTCCGCATTGCCCGGATACATGGCGGCCCCTGCCGCCGCGAGGCTCGCATGCACGCCGCCGGCCGTCGCCGCCGTCATCGCCGTGCCGAGCAGCACCGCGTCAGCGGTGGCGGGAACCACGATACGTTTGCACGTCACATCGGCGTAAAGCTCCATCAATAGCGGGTTCTTCACATGCCCGCCGGTAACATGCAGCGTTTCCACCGCATAACCGAAACGCTCCATGGCATCGAGCACATGGCGTGCGCCGAGCGCGATCGCGACCGCGGTACGCCAATAAAGACGGCAGAGGCTGTCGAAGGAAGTATCGAGCGTCAGCCCGCTGATGACGCCGACCGCATGCGGATCGGCAAGCGGTGAACGGTTGCCGTGGAAATCCGGCAGAACATGCAGCCGGTCCGCAAAGGCCTCACCCTCCAGTTCGCGCAACTCGGTGACGCGCGCAACGATGCGGGCATGCAAAGCCGTATCCGGCTCGCCACCCGCCGCATGCATGCGCACGATATGATCGAGCAACGCGCCGGTGGCCGATTGCCCGCCTTCCACCAGCCAGTGGCCGGGCAGCACCGCCTGCCAATAGGGGCCCCACAGGCTGCGGCCCGGCATCGGCTGCGCGGACATGGCGACAAGGCAGCTCGACGTGCCGGCTATCAGCGCAACATGTTTGCCGACATCCTCGGCAAGGCATCCGCCCAGGGCACCGAGCGTGCCGGCATAGGCATCGATCATGCCCGCCGCCACCTGGCAGCCGGTGTCGAGACCGAGTTCGGCAGCAGCCTCCGGCGAAAGCGGGCCGATGGCACACCCCGGCATGACTGTGGTTTCGGGCAGGCCTGCCCGTTCCTTCAGGTCGGCAAGTCCGGCAAACGCCAGATAATCCGCCTGCCAGCCGGGATTTTCCTGCGCCAGGAAGTTCCATTTCGCCGTCTGCGTGCAATTGGAGCGCTGTGCCGAGCCGGTCGCCTTCCAGGTGAGGAAATCCGCAAGATCGAAGGCGAAGGACATGCGCTCCCAGCTCTCCGGCATATGCGCCTTCAGCCACATCAGCTTCGGCATCTGCATTTCCGGCGAGACGCTGTTGCCGGCGAAATCGAGCACCCGATGGCCCGATGCCGTCAGCCGGTCGGCCTCGCTGATGGCGCGGTGGTCGAGCCAGACGATGGTATCGAAGCGGTCTTCACCGGTCGTGGAAACCGAAACCGGCTCACCCTCTCCATCGCGGATGACGAGTGAGCAGGTGGCATCGAAGCCAATGGCGGCAATGCTTTGCGGCAGGACGCCGGCATCGGCAAGGGCCGCCTTCACGGCAATGCAGACGGCATTCCAGATGTCGGTGGAATCGTGCTCGGCGTGGTTTTCACGCGGCCGCTGCATGAGGATGGGATGGGTGGAGCGCGCGAGCAGCCGGCCAGCCGGATCGAAAATCCCGGCCCGGGCGCTCGCCGTACCGACATCGACAGCGACGAGATTTTGACGCATCAAGACTGCAATTCCATCCCTGGCGCAACGACCTGGCGGCGACGGGCAAGATCAGGTTCAACCTGCGTCACGTTCCACCTGGCCGTCAAAACCGCCCCTCCCCACATAGCTGCCGACAAGTTGGACCAAATCCGGCATGGCGTCAAACACGGCGTCTGCCGCGAGACCGGCGATCTTTTCACGGAATGCGGGAAAGCGCGCGTGCGACCCGCCGGTGAAGGCAAAAACGCCCATGCCCGCCGCCTTTGCGGCGGCAATGCCGGCCGGGCTGTCCTCGATCACGATACAGTGACGCGGCTCGACGCCCATGGCGCGCGCCGCATGCAGGAAGAGATCGGGGGCCGGCTTGCCGTTCTTCACCATGGTGGCGCTAAAGACATGTGGTTCAAATTTGTCGATCAGGCTCGTCAGCCCCAGCGAATAACGGATGCGCTCCGGCTGGCTGGATGACGCGACACAGCGTTTCAGCGGCAGAAGCCGGTCCAGCGTCTCGGCAATACCGTCGATCGGCTTCAACTCGGTGCGGAAGCGCTCGAACAGCGTCGCCCGCATATGGTCGAGAAAATCGATGTCGGTTTCGACACCATAATCCTCGAACAAAGTCGCCGTCATGCTGGCGACGCTGCGGCCGAGAAAGCGCTCATAGGCTTCCTCCTCTCCCATCGTCACGCCGAGATGGGAGAGCATGTCGAGAAGCACCGCAATCGAAACCGGCTCGCTATCGACGAGAACGCCGTCGCAGTCGAAAATCAGCAGAGGCCCGGTCTCGTCTTCCATCTCATGGTCACTTTTCAGCCAGCTTGTCATCCAGATAAAGCTGCAAGGTCTTCGCAGTGCCTTCTTGCCACAGCGTCTTCAATGCATGGGCGAAGCGTTTACGGAAAAGCGCCGATTCGGCAACTGCCCCGAAAATATCGTCTAGCGCGAGGAAGGCCATCGGATCGTCCTTGGCCTTGATGGCCGCCGCCTGCAGGCGCTCGGCGCTGGCATCGTTGAAGGTGATCTCTTTGCCGCTGTCCGACGTGCCGTAGAAATAACGGCACCACAGCGCCGAAACCAGCGAAAGGCCGATGATATCCTCGCCGCGCGACAGCCGGTCAGCAGTGGAAGGCAGGATGAATTTCGGCTGGCGGTTGGAGCCATCCTGCGCCAGGCGCGGAATGGTGTCCCCAATCTTCGGGTTCAGGAAACGCCGCTCGATCAGCGCGAAATAGTCGTTGAGATTGGTATCAGGCACCGGCGGAATGACCGGGATGATTTCGTCCTTTTCCAGCTTTGCGAGAAACGCCCGGATCAGCGGATGCTCCATCGCCTCATGGACAAAGTGGATGTCGAGCAGTGCCGCCGGATAGGCGATTGCCGCATGGCCGCCATTGAGGATGCGGATTTTCATGTGCTCATAAGGCGCGACATCCTGCACGAACTGCACGCCCGCCTTCTCCAGCGCCGGGCGACCGGCGGGGAAATTATCTTCCATCACCCATTGCTTGAACTCTTCGCAGAAGACCGGCCAATTGTCCTCAGTGCCGAAATCGTCGCGGGCGATATTGCGTTCGCGCTCGCCGGTAGCGGGGGTGATACGGTCAACCATGGAATTCGGGAAGGCCACGTTTTCGCTAATCCAGTTGGCGAAGGCCGGATCGGAGAGTGCTGCCAGCCCAACCACAGCGTTTTTGGTGACCTTGCCATTATGGGGGATGTTGTCGCAGGACATGACGGTGAAGGGCTGCAGGCCCCTGTCACGCCGCGCCTTCAGCCCTGCAACGATGAAGCCGAACACGGTTTTCGGCGCGGACGGGTTCTTGCCGTCTTCGGCAATGGCCGGATGCTGCGGATTGAAGGAACCGGAGGCATCGATGAAATAACCGCCTTCGGTAATCGTCATCGAGACGATGCGGATTTTCGGATCGGCAAGCGTGTCGATAGTGGCCTTGATATCACCGACCGGCAATATGTCGATCATCGGCCCGGTAACGCGCGCGCCGGTGCGGTTATTGTCCTGCTCCACGACAGTGGTCAGAAAATCCTGTGCAGCAAGCTTTTCGCGCATCGTGGCATCGGAGGGAAGGACACCGGCACCGATGATGGCGAAGTCATGGTCCGCACCGGTGTTGAACAGGTCATCCAGATAGACCGCCTGATGGGCGCGGTGGAAATTGCCAACGCCGAAATGCACGATGCCGGCGGACAGATCGGCGCGGGAATAGGCCGGAACCGCCGCCGTCTTTCTGGCTTCTGCAAGCGTTGCGAGGGAGAGTTTGCATGTCATGTCACGATCCTTGAAGGGGAAACGTTGGTCGTGCCGATCGCCCTGTTGCCGGGCAATCGGCCTGTCGGAGCACCGCCCGCCGCCAGAAGGCAGCCAGGCAGCAGAGCTTTCGGAGTTGCCACCTCCTAGATCGCCAACCCCTTGTCATCGAACCTGTGGATTTTGCTGTCATCTGGGGTGATGAAGACGGTATCGCCGTGTTTGCATTCGAACTCGCCATCGGTTCTGGCGGTGATCGGGCCGATGCCTGATACCTCGAGGTGCAGGAAGGTATCGGAGCCGAGATGTTCGGCAACCGTGACCTTGCCCTGCCACAGGCCGCTCTCCTTCGACAGCACCAGATGCTCGGGCCGCACGCCGGCGGTGGTAGCGTTCTTGCTGCGGGCGAAGTCGCCGGTCACCAGGTTCATGCGCGGTGAGCCGATGAAGCCGGCGACGAAGAGATTGGCGGGGGTGCGGTAAAGCTCCATTGGCGAACCGACCTGCTCGATATTGCCGCGGTTGAGGACCACGATCTTGTCGGCCATGGTCATGGCCTCGACCTGATCGTGGGTGACGTAGATCATCGTCGTCTTCAGCGTGTTGTGCAGTTCGGAGATTTCCAGCCGCATGGTGCCGCGCAAGGCCGCATCGAGGTTGGAGAGCGGCTCATCGAACAGAAAGGCTTTCGGTTCGCGCACGATGGCGCGGCCGATGGCGACACGCTGGCGCTGGCCGCCAGAGAGCTGCGAGGGCCGGCGTTCGAGATAATCGGTGAGGTTCAGCACCCGGGCGGCATCCTCGACCTTTTTATCGATCACCGCCTTGTCGAGCTTGGCCATCTTCAGCGGGAAGGCGATGTTGTTCCTGACACTCATATGCGGATAAAGCGCATAGGACTGGAACACCATGGCAAGGCCACGCTCGGCCGGGGCCTTTTCGGTGGCGTCATTGCCGTCGATGACGATCTTGCCGCCGGAGACGTCCTCCAGCCCGGCAATCAGCCGCAGCAGCGTGGACTTGCCGCAGCCGGAGGGACCGACGAAGACGACGAACTCGCCGTCGTTGATATCGAGATCGATCGACGGGATGACTTTCGCCTCACCGAAGAGCTTGGACACGTTCTGAAGGGAAATGCTGCCCATGTTTGTCGTTCCTTATTTCACGGCGCCAAAGGTCAGGCCACGCACGAGTTGTTTCTGCGAGAACCAGCCGATGACGAGAATGGGGGCGATCGCCATCATCGAGGCGGCCGAAAGTTTTGCCCAGAACAGCCCCTGCGGGCTTGAGAAGGAGGCGATGAAGGCGGTCAGCGGCGCGGCATTGGTGGTCGTCAGCCGGATAGTCCAGAAGGATTCGTTCCAGGCGAGGATGACGTTCAAAAGCAGCGTCGAGGCAATGCCCGGAACCGCCATTGGCGTCAGTACATGGACGATCTCGTTCCACAAGGATGCGCCATCCATGCGGGCTGCCTCCAGAATCTCGCCGGGGATTTCCCGGAAGTAGGTGTAGAGCATCCACACCACGATCGGCAGGTTGATGAAGGTGAGCATGACGGTGAGGCCAATACGGGTATCGAGCAGGCCGGCATTGCGGAATATCAGGTAGATCGGCACAAGAACGGCGACGGCGGGCATCATCTTGGTGGAGAGCATCCACATCAGGATGTCCTTGGTGCGCTTGGTCGGCGAGAAGGCCATGGCCCAGGCGGCGGGAATGGCGATGATCAGCGCGATGATCGTCGAGCCGAGCGACAGCACAACCGAGTTCATGAACGGCTTGAAGTAATCGCGCTGGGTCTGGACCGTCACATAATTCTCAAGCGTGCCCGATGGAAGAAGGCTGAAGCCGGCGATCGCCTCCGGCTCGGTCTTGAGTGAGGTGAGGAAGGCGTAAAGGATCGGGAAGAACAGCAAAAGCGCCACCGCCCATGCCGCGATGGAAAAGCCGATCTTTGCGCGTGTGGTTGTCTTGCGGGCCATGATCGGTTCTCCTTAACGGTCGAGGTTCTTGCCGACGGCGCGCATCAGGAAGATGGCGACGATATTGGCGAGCACGACGGCGATGATGCCACCGGCCGATGCGCCGCCGACGTCGTAACCGAGAAGCGCGGTGCGATAGATGAGGAAGGCAAGGTTGGTCGAGGCATAACCCGGCCCGCCATTGGTGGTGACGAGGATTTCCGCGTAGACGCCGAGCAGGAAGATCGTCTGGATGAGAATGACGACGGTGATGGCGCGGGCAAGATGCGGCAGGGTCAGATAGATGAAGCGGTTGACGAAATTGGCGCCATCCATCTCGGCCGCTTCCTTCTGCTCGCCATCGAGCGACTGCAGGGCGGTCAAGAGGATCAGTGTCGCAAAGGGCAGCCATTGCCAGGCGACGATGATGATGATGGAGAGCAGCGGAAACTGGGCGAACCAGTCAACCGGCTGGAAACCGAAGAAGCGGGAGAGATCGGCAAGCACGCCGTAACCGGGATGCATGATCATGTTCTTCCACACCAGCGCCGCGACAGGCGGCATGACGAAGAAGGGCGAGATGATCATGATGCGCACGATGCCCTGGCCGAAAATGTCATTGTCGAGCAGAAGCGCAATGGCGATGCCACCGATAACGGTGATCAACAGCACGCCGCCGACGATCAGCAGCGTGTTCCAGATCGACTGGAAGAAGGCCGGGTCGGTGTAGAAATACTGGTAATTGAACAGGCCGGCAAAGCTGACATTGGCAGGGTTCAGGAGATTGTAGTTCTGGAACGAAAACCACAGGGTCATCGCCAAAGGCACGATCATCCACACCAGAAGCAGCAGAACCGAAGGCGCAAGCATGACCCGCGCAAGGCCGCTCGTGTTTCGTGTTGCCATTGCACTCACCTCCCCTTGGGCCGAGGCGTCACGACATGCGCCCGGCATATCCGGAAGAACCGGCTCATTCTTGTTTTGATTTGAAAGGCATTAAAGCCGAATAGTGGCTTCCGACCCTGAGAGTTCGCTGCCCGGCACTCGGGGCCGGACAGCGATCTTCGGGAGGATTACTTGATGTAACCGGCGCGCGTCATTTCACGCGTCGCGGTCGACTGGGCGCCCGCAAGCGCATCGTCAACGCTGGACTGGCCGGCAACGACCGCCGAGAACAGCTGACCAACCGTGGTGCCTAGCGCCTGGAATTCAGGGATCGCCACGAACTGTCCACCGGTATAAGGCACAGGCTTTACGGTCGGCTTGGTGATGTCGGCGGCATCCATCGCGGCAAGCGTCGGCTTGGCGAAGGCGGCTGCCTTTTCATAATCGGCATTCTTGTAAAGCGAGGTGCGGGTGCCCGGAGGCACGTTTGCCCAGCCTTCCTTGGAAGCGACGAGCGTGGTGTAGTCCTTGCTGGTCGCCCAGGAGATGAATTTCTCCGCAGCTTCCGCCTTCTGCGAGCTTTTCGGGATCGCAAGGTTCCACGACCACAACCAGTTGCCGTGGTTCTTCAGCTCGCCATGCGTCGGGAAGAGCGCATAACCAACCTTGTCGGCAACGGTGGAATCCTTCGGGTTGGACACGAAGGAAGCGGCGACCGTGGCGTCGATCCACATGCCGCACTTGCCCTGCTGGAACAGCGTCAGGTTTTCGTTGAAGCCGTTGGAGGAAGCACCGGACGGGCCGGCATCCTTCATCAGATCGACGTAGAACTGCAGCGCGCTCTTCCATTCCGGCTGATCGAACTGCGGTTTCCAGTTTTCATCGAACCAGCGGCCACCGAAGGAATTGGTGAGCGCACTGATGAAGGCCATGTTCTCGCCCCAGCCGGCCTTGCCGCGCAGGCACATGCCGTTGATATCGGCCTTGCGCTCGGTAATCTTGCGGGCCGCATCACCGATGAATTCCCAGGTCGGCTTTTCAGGCATCTTCAGGCCGGCTTTTTCAAACAGGTCCTTGCGATACATGATCATGGCGGATTCGCCGTAGAAAGGCGCCGCGTAGAGCTTGCCCTCAGCGGAGAGACCGCCACGGATCGCCGGCAGAATGTCATCCACATCGTATTTGTCGCCGAGCTTTTCGAGCGGCAGCAGCCAGCCCTGCTTGGCCCAGATCGGCACTTCGTAATTGCCGATGGTCATGATGTCATATTGGCCGCCATTGGTGGCGATATCGGTCGTCACGCGCTCGCGGAGAACGTTTTCCTCGAGCGTGACCCATTCGACCTTGATGTCGGGGTTCTTTGCCGTGAAGTCGGAGGTCAGACCCTGCATGCGGATCATGTCGCCGTTATTCACGGTTGCAATGGTCAGCGTCTCGGCGGAAGCAAGGGTCGTAAAGGCGAGTGCCGAGCATGCGCCCAGCAAAATGGTCTTCAATGTCATATCTTCCTCCCAGAAGAAAAATGATGAGCATTCGCTTTGCTCTGGGGCATTTACTCACCCGGAGAGCAAAAATGTCAAGCAACATCCTGTGCTGCGACGCACAGGGAAAAACCAAGCCATTGATTTTGCGTGTTTAATTTTTGCTCAATGTGTGAGCAAATATTCGCCTGCCGCTTCGTCGGTGATGAGGCCGTTCAACAGGCCACCCCTCAACGCCGCCAGAATCGAGGCGTTCTTGCGCGCGCCCTGCGCCATGCCGATGACGGTGCAGGTATCCCGTGAGGGGATGGGAACGGAGGCGACACGCTCGTTGACGGAGTGCTCGAGAATGCGACCTTCGGCGTCATATATCCAGCCGCAGATTTCACCCACCGCACCGCTCGCCATCAGCGCCTTCATCTCATCGACACCGAGGAAACCATCAACGCAGAGCGGCGCATTTTCGCCGAGTTCCCCGACACCAACGAAGGTGACGTTGGCGGCAGCGCCGAGCGCCAGCGTGGAGCGCACCATGGACTGGTCATGCAGCAATTCACGCTCCTCCGCCGACGAGCACAGAACTGGCAGCGGCATCGGGAAATGCCGCGCCTTGATGGCATCGGCCATGCTGAAGATGACGTTGTAATAGGCGGCAGAACCGTCCGGCCCGATATTGCCGGTGAGTGAGACGATGCGATGCTGCGGGCACTCCATCGGCGGCAACTGGTCCACGGCGGCCTTCAAGGTACGGCCGGTGCCGATGGCGAGCACGATGGGATCGGCATTTTTCAGCCAGCGCTCGATTTCCGCCGCGCCCGCCTCGGCGATACCGACGGTGGAGGAAACGCCGGCCGGATCGCTCGGCACCACCTCGATATATTTGAGGTCAAATTTTTGCCTGAGTCGCTCAGCCTTTTCGAGACAGGCGGCAATGGGGTGATCGAGCCGCATCTTGATGAGATGCTCCGCGACGGCGAGCGACACCAGCCGCTGTGCCGATTGCCGGGAAATACTCATGGCAGCGGCAATCTCATCCTGCGTGCGGCCGGCGACATAATAAAGCCAGCCGGCGCGGGCCGCATCATCCAGCCGTCCATGTGCGTCGTTTCGTCTGGCCATGCCGCCGCCCTCTGAGAATTATGCTTGTCGCATTTGCTGGCATTTTTTTGCGTCGGCTGTCAAACGGCGGGATGCGGAAGGGAACGTTCGGTAGGACGAAAAGCTTCGTCGCAGCGGTGCGGCATATTTCTTCTCCCCGCCGGGGAGAAGGTGGCCCGAAGGGTCGGAATGAGGGGCACCCTCTCCGGATTTCGGGACGCTCGCCCCCTCATCCCGCTGCCGCGACCTTCTCCCCGGCGGGGAGAAGAAACCAAGATGCGCCCGCTCGGTCCCTTACGGATCACTCAATTCGGCACGCGCTCAATCAAGCCGCTTCCTGCACCAGATGCCCCGCCGAAACCTCCCGGTAACGCCGCTCAGGCGGCACATAATCCACCGGGCGGATCGGGCTTTTGATCTCGTCCGTGGCCATATTGCGCCGTATCTGCCGCCGCGCCGGGTCCGGCACCGGAACGGCAGACATGAGTTTTTTCGTATAGGGGTGCTGCGGATTGTCGAACACCGCGGCGCGCGGACCGATCTCGACGATCTCGCCGAGATACATCACTGCCACCCGGTGGCTGACGCGTTCGACGACCGCCATGTCATGGGAGATGAACAGGAAGGCGAGGTTGAGGCTCTGTTGCAGGTCGAGCAGCAGGTTGCAGACCTGCGCCTTGATCGAGACATCCAGCGCCGACACCGCCTCGTCGGCAACGATGACCTTGGGATCGAGCATCAGCGAGCGGGCAATGGCGATGCGCTGGCGTTGGCCACCGGAAAATTCATGCGGGAAACGCTTCATCATATCCGGGCTGAGGCCCACCTTTTCCATCAGGTCTGCCGCCTTTTCGCGCGCCTGCGGCTTGGCTCCGAGCCGGTGCTCGATGAAGGGCTCCATGATTGCCGTGCCGATGCTCATGCGCGGATCGAGCGAGGCGAAGGGGTCCTGGAAGATCATCTGCACGCTGCGGCGCATGGTGCGCAACGTCGTCCGGTCGAGTTTCAGCACCTCGTAACCGTCAAGCGTGACATTGCCCGATGTCGGCTCGATCAGCCGGGTGATCGACCGGCCCGTGGTGGACTTGCCGCAACCCGATTCCCCGACAAGAGATAGGGTTTCACCCTCTGCGAGATCAAAGGAGACCTTCTCCACCGCATGCACGGCGCCGGATTTGCGGCCGAACAGGCCGGAGCGGATATCGAAGCGCGTCGTCAGATCCCTGACCGAAAGAATGGGCGTCTTGCCGCCGGACACCGTGTCCTTCGTCTCCACCACCGGCTGGCTCTCGCCGGTCTTGATATCGATGATGGGAAAACGGGCGGGCAGCACTCGCGATCTCATCGAACCCAATTTCGGCACCGCCGAAAGCAGAGCGCGCGTGTAAGGATGGTGGCCGCGATGGAAGATGTCGGCGGTCGTGCCGGTTTCCACCACATCGCCACGGAACATGACAATGGTACGATCCGCCACTTCCGCCACCACACCCATATCATGGGTGATGAACAGGACCGACATGCCCTCCTCTTCCTGCAATTGCTTGATGAGGTCGAGAATCTGGCCCTGAATGGTCACATCAAGCGCGGTCGTCGGCTCATCGGCGATCAGCAGTTTCGGTTTGGAGGCGAGCGCCATGGCGATCATCACGCGCTGGCGCATGCCGCCGGAAAACTGGTGCGGATAATCGTCGAAACGGTTCGCCGCATTGGGAATGCGGACCTTTTCCAGAAGACGGATAACCTCGGCTCTCGCCGCGGATGACGAGATATCCTGATGCACGGTCAGCGCTTCCGCAATCTGTTTGCCGATCGGGAAGATTGGGTTGAGGCTGGTCATCGGTTCCTGGAAGATCATCGAAATGTCCTTGCCGCGAACCTTGCGCATCTCCTCTTCCGGCAGCGCCAGCAGGTCGCGCCCGCCGAGCATGACCTTGCCTTCGATGCGGCTCGTCTTTTTATCGAGCAGCCGCATGATGGACAGTGACGTGACGCTTTTACCCGAGCCGCTTTCACCGACGATCGCCACCGTCTCGCGCGGCGCGATCTCGAAACTCATGTTGCGGACGACGGATTTCCAGCCGCTATCAACGCGGAAGGAGGTGGTGAGATTCTGAACCGACAGAACCGGGCTTACCGAACCGCCGGTCTGTTCCATTGAAGTTGCCGCCAAAAGCATGCCGTTCTCCTGAAAAGCAGAAGGCGGCCATGAAGGCCGCCGGATGTCTTATGCAGCAAGTGCGGTTTCGGCCATCGAAACCCAGTAGCTGATGCCATAAGGCAGTGCATCATCGTTGAAATCGTAAGCCGCATTGTGCAGGCCGGCGGTATCGCCGTTACCGATGAAGATGAAGGCGCCGGGGCGCGCTTCCAGCATGTAGGAGAAATCCTCCGCCCCCATATGCGGGTTGGGATTGGTGTTGACGGCATTGACCCCGGCCACGCCCATCGCCACGCCGGTCGCAAATTCGGTTTCGTCTGCGTGGTTGAAGGTTACGGGATAACCGCGGTCATATTTCACCTCGGCCGTCGCGCCATGCGCCATGGCGGTGGCTGTCGCGACTTCCTTCAGTCGCTTTTCGGCGAAATCGCGGGTTTCCGGCAAAAGCGTGCGCACCGTGCCCGTCAGCGTCACGGAACCGGGGATGACGTTGGAGGCCGTGCCGCCATGGGTGGTGGCGACGGTGACGACCAGCGACTTCAACGGGTCCGTCTCGCGAGAGACGATGGATTGCAGGGCGATGATGATATAGGCCGAGGTCAGCACCGGGTCGACGGAGAGATGCGGAGCGGCCGCATGGCTGCCCTTGCCGGTGATGACGATCTCGAAACTATCCGCCGCCGCCATTGTCGAGCCCTTGCGGATGGCGAATTGGCCGACCGGGATGCCCGGCTCGTTATGCATGCCATAGACCTGCGAAATGCCGAATTTCTCCATCATGCCGTCATTGAGCATGGCAAGCGCCCCTGCCCCGCCCTCTTCGGCCGGCTGGAAAATGACCGCGACGGAACCCTTGAAATTGCGGGTCTCCGCCAGATATTGCGCCGCGCCTAAAAGCATGGCGGTGTGCCCGTCATGGCCGCAGGAATGAGCCTTGCCCGGCGTCTTCGAAGCCCATGGCTTACCGCTGGTCTCGAGGATCGGCAGCGCATCCATATCGGAGCGGAAACCGATGGTCGGGCCATCCCCGTGCCGGCCCTTGATGATGCCGACCACGCCGGTCTTGCCGATACCGGTCTCGACAACGTCGCAGCCGAAGGACGTCAGTTTTTCCGCCACGAATTTCGACGTTTCGAAGACATCATAAAGCAGTTCCGGGTGCTCATGCAGGTGACGCCTCCAGCCGGCAACGTCTTCCTGCATTTCAGCCACACGGTTCAATATCGGCATTCTCTTTATTCCCTTTTTAGTTCCCCGCCGGGTTGTCGGACGACATATTGCGTTTGGAATTTCCGCTTTTGCAAGCATGAATCTTGATAGATGAGTGAAAAATAGGCCGAATGGCAAGCGGCTCAAATTTTGTTCACCAATGCGACTTTTGCGCTTGATTTTCAGAAAAACTACAATAGCATCACCTGAAATGGAGGATTATTCCTCAGTAAAGTCAAATACTTATAATAACAGACTTTGCACATGACGACGGGAAAAGCGTCAAACATTCGAACAGATAAAATCCAAAAAGGGGAAAAATCACCATGAAGAAACGCAGCATTCTCTTTGCCAGCACGGTGGCAGCGATGGCCTTGGCGGGGTCTGTCGCCCATGCCGAGCGCGGCAGTGACGGCGAACTGAAGATCCTGTTCTGGCAGGCCGTATCGACACTTAACCCTTATCTTTCCGCTGGAACGAAGGAAGTCTACAGCTCGTCCATGGTCATCGAGCCGCTCGCGCGCTATGACGAAAAGGGCGAGCTGGTGCCGACGCTGGTGAGCGAGATTCCGACGGTCGAAAATGGCGGCGTCGCAAAGGATCTGCTCAGCATGACGTGGAAGCTGAAAAGCGACGTCAAATGGTCGGACGGCACGCCACTGACCGCTGAGGACGTGATTTTCACCTGGAAATATTGCAAAGCACCGGATGGCGGCTGCGCGCAGGCGGCGCAATATGAAGGCGTGAAAAACGTCGAGGCGATCGATCCCCACACCGTCAAGGTCAGCTTCACCGAACCGAAGCCCTATCCTTACTCCGCCTTCGTGGGCGCGCAATCGCCGGTCATCCAGAAGAAGCAGTTTGAAAATTGCCTCGGTGCTGCCGCCCCCGGCTGCACCTCCGCCAATTTCGGTCCCATCGGCACCGGGCCTTTCATGGTAAAGGATTTCAAGCCGAACGACGTTATCAGCTACGTCGCCAATCCCAATTACCGCGATCCGTCCAAGCCTGCCTTTGCGACCGCCACGCTGAAGGGCGGCGGTGACGCCGCCTCCGCTGCGCGCGCCGTGCTTGAGACGGGCGAATTCGATTATGCCTGGAACATGCAGGTGGAGCCGGAAATTCTGGCCACCATGGTCGCCGCCGGCAAGGGCAAGCTGGAAACCGCCTTCGGCACCCAGGTCGAGCGCATCAACCTCAATTGGTATAACCCCGATCCCGCTCTGGGAGACAAGCGCTCCACCAAGGAAGCCGGTCCCCATCCAGCCCTGTCCGACCCGGCCGTCCGTCGCGCCCTCTCGCTCGCGATCGATCGCGACATCATCGATGAAGCAGGTTATGGCGAAGCAGGCAAACCGACCTGCAACATCGTGCCGGCCCCGGAAGCTGTCGCTTCCACCAAAAATGATAGCTGGTGCCTGAAACAGGATCTCGAAGGCGCGAACAAGCTGCTGGACGATGCAGGTTGGGTCAAAGGTGCCGATGGCATCCGCGCCAAGAACGGCGTGAAGCTTTCCTTCCTCTACCAGACCTCCACCAACTCCGTTCGCCAGGCGGCGCAAGAACTGGTGAAGGACATGTGGTCGCAGATCGGCGTTGCGGCTGAACTGCGCAATGTCAGCGCCTCGGTTTTCTTCGGCGGCGATCCGGCAAGCCCGGACACGTTCCAGAAGTTTTATGCCGACGTTGAAATGTACACCAACAACTTCGACGGAACCGACCCGGAAAAATATCTGGCGGAATGGCTGTGCGACAAGATTCCCGCCCCCTCTAATGGCTGGCAGGGACAGAATGTTCCGCGTTATTGCAACCCGGAATTCGACAAGCTGGTGGGTGTCCTGTCCAGGACGACAGATTTCGCCAAGCGCGGGGAAATCGCCAAGCAGCTGAATGACATGCTGACCGAAGAAGGCGCGCATATTCCGCTCATCCACCGCGGCAGCGTCTCCTCGCATTCGCTGACGCTGGAAGGCGTTCGCATGAATGCCTGGGATTCGGAACTCTGGAACGTCGCGGACTGGTCCCGCAAGAAATAACACGCAGATGCGCCGGCTCCCAAATGGGGCCGGCCTTCTGCATGCCCTGGACCATGATCTGAGGACACATTTGCAGCGTCACGGCGAAGACACTCCCAATTTTCGCCCTGCCGCGCTCTGGGTCTGGAGAGTTTCAGATGTTTACCTTTACGCTCAGACGGCTCGCCTTTGCCGTACCGACGTTGCTCGTCATCAGCTTCGTCATCTTCGCGCTGCTTGATCTGGCGCCCAACGACCCGACCGGCGACCTGCCGCTTACCATCCCGCCAGAGGTGCGCGAGCAGATCCGCGCCTCGCTTGGCCTTAACCAACCCTTCTTCATCCGTTACCTGATGTGGCTGCAGCAATTCTTCATCAACGAACCGCTGAACCTCCTGGAAAAGTTGACCGGCTGGCAGATTGGCGATGGCAGCCGCACGCGGATCCTCTCGTGGGCGACACGCAGCCCGGTGGTCGATCTCGTCATTCAACGCATGCCGCAGACGCTCTGGGTCGTCGGCCTCGCCTATCTCTTCGGCGCGCTTCTGGCGATCCCGATCGGCGTCATCTCCGCCTATAAGCAATATTCGATCTTCGATCAGATCGGCACCTTCATCTCCATGGTCGGTTATTCTGTCCCGACCTTCTTCACCGGCGTGCTACTGGTCGTCATCTTCAGCTCGTATCTGCAATGGTTCCCTTCCGTCTACGACACCAATCTGCAGGTCAGGGACTGGGCGAGTTTTGTGGCGCAGGTGAAACAGATGTTCCTGCCGGTTCTGGTATTGACGCTCTACAACGTCTCACAGATCAGCCGTTTCGTGCGCGCCTCCATGCTCGACAATCTGCATCAGGATTATGTGCGTACCGCGCGTGCCAAGGGCGTGAAGGAAAAGTCCGTTCTGCTGGTTCACGTTCTGCGCAACAGCCTGATCCCTGTCGTGACCGTCATCGCGCTCGGTGTACCGACGATCTTTTCCGGCGCGATCATCACCGAACAGATTTTCCGCGTGAACGGGCTTGGTCAATTGCTGATAACGGCCGTTCAGGGCGCGGACATTCCGCTGGTGCAGACGCTGACCTTCATCTTCGCGGTGCTGATCGTGCTCTTCAACCTGATTGCCGACGTGTTGTACGGCATTCTCGACCCGAGGATCCGCTATGACTGACGCCACCATCGCAGCGCCGACGGTTGCAGCCACACCCACACAATCCGCCCTTGCCGATATCTGGAAACAGTTTCGCGTCCACAAGGGCGGCGTGGCGGGGCTTTTCGTCTTCACCTTCATCCTGCTTGCGGTCTATGTCGGCCCCTATATCCACACCGTTGCGCCCAACGCCCTCAACGTGAAGGCGCGCAACCAGTGGCCGTCGCTGGCACATCCCTTTGGCACTGATAATCTCGGCAAAGACATGCTGGCGCAGGTTCTGGCCGGCGGGCGCATCTCGCTTGCTGTCGGCATCACCGCCATGCTGCTGGCGCTGTTTCTCGGCACGCTGGTGGGCGTGCTATCAGGTTATTTCCGCAGGCTCGATGGGCCGCTGATGCGGTTGACAGACCTCTTCCTGGCCCTGCCGCTTTTACCGCTACTGCTCGTCATCCTGATGCTGTTCCGCGATACGCTGCGCACCGCCTTCGGCCCGGAAACCGGTATCTTCATCCTGATCGTCTTCGTTATCGGGATAACCAGCTGGATGCATACCGCGCGTATCGTGCGCGGTGATGTGCTGACAATCAAAAGCCAGGAATTCATCATGGCGGCGAAATCGAGCGGCATGCGCGAATATCGCATCATCATCAGGCATATCCTGCCGAATGTGCTGAGTTCGATCATGGTCTCGGCCACGCTCGGCATTGCCGCCGCGATCATCACGGAATCGGCGCTATCCTTCCTCGGCCTCGGTTTCCCGTCCGATTTCCCGACCTGGGGGCGGCTATTGTTCGATGGTGCCAACTTCCTGCAATTAACGCCCTCGCGTGTGTTGTGGCCGGGGCTGGCGATTTCACTGACGGTCCTGAGCGTCAACTACATCGGCGACGCCGTGCGTGATGCGCTTGACCCGCGGGCGCTGAAGAGCTGAGCCGCCGCATCCCTGCGCTTGTCACAGGGATGAGGTGGAGTGGATGTCGCGGCACAAAAAAGACGCGCCTAGTGGTAATTCACCTTCTCCGCATCGAGAATGCTGTCCGCATCCAGCGCCGCAATCGGAATATCTGTCCGTGCCGGAATATCGCCGGAGAGTTGAAGCGCAAGATAACGCCCGCAGCAGACCCGCAGGAACGAGGTGAAGTTGCCGAGATCGTGCCCGGCATCGATCGATTCATTATAAAGCTTGGCGATCAGCTGAACGCTGTTCATGCCGTCGCGGCGCGCGATCTCGTCCAGTGTCGTCCAGAAGAAATTTTCAAGCCGCACACTGGTCACCATGCCATCGATCCTGAGCGACCGTGTATGGCTTTCCCAGAGTGTCGGGTCTGCTTTGATGAAAAGCTTGCACATGGTTTCCTCCCTCACCACGCTCAAAAACATAGGCGGAAAACGGGGCCGGCAAAAGCCCCGTTTCGCTGGTCTTATTTGCCGAGCACCGCCATGAATTGCGAAAGCCAGGCCGGATGCGCCGGCCATGCGGGCGCCGTCACCAGCTTGCCGTCGGTGAGGGCGGCATCGATGGCGATATCGGCATAGGTGCCGCCCGCCTGCTCCACCTCGGGGCGGCAGGCGGGATAGGCCGAGCAGGTGCGGCCCTTGAGCACACCGGCGGCCGCCAGCAATTGCGCACCGTGGCAGACGGCCGCCACCGGCTTGTCGGCCTCGAAAAAGTGTTTCACCGCCGCCAGCACGTCCGGATTAAGGCGGAGATATTCCGGCGCGCGGCCGCCCGGAATGACCAGCGCATCGTAATCCGCCGCCTTGATATCAGCGAAGGTGGCGTTGAGCGCGAAATTGTGGCCGCGCTTTTCCGAATAGGTCTGGTCGCCTTCGAAATCGTGGATGGCCGTGGCGATGGTCTGGCCCGCCTTCTTGCCGGGGCAGACGGCATGCACCGTGTGGCCGACCGCAGCCAAGGTCTGGAACGGCACCATGGTCTCATAGTCCTCGGCGAAATCGCCGGTGATCATCAAAATCTTCTTCGGCATGTTTGCTCCTCCCATTTTCGAATGCCTTTCAGTACCCTAACAGGCAGGACGGAGATGCGGGTATTATGGCAATACTACATGTCCAGAAAGGCACGATCAGCGACGCTGTGGCGGCTCCGGCCAGCGCCGCACACCACCGCCCCAGCTCTCGAAGGCCTTCGAAAGCCGGAGCACAAACAGGTCCTCATAACGTGGGCCGACGATCTGCAACCCGATGGGCATTCCGGATGTCGAGAAGCCGCAATTGATCGAGGATGCCGGCTGTTCCGACATGTTCCACGGCACGGTGAAGGCAATATGTTCGAAGGGCCGCTCGGGGTCGTTGGTGGGCGAGGCCCAATCTGCGGGGTAGGAAACGATGGGATTGACGGGCGAAATCACCACATCAACCGATTGCATCAACCGTCCGCAAACCTTACGCATTTCCATGGTCTGGTTGAAACCGAAAACGGCACGCGCGCCGGAGACATCAGCGCCCTTTTCCGCCCATTCGTGAATATAGGGAAGGATCGCAGCACGGCGATCCGCGCTCAGCGCCGCCATGTCGCCCCAGAATTTCGCGCGCCAGAAATCATCCAGCCCATCCAGCATATCCCGCGTCAGCACGGGCTCGACCGGGATGATGATGGCGCCTGCCGCCTCGAACAGCTTGGCTGCCGCCACCACTGCGTCGCGCACCTCTTCATTGAGCGGTAGGCCGCAGCCGGCATCCAGCATCAGGCCGATTTTCAAGCCCTTCACATCGATATCGAGATTCATCCAGTCGATGGCGTTTGGCGGCAGCGATGTGCCGTCGCGCCAGTCCGGGCGGGAGAGCGTTGCCATGGCATAAGCGGCATCCGCGACGGTGCGGGTCATCGGCCCGGCGCAGCGGCCGGTATAATAGGGATCGACGGGTATGCGACCCTGACTTGGCTTGAAACCGAACAGCCCGGTCCACCCGGCCGGCAGCCGCACCGAGCCGCCAATATCCGTGCCGATATGCAGCGTGCCATAACCCGCGGCACCCGCCGAGGCCGCACCGGCACTGGAGCCGCCGGGGTTCTGGGTCGGATCCCAAGGGTTGCGGCTAAGCTTGTGGAAGCTGGAGAGGCCGGAAGAGAGCATGCCGTAATCCGGGCAGGTCGTCTTGGCATAGAGGATCGCGCCGTCTTCGCGGCAGCGGGCAGCCACCGGTGCGTCCTCCAGCGCCGGCACCAGTTCCACCGCCTTTGTGCCAAGCGGCACGGGATGGCCTTTCGTTGCGATGAGTTCTTTCAGCGAGACGGGAAGTCCATCAAGCGCACCGAGCGTTTCGCCGCTGTGCCAGCGCTGCGTCGAGGCTGCCGCCTGCCTGCGGGCATCTTCCGGGTCATAGGCGTAAAGCGCATTCACGATAGGCTCGAAAGCCTCGATCCGCGCTTCCACCGCCTGCCAGTATTCCGAGGGCGACAGCTTCTTTTCCCGGTAGAGCGCCAGGATTTCGAGCGTGTTGAGGTCTATGAGATCGGTCATGGCATCGTCTCGTCATAAAAACAGAAATAGGGGCGGTATCGGCTTGAGGCCGTCAGCTGGTATCGCGCGGGTCAAGCAGATCGCGCAGGCCGTCGCCGAGAAGATTGAGGCCGAAGACGGCGAGCGCAATGGCAAGGCCCGGCATGATGGCAAGCCAGGGGGCCGCACCGAGATAGGTCTGGGCATCCGCCAGCATCCGCCCCCAGGTAGCGGCGGGCGGCGGCATGCCGAGACCGAGGAAGGAAAGGCCTGCTTCCGTCAATATTGCAAGACCGAGCTGGATCGTCACCTGCACGATGATCTGGTTGGAGATATTCGGCACGATATGAAAAAGCGTGATCTTGGCGCGGTTCTGGCCGATGCTGGTGGCGGCGGTGATATACTCCCGCGCCCATATCTGCAGCGCGGCACCCAGCGTCAGCCGCGCGAAGACCGGCACCATGAAGGTGGCGATGGCGATGATGGCGGTAAAGCGCCCCGTGCCGATGAAGGCGCCGAGCATCATGGCCGAGAGGATCGGCGGCACGGCGAAGATGATGTCGCAGATGCGCATGATCACGGTTTCGGTAAAGCCGCGCAGGGCTGCGACCGCAACACCGATCGTCGTGCCGATAAAGGCGCCGATGGCGACGGCGGCAATGGCGGTGGAGAGCGAGTTCCACGCACCGGCCATCAGCATGGAGAGCACATCGCGGCCGAAATGATCCGTGCCGAGACCGCCATAAACCAAGGGCGATTTCAGCTTCTGGACGATCTGTATCTTGGTTGGCGAAAGCGGCGTCCAGACCAGCGACAGCAAAGCGACGGCGACGAGAAAGCTGGTGACGGCGATGCCGACAACGAAGGCCGGGCGGCGGCGGATAAATCGCATCATCGCGCACCTGCCCGCAATCTCGGATCGATGAAGAGATAGGCGATATCGACCACGAAATTCATGATGATGACCAGCGCCGAGAAGAACAGCACGACGGATTGCATCACCACGATATCCCGCTGCGTCAGCGCCTGATAGGCAAGCCGCCCGAGACCCGGCAGGTTGAAGACATTTTCCACCAGCACCGCACCGGCAATGAGAAAAGTGAATTGCAGGCCGATCATGGTGACGACGGGGATCATCGCGTTCGGCACCGCATGCCGCCACAGCGCCACCCGCTCGCTTAAGCCCTTGGCCCGGGCGGTGCGCACGAAATCCTCGTTCATCACCTCCAGCACGGCGGAGCGGCAGACGCGGGTGAGAACACCGGCCTGCGACAGCGCAAGGGCGATTGCCGGCAGCACCAGCGCCACAAGCCCTGCCGAAAAGCTTGGGCTCCAGCCGGGAAAACCACCCGATGGCATCCAGCCGAGCGTGGTGGAAAAAACGATGATGAGCAGCAACCCAACCCAGAAGCCGGGCACGGCAATGCCCACATGGGAGAACAGCCCGGCCGCAAAATCCAGCGCCCCATTGCGGTTTTTCGCTGCGGCGACGCCGAGCGGAATGGCAATAGTAACAGACAGGCAGATGGCGAGCAGCGCAAGCGGCAGGGTGACGGCCAGCCGCTCGATGATCAGTCCCGCCACCGGCACGCCATAGGTATAGGATTGCCCGAGATCGCCCCGGAAGACACCAGCCAGCCAGTGGAGGTAACGCAGCGGCAAGGGCTGATCGAGACCCATCTGCTTTTGCAGGGCCGCCAGCGTATCCGGGCTTGCCGAAGTGCCGAGCATGATGGCGGCCGGATCACCCGGCAACAGACCCATGACGAGATAGATGATGAGGGAGACGGCAAACAGCGTGATGACGAGGCTTACGAGACGCCGGATGAGGACGGCTAACATCTGGCATCTGCTCCTTGCGTGGTTTTGTTTGCTTTGGCGTCTGCCACTCTGCTTCCCGTCATTCCGGCCTTGAGCCGGAATCCAGCCGTCGCGCGTCTGCGCGGCGAAGAGAGTCTTTTCAGCCCAAGGACTTGTGCTGAACTGGATGCCGGATCAGGTCCGGCATGACGGAGATGGAGAATATCCGCAAACCCTACTCTTCCCAATGCACTTCCGTCAGCACATTGGAGGGAATAGGCTCGTTTTCCCACAGCCCCTTCACCTTCCTGTCCCATACGCCAAGTTTGGGCATCACGAACAGGAACAGCGCCGGCACATCTTCGGCTAGGATTTTCTGGGCGTCACCATAGAGCTTCTCTTGCTTGCCGGCATCCGCCGTCTTTTCCACATTGGCGATGACCTCGTTGAAGGCCGGGTTCTTGTAGTTGAAGTAGTACGGATCGCGGGCATAGATATCGATATCCATCGGCTCGGCATGGGCAACGATGGTCATGTCGTAATCCGCGCCCTTCAGGACATCCGCCACCCATTTGGCCGGAAACTCGGTAGTCTCGATGGTCATGGTGACACCGATTTCGGCCAGCATCGCCTGCAGGATTTGCGAGGTGCGCTGGGCATAGGCCATTTGCGGGGCTTTGATGGTGAAGCTGAAACCATCGGCATATCCCGCTTCCGCAAGCAGCGCCTTGGCCTTGTCTATATCGAAGGGGTAGACGCCAGTCGTATCGACGTATCCGCGGTCATTCGGCGTATAGTGGCTGCCGATGGCCGTGCCGTAACCGGACCAGGCGCCTTCGATGACCGTGCCGCGATCCACCGCCATCATCAGCGCCTGGCGCACACGCTTGTCGCTGAAGGGTTTGCGGGCATTGTTCATGCCGGCCACGACCTTCAGCTCGGTATTGCCGACAAAGGTGCCGAGGCGCTTATCGCCGTCAAAGGAGGTCATCAGTTCCGGCGCGCCGAATTCCGGGAAGGCATCGATATCGCCTGATTTCAGCGCCGCCGCCTGCGCCTGCGGATCGGCGACGAAGCGGAAGGTCGCCTTGTCGAGCTTTACCGCCACGGCCTTGTCCCAATAGGCGGCGTTCTTTTCCAGCTCCACCTTGTCGCCCTTCGCCCAGCTGACGAATTTGAACGGGCCGGTGCCGACGGGCGCGGTGCGATTATTGTCAGCGCTCTTCGGCGCGACCATGACGGAGGCTGGCCAGCCGAGCCAGTAGATGAGGCTGCCGGCGGGCTGCTTCAGTTTCAGCACCAGCGTGTCCGCGTCCGGCGTCTCGATGCTGTCGATTGCCGCAAAGAAGCGCTTCTGCGGGTTGACGGAAGCTTCTCCGCGCGCCCGGTCCAGCGAAAACTTCGCGACGGCGGAATCGAACGCCTCGCCGTCATGGAAGGTCACACCCTTGCGCAGCTTGAAGGTGTAGCTCTTGCCGTCAGGCGAAATCTCCCAGCTTTCGGCAAGCTGCGGCTTCACCTTGCCCTTGCTGTCGATGGTGACGAGACCTTCGAAAATATTCTGCCAGGTGACCTGACCGATCGCGACGGGGGCGGCAATGGTCGGATCGAGACCGGTCGGCTCCACCGTCATGCCGAGCGTCAGGGCGGTTTTCGGCGCGGCTTGCGCCTCCGCAATCGAAAGCGGCAGCCAGAGCGCCGTGCCCAGTGCGAGCGTCAGCGCGGCACGGCGGGAAAGCCTTGCCGCCTGCGAAAGATAAATGCGTGGCATCCTTAATCCCCTGTCTGGCGGCCGGGGCATTTTTGCCCTTCCAAAGACCACCCGTTGCAAAAAGAGTGTCATGTTGCAGGCGCACACACAATCTCCGTTTTTGTGTGCTCCGTGTAGCTGAAATGGCTACACGGAATTGCGGGTGGAAATCAACCTTGTGGGCAATTCCCGAAGCTGGCTAATTCCTCTCCCCGCCGGGAGAAGAAACTACCCCGCCGTCGCCTCACGCATGAAACGCTCGATGAAATCGGCAAGCTTGGAGGCGGCGAAAGAAAGCTGCCGGTCGGGAGCAACACAGAGATCGATCTGGGTGTGGATGCCCTTCTTGCCGGAAAGCGGAACGGCGACCATCTGGCCGCTGCGAATTTCGCGCGCCACCGAAAGCGCCGGCAGCAGCGTGGCAGCGGCATGGCCGAGCACCAGCTCCTTCAACATCTCCAGCGAACTGGTGATGAAGACGGGATCGAGCTCGATGCCGGCATCGGCAAACAGCGCATCGAAGGCCTGCCGCGCCGCAAAACTCTTGTCCGGCAGGGCAAGCGGCAAGCCAGCCAGTTCCTTCAGCGAAACTTCCGGCTGGGCGGCGAGCGCGTGGCCGGCGGGGAAGATGACATCATAGCTGATGCGGGTGCGCGAGCGCACCTTCACGCCGGAAACCTTCGGCGCGAACAGGCTGACGACGAGGTCTGCTTCCGCCGCACCCAGCGCCTCCATCGCCTGCCGGGCGCTGGTAATATGCACCTCGAACCGCAATTTTGGGAATTTCAGGCTGAACTGCGCCAGCACCGGCGCCAGAAGGTTCGCCACCGTCGCGCCATTGGCATAGACCGTGACCCGGCCGCGCTGCAGGCCTTTGAGATCGTCGATCAGCTGGTGCACATGGTCGAGTTCCCGCAACGTCTTGCCAGCGCGTGCGGCGAGCAGCTCTCCCGCAGCGGTCAGCTTCACGCCCCGGCTGGAGCGCTCCACAAGCGGCGAGCCAAAATAATATTCGAGGTTCTCGATCTGACGGCTGACCGCCGTTGGTGCGACATTCAGGTTTTCCGCCGCGGCGCGCATGGAATTGGTGCGGACGAGTTCGTCGAAATACATCAAGGCGCGCAGTTGCATGGGGTGGATACCTTGTTTTGGCCGACACTGTCCGTCATGCCGGGCTTGACCCGGCATCCAGCGCGATCAAAGACTTGATCGCAATAGAGTCTCTAACCGTGCAGACGCGCGGTCTCTGGATTCCGGCTCAAGGCCGGAATGACGGAATATGTCATTTGACCTGACTATAGCGGCAGTTCAAGCGCGTTTGAAACCCTCGCTCGCCACCAGCAGCTGCCTTGTATAATCCGCGCTGAACTCGCGGCTTTCCAGCGCCTCGGCTTCCAGCATTTCCACCACCTTGCCGCTTTTCATCACCGCGAGCCGATCGCACATATGGCTGATGACGCCGAGATCGTGGCTGACCATGACGAAGGTGAGGTTGCGGTCCTTGCGGGCCTGTTCCAGAAGGTTGAGGATTTCAGCCTGGATGGAAGCATCGAGCGCCGAAGTCGGCTCATCCAGCAACAGGATTTTCGGCTCGACGATCAGCGCGCGGGCAATGGCGATGCGTTGCCGCTGGCCGCCGGAAAGCTGGTGCGAATAGCGGAAACGGAAACCGGAGCCGAGGCCCACCTCGTCCAGGGCGCGGGCGATACGCTGCTCGCGATTGTCGAGACCATGGATGACGAGCGGTTCGAGCAGCAGCGCATCCACCGTCTGGCGGGGGTGCAACGAGCCATAGGGGTCCTGAAACACCATCTGCACGTCGCTATAAAAGCTCTTGTCGCGGTGCTTGCTGGAATAGGAGCGCCCCGCCACCATCAGCGAACCTTCATCGAAATGGTTGAGGCCGGCAATGGCGCGCAGCAGGGTGGATTTGCCGGAACCGGATTCGCCGACGATGCCGAAGGATTCGCCCTCGGCGACATCGACGCTGACGCTGTCGAGCGCGATGTAACCGTCGAAATCCACCACCATGTCTCTGATAGAAAGAACTGTGCTCATGCGCGCCACTCCGGCTTGCGTTCCAGAACGGGCAGCGGATGCCGGTGGCCGCCGATCTGCGGCAGGCAGTTCAACAGGCCCTGCGTATAGGGGTGCTTCGCTTCCTTCAGATTGGCGGAAGACAGTTCCTCCACCACCTTGCCGGCATACATGACCAGAACACGGTCGCAGAAGGAGGAGACGAGTCTCAGATCATGGCTGACGAAGATCAGCCCCATGCCACGGTCGCGCACCAGCTTGTCGAGAATGTCGAGCACTTCCAGCTGCACCGTCACATCGAGCGCCGAGGTTGGTTCGTCGGCGATCAGAAGCTCCGGACCGCAGACCAGCATCATGGCGATCATGACACGCTGACCCATGCCGCCGGAAACCTCGTGCGGATAAAGATCGAAGACGCGCTCGGGGTCACGGATCTGCACGGCTTCGAGCATCGCAAGCGTGCGCTGGCGCGCTTCGCTTGAGCTGATATTCTCATGCGTCCGCAGGGTTTCCATGATCTGGCGGCCGATAGTCATGACCGGGTTCAGCGAATATTTCGGGTCCTGCAGGATCATCGCCATGCGCTTGCCGCGCATGATCCGCCGCTCTTTTGCGGAAGCCTTTAGCAGATCGATATCACCGAAACGCAGGGTATCAGCCTCGATGCGCGCGCTTTTCGGCGTCAGCCCCATGATGGCGCGGCCGGTCTGCGACTTGCCGGAGCCGGATTCGCCCACGATGCCGAGGCGCTCGCGCCCAAGCGTGAAGGACACGCCGCGCACCGCTTCCACCAGCCCGGTGCGGGTGGGGAAGGACACACGGAGATTATCTACGGTCAGAAGCGGCGCGCTCATTGGTTCGCCTCCTTGGGATCCAGCGCATCGCGCAGGCCATCGCCCAGCAGGTTGAAACCAAGGCTGACGATCAGGATCGCGATACCCGGCATGGCCGCAACCCACCATTGATCGAGAATGAAACGGCGGCCCGAGGCGATCATCGCGCCCCATTCCGGCAGCGGCGGCTGTGCGCCGAGACCGAGGAAGCCGAGGCCGGCGGCGGTGAGGATGATGCCGGCCATATCCAGCGTCACACGCACGATGAGCGATGACAGGCAGAGCGGCATGACGTGCTTCAGCACGATGCGGAACGGCGATGCCCCCATGAGCTTCACCGCGGCGATGAAATCGGAATTGCGGAAGGTCATGGTTTCAGCACGGGCGATGCGCGCATAGGGTGGCCACGAGGTCACCGCAATGGCCAGCACCGCATTTTCGATGCCCGGCCCGAGCGCCGCCACCAGCGCCAACGCCAGAACAAGTTTCGGAAAGGCAAGAAAGATATCGGTGATGCGCATCAGAATGGCATCGACCCAGCCACCGGCATAACCCGAGACGGTACCGACGATGAGCCCTATGGGTGCGGCGATGATGGCCACCAGCAACACCACGAACAAAGTGAGCCGCGAACCGTGAATGAGGCGCGAGAGAATATCGCGCCCCTGATCATCGGTGCCGAGCAGGTAGCCTTCCGTGCCGGGTGGCAGGAGCCGAGCATTGCGCAGGTCACCCTGCACCGGGTTATGCGGTGCCAGCACATCGGCAAACAGCGCGACGAACAGCAGCGCGATGATGATGGCGAGCCCAAGCAGTGCCAGCCGGTTTTCCGAAAACCGCCGCCAGATGACATAGGCACGGCCAAGGCGCGCCTGTTTGCGCGAGGCCGGCCGGTCGGAGAGCAGCCACTCACGGCTATAGGGTCTGAGTGTATCGGTCGAAATTGTCATCGGCTGCGCGTCCTTGGATCGAGCGTCCGGTAAAGCAGATCGGAGAAGAGATTGATGCCGACGAAGATGGTGCCGATCACGATCGTGCCGCCAAGAACGGCATTCATATCCGCATTCTGCAGGGAATTGGTGATGTAGAGGCCGAGCCCCGGCCAGGCGAAGATGGTTTCGGTCAGCACCGAACCCTCCAGCAGACCGGCGTAAGACAGCGCAATGACGGTCACCAGCGGCACGGCGGCATTGCGCAGCGCGTGGAACCATATGATGCGCGTTTCCGAAAGCCCCTTGGCACGGGCCGCGACGATATATTCCTGGCCAAGCTCGTTCAGCATGAAGGAACGCGTCATGCGGCTGATATAGGCCAGCGAGAAATAACCAAGCAGAGAGGCGGGCAGGATGATGTGGCGGAACAGATCCCACAACACGTCCCATTGCCGTTGCCAGATCGCGTCGATCAGGAAGAACCCCGTCACCGGCGTGAAAGTGAATTCATAGACGATGTCCATGCGGCCGGGATAAGCGACCCATTGCAGCCGGGCGTAAAACACCAGCAGCGCGAGTAGGCCGAGCCAGAAGATCGGCACGGAATAGCCGATGAGGCCGATGACGCGCACGACCTGGTCGGCAAAGCTGCCGCGCTTGACGGCGGCAAGCACGCCGAGCGGAATGCCGAAGACGGCGCCGATGATCGTGCCGATCGTGGCAAGCTCGATCGTCGCCGGAAACACCCGCTTGATATCCTCCATGACAGGATTGGTGGTGAGGACGGAGATGCCGAAATCACCCGAAAGCGCCTGCTTCAGATAAAGCAGAAATTGATGCCAGAGCGGCAGGTTGAGGCCGAGCTGCTCACGCACCCGCTCGACCACATGCGCAGGCGCACGGTCGCCGACGATCGCCAGTGCGGGATCGATCGGCACCACGCGGCCAATGAAAAATGTGACCGCCATCAACCCCAGAAAGGTGGTGATGACGGTGACGGCGAAGCCGAGAATGGCCTTGGCACGGGCGTTGGCACGGCGTTTGCCCTGCCTCGCCCGGCTGTTTGCTTCAACGATGCTCAAGAGACCGATCCTTCCGGATCATTCCTTGGAGATCGTATAGACGTAGTTGGTGTCGAAGCTCGGTCCGAGTTTCAGGCCCTTGAGCTTGGCGGAATAACCGGCCACTTCCGTCTGCTGGAAGATGATGACGAAGGGACCCTTCGCCAGAACTTCCTTCTGCAGGTTCTGATAGATCGCCGCACGCTTGGCGCTGTCCTTCTCCAGCAGAGCCGACTGGGTTTCCTTGGTCAGGTCAGGAACGTCCCAGGCGTTGCGCCAGGCGAGCGTCTTGTTCTTGCCTTCATCCGAATTGTCGTAGTTGATGGTGAAGGTTTCCGCATTCGAGTTCGGGTCGAAATAGTCCGAACCCCACTGGCCAATGTAGATATCATGCGTGCGGGCGCGATATTTCGTCAGCGTCTGCTTGCCGTCACCCGGAATGATTTCGAGCTTGATGCCGGCCTGCGCCAGCGTCTGCTGCACGCTTTCGGCAATGCCGGTCACCGGCTGCGTGTTGCGCACATCCATGGTCACGGTGAAGCCGTCCTTCAGGCCGGCCTTGGCGAGAAGTTCCTTCGCCTTGGCGACGTCGAGCTTGTAGGGGTTTTCGTCAAGCGCACCCAGCTGGCCCTTCGGAAGGAAGGTCTGGTGGATTTCACCGATACCCTTGATGATCGTCGCGCCGATCGCGTCGTAGTCGACCAGATATTTCAGAGCTTCGACCACTTCCGGCTTCTTCAGGTTCTCGTTCTTCTGGTTGAGGCTGAAGTAATAGACAGTGCCCTTCGGCGCAGAGGTGATAGCAAGGCCTTCCTTCTTGGAAACGGCTTCCATGTCGCCCGGCTCGAGGTTACGGGCAACGTCGATATCGCCGTTTTCAAGCGCCAGGCGCTGGCCCGAGCTTTCCTTCATGTGGCGATAGACGACGCGCTTCAGCTTCGGCTTCTCGCCGTAATAATTCGGGTTGGCTTCCAGAATGACGGCCTCGTTAGCCTTCCAGCCGAGGATCTTGTAGGGGCCGGAACCGGCATAACCGGTTTTCAGGAATTCATTGCCGAAATCCGTGTCGTATTTGTAATCGGCGCTCGGCGTGACCGACTTCGCCTTTTCGGTGACGAGCTTCTTGTCGACCACCGAAGCGACGGTCGCGGTCAGCACGTTCAGCACGAAGCTCGGCGCATAGGGCTTGTCGACCGTGAGCACGAATGTGTTTGCATCCGCAGCCTTGGCTTTCTCGTTAACGTTATCGCCCTTGAGGCCGAACTGTGTCAGCAGGAATGCCGGCGACTTGTCGAGCTTCACGGCACGCTCGAAGGAGAAGGCCACATCATCAGCGGTGACCGGATTGCCGGAGGCGAATTTCAGGCCGGATTTCAGCTTGAACGTATAGGTCAGGCCGTCCTCGGAGGTCGTCCAGCTCTCGGCGAGATCACCGATAACCTTGGAGGTGTCGTCGAGATTGATGGAAACGAGCTTGCTGTAGGTGTTACCGGTGACTTCAGCGGCAGACAGTTCGAATGCTTCGCCCGGGTCGAGCGTGATGATGTCGTCGATGGCGAAACCTTCCACCAGCGTATCGGCCGGCGTGGCGGCAAAAGCGTGCGGTGCGGAAAACATCATCAGCGACAGGGCAGCGCTGGTGCTAAGGATCCGCATGGATTTGTTGAGCGATTTGATCATAGGATCTCCCCTTTTGTTATGAGATTGATTTGGTTCGCTTAAACTGTTTTCAGGCCGCTTCGTGCCAGGCCTGAGACAAAACACGCAGCCAGTTTTCCCGGCATATTTTAGCAAGCTCTCCATCACCGTAGCCTGCCGATTTCAGTGCCGCAACCAGATTGTGGTTGCCGCTGGCATCGGCCACTCCAACGGGCACCGTCGCGCCGTCGAAATCCGATCCGAGGGCCACGCAATCGATGCCCATGCGTTCCACCATATAGTCGATATGGCGAACCATATCGGAGAGCGGCGTATCGGCAATGTCACGCGCATCGGGCCTGAGCATCGTGACGGCATAGTTGAGACCGACGAGCCCGCCGCTCTCTCTGATGGCATCCATCTGCCGGTCGGTGAGATTGCGCGCGACGGGGGTAAGCGCATGCGCGTTGGAATGGCTGGCGATCAGCGGCTGGTTGGTGGTCTTGGCCACATCCCAGAAGCCCTTTTCGGTGATATGCGCGAGATCGATGAGAATACCGAGGCGGTTGCATTCCTTCACCAGCGCGAAACCGGCATCGGTGAGGCCGGGCGCAGTATCGGGCGACATGGGATAGGAAAACGGAACGCCATGGCCGAAAATATTGTGCCGGCTCCAGACCGGGCCGAGCGAGCGCAGGCCGGCGGCATAAAACACCTCCAGCGCATCGAGATCGGCGCCGATCGCCTCGCAGCCTTCCATGTGCAGCACGGCGGCGAAAACATCCTCAGCAAAGGCCTTACGGATGTCGGCCGTGGAGCGGCAGAGCCGCCAGGCACCGGCGCGATCGAGCCGCAGCGCAATCGCCGCCTTTTCCATGGCGATGTCGAGGGAAGGCAGGCGCTCAAGCGGAGAGGCAAGCGGCGTGTCGTAATGGCCCTGTTCGTCCGGTTCCTGCAGGACCAGATCGCCGGAGGGGATATAAATGGCGCAGATGCCACCGCCGAGACCGCCTGCCCGTGCGCGCGGACCATCGATATGACCTTCGCGCGTGCCGTTCTTGAATTCGGCCACGGGATCGGCACCGGCCTTGCTGTTGCGCCACAAACGAAGCAGCACATCATTATGACCGTCAAACACTGCATGCATGGGAAGAAATTCCAGTCATCGGCAAGAACAAAGGGGTGCGGGCAGACGCCGGGATGACACCGCGCGTAAGCAAACCGGCGTTATTCGCCGACCGCTTTTGTCTGTCGGAAGCGATCTTAGGACGATCTCCCGGAGCTCCGCAAGACACAAATTAGGCCCGGTGAAATTATCACCACTTGCCTTTTGCCGGAACTTGCGAAACGTCAAGCGCGCCAGCCGCCTTCCGCTTTTGTCAGCAGCGGCGTGGCAAAAACGCCCCTCACCCGCTCCGGCCATTCCGGCCCGAAAGCGGCGATTTTTTCCCGCCAGCGATCCGATTGCAGCATGGCCGCACCGATGACGGCGGGGCGGATGCCGGAGGCGGCGAGAAGCGAAAGACCTGATAGAATGGAACTGCCACTGGAGATCACATCATCCACCAGCGCCACCCGCCGGCCCTCGATCAAGGGCAGCATGCGCGGATCGATATAAAGCCGTTTTTCCTGCCGGGTGGTGATGGAGGACATCGGCACCGACAGCTCCTCCAGATACCAGAACTTGCGCGAGGTGCCGAGCGGCACGTAACGGGAGTGGCCAAGATGGCGGGCAACGGCGGCGGCGAGCGTCAAGCCCAGCGTCGGCAGGCCGATCACGACATCCGGGCTGAAGGGCGCGAGCCTGGCGGCCAGATCAGCCGCCAGCGCCTCCAGCACCTCGAAGGAGGCCTGATTGACGATGAGCGATGCCAGCGCATGTTCCCCATCCGCAAGCGGCCGGATGGGCAGGCAGATCTGCCTGTTGTCATCCAGTTCCGCCGGAAAGAAGGTGGAATGCGGACCCGCCGTTGCAAAAGTGCCGGGCGGAAGAATGTCCTGCCAGAACTCGTGCGGCACGGCGGGAGACTGGGCGACGGGCGATGCGGATGACGGCATCGGTTTTCCTTTCAGGAGCGGAATGGCGCAAGGCGGATATAGTCTCTCCCGCCGAGCCAACCCCGTTTGGCATAATCGGCATTTCAGCAACCGCAAACATGCGACGGGTTCATTTCATTGGCTTTTTCCGCTAGAACGGAAACAAAGCAACAGGCATTCGGACAAACCCACCTATGACGCGGGTTTTTCCCATATTCAAGGACAAGGTTCCCATGAGACTGCTGGACCGGATCGGCGAGGACCTGCCATTCCTGACGGAGCTTCGTCATGATCTGCACGCACATCCGGAACTCGGTTTCGAGGAGGAAAGAACAAGCGCCATTGTCGCCGATCTGCTCGAGCGCGCCGGGCTGAAGGTGCATCGCGGTCTCGGTGGTACAGGTGTGGTCGGCACGTTGCAGGTGGGTAACGGCACCCGCAGCATCGGCCTGCGGGCCGATATGGATGCGCTTGCCATGCCTGAGGTGCCCGACCGGCCCTATAAATCGAAATTTCCCGGCAAGATGCATGCCTGCGGCCATGACGGTCACACCGCCATGCTGCTGGGCGCTGCACGTTATCTTGCCAAGACCCGCGACTTTTCCGGCACCGTGCATTTCATCTTCCAGCCGGCCGAAGAAGGCCGGGGTGGTGCGAAAAAAATGGTGGAAGACGGGCTTTTCAACCTGTTTCCCTGCGATGCGGTCTATGGCCTGCACAATATGCCGGGGCTTGGGCTTGACGAAATGGCCGTGGTGGAAGGCCCGCAGCTTGCCTCTTCCGACAGCTGGCGCGTCACCTTCAAGGGCATCGGCACCCATGGCGCCAAGCCGCATCTCGGCCGTGACCCCATAACGGCGGCGGGCACCTTTCTCGCCTCGCTGCAAAACATCGTCGGCCGCGTCATCGATCCTTTGCAACCCGCCGTCGTCAGCGCCTGTTCGGTGCAGGCGGGCGACCCGCAGGCGCTCAACGTCATTCCCGATCTCGTTGAAATCGGTGGTACGGCGCGGGCCTATGCGGCAGATGTGCGCAACCAGCTGGAGGCGGAAATCGGCCGGCTGGCGAAGGGCACGGCGGCGATGTTCGGCATCGAGGCGCATTACGAATTCATCCGCCGCATTCCCCCCGTCATCAACGATGCGGACACGACCAAACGGGCGCTGCGCGCCGCAAAGACCGTCTTCGGCACGAAGGCCCGCACCGCCTTCCCGCCCTCGACCGCCGGCGACGACTTCGCCTTCTTCGCCGGCGAAGCCCCCGGCTGCTACGTCTGGCTCGGCAACGGCCCGGCGGTGGATGGCGCGCTGCACCACAACACCTCCTACGACTTCAACGATGCGGCCATCGTGCCCGGCGTCGCGTTCTGGGCGACATTGGTGGAGCAGGAACTGGCGGCGGATTGAAAGTGGCCGTTCCGGCAGAGAAACCGGGACAGCCTTCAAACGTGAAGTCTCCACACAACAATCATTCCGGGGTACCGAAGCACAACAATACTTAAAAATATTGACGTATCCCGATGCACATACATCAATATTCAATGGACCCAACCAATTAATTAGTGTAAATATGCGGAATATTCGCATTTACTATTCAGATTCTGCTCAACAATTTCAAACGGGCAATCATTATGGCAAGACTTGTTGTGCCACAGAGTGCGATCACCGGGCGGTTGGCCTCCGCCAAATCATTGAAAAATCTTCCTCCCGATGACTATCGCGACCGTCTCGTCAAATATATCCCGGCTGAATCCGTCGCGCTCTACGTCGCCGTCGATAAAATGGTCAATTCCCACTATGGGCTGAGCGCGCTGACGACAGACAGCGTCATCTCCACCCAGGCCGTTATCGTTAGCTGGGTCATTCTGGCCCTCGGCATCATCGGTACGCCCATCTATCTTCGTCAACGGAAACTGCCGGGCCAGCCCTGGGTGCTGAATGCCAGCATCTCAACCATCGCTTTCGTGCTCTGGGCCTACACTTTGAGCGGCTCGGTCTTTCTCGTACACGGCTGGTACAGCGTTTTTGCGGCCGGTCTGCTCGCGCCGATCTTCACCTTCGTAGCGGGTTTTTTCGAACCAAGACCGGAGTAAGCAGCCATGCCGACCTATGAGGACTTGCGAGCCTATTTCGACGCTTCCGAAGCCATGACACGACTGGCGCAGGCGGCCTCGGAAATCCCCATCGTGCATGGCTTCACGCTCGACGTGGATCCATTATGGATGCTGCTTTACGACTTGGAAGACGGTGTCTTGCCGGACAGCGAACGCTACCGGTATGAATATCTTCTCGACGGCCGTCCGTTCCGCGACTGGTGGAGGTTGCCCCTCGCCTTTCCCGAGTGGCCATTCCAGACACCTTACCAAGGATACAGGCGCCGTGACCTCAAGCGTGACGTCTCGCTGTGGGCTGCAATCCCCCGCCCCACGAAAAGTGGGCCGGTCGTGATGACTATTGTTTACGGCCCCTTAAAAACTCCGGTAAAGGGCGCGGCTGCGATAGGGGAAGATGACGGCGATATCGCCGCGCTTCGCCAACTGACCACTCTCGTCAACCAAAGCCCCGCCGCCGCCCGCATCGAGGAACGCCCAAGGGCGCGGTTTGCCTTTGCGGGGGGCGACGAAATCACTACCAGCGCCGGTGAAACCGGTACCTATGGCGGGACGCTGACCAACGCGCACAACAAGAAATACGGCATGACCTGCGCCCATGTCGCCGACACCGGCGACGACATTTTCGATGTGTCGGGGAAACGGATCGGTACGGTGATACATCACACCAAGCTCCATCCCCTGCCGGCACAGACGGTCTGCGATCCGGTTGCCCTGCCAGTGCCAAACCCCTATCCCGGCAATAGCGGTTCGGTGAATATGTTCGACTTCTCGCTGATCGAACTTACCGTCGCTCCGGCAGCGTCTTCATTGGCCGGGGTGGCCGCCAGCCTGACATCGGGGCAGAACGTCACGCTCAAGGGCAAAAGCGGTATCTATAAATGCAAGCTCGGCTCGCTGGCGATCAGCTACGCTTTCACGGATGGCAGTTCGACCTATTGTTTTCGCGACCAGATCGAACTCAAGCCGCAGCCGGTCATCCCGATCGGCGGCGCCCTCGGGCATCTCGTCACCCCCATGCCTACGCAGGGCGATTCCGGCGGCTGGGTTTTGACGGATGACGCAACGCCACTCTGGGCCGGCGTGTTTTTCGGTGAGGATGGCAGTCGCGGTTATTTCTCGCGTGCCAGCTGGGCACATGACTGGGCCGAAAAACAAGTTAAAGGCTCCCTCTCCGTTTAAGTTCCGCCCCACGTCTGAACCCACTCGCAGGGGTGGAAAAGAGCCTGCGGCAAATGCCGGGCGTTCACTCCACCACTGCAATCACCGGACTTTCCATCACCTTCCCCGTCAACACATCGGCAATGCCCATATCCGTCTGGTGCGGGCCGATATTGCAGGCGAGCGTGGCGCCGAAGCAGGCCTTGAAGACGAGATAGGGCGGCTGCCATTCCACCACCTTGCCCACGGCTTCGCGCAAGTCCTCGAAAGCCCGCGCCACCTCTTCGAGCGGCGCATCGGATACGAGGCCGGAAAACGGCAGCGGGAGGAGCGCGGTAACCTTGCCCTTAGAAGTGACGGCCATGCCGCCGCCGGTGCCGATCACCGCATTGGCGGCGAGCGCCATGTCTTCTGCATTACCACCGAAGACGGTGAGGTTGTGGCTGTCATGCGAGACGGTGGTGGCGAAGGCGCCGTTCCAGCGTCCCCAGCCGGTGAGGAAGCCGGTTTTTGTGATGGGCTCGGCCTTGCCGTGGCGGTGGGTGACGGAGATCATCGTCGCACCTTCGGGCGGAACCACGAAACCGTCCTTCACATCGGCTTCCGTCTCACCCCATTGCGTGAAACGCGGGCGGTCGATGGTAGCGAGGCGTACCTTCGCACCTTCGGATTTTACCCTGACATCATCGGCCATGCGTGGCGGAAGCTTCATCGAGCCTTCGAGTGCGGTCGTATCGCAGGCGGGAATGTCGACCAGCATGCTGCCGCCTTCTGCAACGGCCCGACCGCTTACGAGCACATGACGGGCGGTAAAACCGCTCAAATCCTCGAAAACGGCGATATCAGCGCGGCGGCCTGCAGCTATGAGGCCAAGATCGGGACGGCCAAGCCTTTGTGCGGCATTCAGCGTAGCGGCGCGCAGCGCCCATTCGGACTTCAGGCCATAACGCACAAGACGGCGCACCACATCATCCAGCCCGCCGCCGTGCAACAGGTCGTCCGGGAAGACATCGTCGGTGCAGAGCGTCACCGTCTGCGGCAGGTGGCCGAGCGTATTCAGCGCCTCCACGAATTCCGGCAGCAGGTGATCGTGCGAACCGCGCAGCTCGATCGTCAGCCCTGCCCTGAGCTTCGCCATCAGGTCTTTGCCCGAGACAAGCTCGTGATCGGAAGAAACGCCCGCCGCCATGAAGGCATTGAGATCGGCATCCTTCAGGCCACGCGCATGGCCGCAGACCAGCTTTTCCGAGGCGAGCCCGGCCTGGACGATGCCGCTCATGCGCGGATCGCGTTCGATGACGCCGCGCATGTTCATGATTTCCGCAATGCCGCCGATTTCCGGCCAGGAGAGGAGATCGGTCAGAATAGCGGCATCGAAATCCGCGCCGCCACGCTCCAGCCCCGGTGCTGACGGCACGCAGGAAGGGGCGAGCAGAATGGCGCGCAGCGGCAGGTTTTCGATCGCCCTCGCCGCCCAGCGCACGCCTTCCACACCGTGCACATTGCCGAATTCATGCGGGTCCCAGACGATTGTGGTGACGCCGCGGGCAACCACCGCCGCCGCATAGGCGGCCGGCGTGATCATCGAGCTTTCGATGTGCATATGCGTGTCGATCAGCCCCGGCGAGACATAGGCCCCGGCCGCGTCGATCACCTGCGCGGCATCCCTGCGGCTTGCCGGTTCGTGCACGCTGGCGATCAGCGCGCCGACGATGCCGATATCGGCAGGGCGAAGCTCGCCCGTCACCACATCCACCAGCGTTCCGCCGGTGATGAGAACATCAAAACGCTGATCACCACGCGCGGCGGCAACCGCACGGGCGCGCAGGGTGTCGTCGTTGAGATCGGCGGGTTCAGCCAGGCGGATTTGCGCACTCATCGGGCGGCCTCCCGGCGCAATGCCTCGAGAACAGCGGACTTCGCGGCTTCCGCATCAACAGTGGCGGCAAACCGGGCGTTAAACCCTGTCACCTTCTCCGCGCGTGTCTCGACCACGGTTCTTCCCCGCGTCAGCGAGGCATGGAGTTCGACATCGATGCGCGCCTGCTGCCAGCCAAGATGATCGGAGATGAAGCCGACTGCGGCGACGGGATCGTAAAGCGCCATGGCAGCCCTACCGCGGCTGGTGGCAATGCCGATGAAACCATCAAGCAGATCGGCAATCAGCCCGGCATTCCTGCCGCCGGCAGTGCGGATCGGCAGCACATCGGCCGGCGAGGCCGTGACCTTGCGGCAGGCATCGAGATCAACCATGCGCAGCGGCAGGCCGTGGGCGAGCACGATGGCCAGCGCCTCGGGATCGGCGAAGGCGTTGAATTCGGCCGATGCCGTGTGGTTGCCGCTGGTGACCCCGCCCCCCATCCAGGTCAGGTCGGAAATTCTGGCGGCAAGATCGGGTCGCGCGAGACACAGGGCGGCGATATTGGTGAGCGGGCCGAGTGCGAGAATGCGCTTTTCGCCTTCCTCCTCCAGCCAGTTGCAGAGTGCGGCAAAGGCATCGCTTTTTGGCAGAGCCGGCGCATCCGGCAGGCTTTGGCCGGCGGTCGGAATGCCGCTTTCACCGAGAATCGACTGCGCGGTTTCGAGTGCGCCAAGCACCGGCATGGCGCGGCCCTGATGGATCGGCATCGACCAGCCGAAGGCAGCAACAGCGCCTGCGGCATTGCCGCAGACGGCGTCCAGGGTCGCATTGCCGAAGACCAGCGAGATGCCATCAATGGTAAGGCCCGCCGATTGCACCACCATGATGGCGGCGATATCGTCAAAGCCCATATCGGTATCGATCCACACGCCCATGGTCAGTTGAACACCTTCAGGCTTGCCGCCTTTTCGACCGGCAGGTCGAAGGCGAGCGTATCACCGATGGCGTGCGCAACAAGGGCGGCGTCGGTTTCCGCCTTGATGGGACCAAGCGGCGTATCGAGCAGATATTCGCGGCTGTTGCCGGCAAAGGATGTGCCGCGCACGGTTCCCTGGAAAGGACCTGAACCAAGGGTTACCATGCGCGGCCGCCAGGCCAGTCCAGATGCTGAAGGGACTGGTCCGGTAAGCGGTATCGTGCCGTTTGCGGTTTTCAGCGCGCCGCTTTCCAGCGCGAAGATGTTTTCAAAGCCGACGAAATCCGCCACGAAAGACGAAACCGGCGCGTTATAAATCTCTTCCGGCGTACCGATCTGCTCAATCTTACCACCCTTCATGACGACAATGCGGTCGGCCAGCGCCAAAGCCTCGATCTGGTCATGGGTGACGAAGATCATCGTCACGCCGGTTTCCTTCTGCACACGCTGCAATTCGGTGCGCATTTCAAGGCGCAGACGGGCATCGAGATTGGAGAGCGGCTCATCGAGCAAGAGCACCTTCGGCTCCATGACCATGGAGCGTGCCAGCGCCACGCGCTGCTGCTGGCCGCCGGAAAGCTCCGCCGGTTTGCGTGATGCGAAATTGGACAAGCCCACCGATTTCAGGCCGGAGGCAACCTTGTCCTCCAGCGCCTTGCCGCTCATGCCTTTGAGCTTGAGGCCGAAGGCAACGTTTTCATAGACCGTCAGATGCGGGAAGAGCGCATAGGACTGGAATACCAACCCGACGGCGCGCTTGTTGGCCGCGACCCGGGTAATATCGGCTCCATCGAGATCGATGCGCCCGCCCGCCACCGGCATCAGCCCGGCAATGGCGCGCATCGTCGTGGTCTTGCCACAGCCGGAGGGCCCGAGAAGGGCGAGCAGCTCGCCCTTGCGGATATCGAGATCGAGATTCTTGACGGCGACATTGCCGCCATAAGCGAGCGAGACTTTGTTGAGCGAAAGGTAATTTGCGTCAGACATAACGGGAGAACCCCAGAAAACGTTCGGCCATGAAGACGATGCCGATGGAAAGGAAGGCGAGCAGCGAAGAAAGCGCTGCAACGGAGGGATCGAAGACGATTTCCATGTAGCCCAACATGTCGATGGGCAGCGTGCGCACGCCGGGACCAGACAAGAACAGCGACACCGGCACCTGGTTGAAACTCGTTACGAAACCGAGAATGAAAGCCGACAGGATACCGCCGCGGATATTGGGCAGCACCACCCGGAAAAACGCGCCAAGCCGCGACGAGCCGAGCAGCACCGCGGCCTCCTCGATATCGGACCGAAGATTGTTGAGGCTGGCTGACACGACCCGCACCGCATAGGGCAGGATGAGCGCGGTGTGGGCGAGAAACAAAGCAAGCGTGATGCCGATGCCGAAGGGCACGACGAAATACCGCAGCAGCGCTAAGCCGACGATGATGCCGGGCACGATGATCGGCGCGGAAACGATGGTGCGCACGGTTTCGGCAAAGGGCAGCTTGTAGCGCGACATGGCGTAGGAGGCCGGGATACCGAGGATGAGCGCCGTGAAGGTGCCGCCGATGGCGAGGAACATCGACATGGCGAAGCTTTCGCGAAAACTTTCGACCGTGAAGACCTTGGCGATCCATTTCAGCGAAAAGCCCTGTGGCGGAAAGGCGAGCGTATCGCCGGCCGAAAACGAGGCCGCAACGATGATGAGGAACGGCCCGATCAGGAAACCGACGACAAGAAGGAGCGTGAGCGGAATGAAGAGCTGCCGGGTCATTTCTTGTTCCTTGCGGTAGCGATGCGCTTCAGCAGGATATTGGCGGCAAAGCTCATGACGATCAGGATGAAGGCGATGACGCTGGCGGCGACGAAGTTATTGGAGACCGTGACCTGCTGGTAAAGCAGGGTTTCAAGCATCAGCACCTTGGAACCGCCGAGAATGGCGGGCGTGATATAGGCCGTCAGCGAACCGGTGAAGACCAGCGTGCCGCCGACGACCAGCCCTTCCTTGGTGAGCGGCAGGATGACCTTCCAGAACACCTGCAACCAGTTGGCGCCGAGCACGCGGGCAGCCGCGATCGTATCCTTCGGCATGTTCTCCAGCGCGCTGATGAGCGAAATGATCATCAGCGGCAGGAACAATTGCAAAAGGCCGATGAAGACAGCCGTTTCGGAAAACAGGATGCGGATCGGCGCATCGCTCAACCCAACCGCCTGCAGCGCCTGGTTGACGATGCCGGTTCTGCCGAGAATGACGATCCACGCATAGGTTCTCGCCACCGGCGAAATCATCAGCGGCAACACGACGAGATTGACCACATGGCCCTTCTTGCCCGGCGACAGGTTGACGATGGCGAAAGCCGCCGCATACCCAACGACCGCCGAGACGACGGTGACGAGCGCACCGAGCTTCAGCGTGCGCAGGAAAACCGTCTGGTTCAGCGGATCGGAAAAGAATGCGGCATAGGCCGACAATGTCCAGCCGTCAGCGGTGCGAAAGCCCTCCGACAGAAGCATGAAGACTGGCACAAGAAAGACCGCCGCCGCGAAAATTGCGGCGGGCAAGGCAAGCGCCAGCGCTTCGGCCCGGTTCTGAAACATGGGTTTATTCCCTGAACGGCCTGAAGGCCGGTTGTTACGGCAGCCGGACGGACCGACCTGCAAAATGGCGGGTGGAAAAGCGGTCAGGGGACGACCGAACCGCTTTTCCCGGAATGGAGCCGTCCTTACGGACGTTTGATGCCCCATTCCAAACGGTGAAAGGAGTTACTGGCCGACCTTGGCGTTCCACTCCGACAGCCACTTGTCGCGGTTATCAAGCGTCACGTCGGACGGAATGAGCTGCAGGCTGCGGGCGGTTTCGTCACCATAGGTGATGTTGTTCGCCACCTCATCGGACACCTTGACCTGTTTGTTGGTCGGGCTATCCACCAGCTTTTCAGCCAGCGCCTTCTGAACGTCGGTCGACAGCCAGAAATCCATGAATTGCAGCGCAAGCTCCTCGTTCTTTCCGCCCTTAGGCACCACGAGCACGTTCATGCCGCCGGTCTGGCCTTCCTTGGGCGTTGCCCAGGCGAGCGGCAGATCAAGCTTGGTGAAAGGCGCCCAGGAGAAGCGGCCGATCGGCGCTGCCCAGATTTCTTCCTGCTGCATGAGCTGCACCAGCTGCGAGGACTTGACGTAGAAGGTGACGATATCGTCCTTCTTCTCACCCACAGCCTCGATGGCGCCAGCAAGATCAGGTGTATCCTTGCCGATGGCCTTGCCCAGCATGTAAAGCGCCGGCGGGCCCTGGTTGGTGGTGACGTTCGGGAAGGCGACGTGGTCGACAATGCCGTCCTTCAAAAGATCGGCCCAGCTGTCGATCTTCATCTTGTCCGTGCGGTAGACGATGGAGGTGGCGTAGAAATTGACGCCGACGCTCATGCCGTCGCCATTCGGATCCTTGGCAATGTCGTAGAGGTTTTCGATATTCGGAACCTTGGACGCGTCGATCTTCTGGATCAGGTCCTTGCGGGTGGCGGAGAGGGCATCGGCCATGGAAACGATGGCGAGATCGACAACCGGATTGGCCTTGTTGGCCTCCATCTTGGCCAGTCGCTCGACGCTGTTACCGGTCTCAACCACCAGCTTGCAGCCGCATTTCTGCTCGAAAGGCGTATAGACCAGTTCCTTGAATTCATCCTGCGCAAAGGCGTAGACGGAAATCGTCAGCGTCTTGTCCTGCGCCTGCGCCGCTCCCATCGTCAGCATCAGGGCGGTGCCCGATGCAAAAATGATTTTTTTCATGGTGTGAGTTCTCCTGCTGTCGTTTTTTTGGCTTCAATCGCATCATGCTTTGTCTTGCCGGTGGAACCGCGCATGATCAGCGCCATCGGTACTTTCGAGACTTCCGCGGTCACTTCGCCCGCGATGCCGTTTTCGCCCGCGCTGTCGATGGCGCGCAGCAACGCTCCAACCGCCAGATCGGCGATGCGGCCCATGTCCATGCGCATGGTCGTGAGCGGCGGGGTGACGACGGCGGAAAAGATGAGATCGTCAAAGCCGGTGACACTTGCCTCTTCCGGCACCTCGATGCCCTCGCGCTGCAATTCGGTCAGCGCCCGCAGGGCATGCAGATCGGAAACGGCGGCAAAGGCGGTAAAACCATCCGCCACCAGATCGGCAAGCCCCAACCGGCAGCCCGCCCCGTCAGCCTCTTCGATGCTGTCGATCCAGAGCGTCCGGGTCACGCAGACCTTGCCGAGACCATCCCGAATGCCGCCGAGACGGTCGTTCTGCACGTTGGAATCCCGGTTTTTGCCCACCAACACCACCTTGCGGTGGCCAAGGCTTGCCAGATAGTCACCCACCTGCCGGCCGCCATCCCAATGGTCGGCGGCGACAGTATTGCCTGGTGTCGAAGGGCTGTCGATGACGGCAACCGGGCAATCGACGTCTGAGATACGCGTGCCGCGACGGGGAACAATCACCATGCCATCCACCCCGCGCTCGATCAGCCGATTGATGGCGTCCGTCTGCATGGCGATCTCGCCGCGCGCATCGGCAATCAGCACGCCGTAGCCGGCGGAGACAGCCGCCTTTTCAATGGCCTGGGCAATCTGCGGGAAGAGAGGGTTGGCGATATCGGGCAGTACCAGCCCCAGAACGCCCGATCTGCCGGTGCGCAGCGCCCTGCCCGCCGAACTCGGCACATAACCCAGTTCGCTGGCCGTCCTGCGGATACGCTCCACCAGATCAGGTGAAACGCGGCCCTTGCCGGAGAGTGCATTAGACACCGTTGCCACCGACACGCCGAGTGCCGCTGCTATCGCGCTCAGATTGGTGGCAGGCCGTGACGACGCCATGGATGGTCCGGAAGGGCTGATTAAACGTTTAATCATGATAAGCGAGGCGCGGGCCGCTGTCGAGTCCTTCGCCGGCGAAATGCGGCGAAAAGCTGGGCACAAGGGTTAAATGCCCGAAAAAAGAGCGATTATTTTTACAAGGCCTGGGTGCTGGCTGCGCGATAAGCCTCCACCTGCCGCACCAGCCAGTCACGAAACAGCACGACCGGGGCGTGATTGGCACGCGAAAGCGGCGCCACCGCATAATAGGAACTGGGGCTTCGTGCCTGATGATCGAAGGCCTTCACCAGCTGGCGGGACTTCAGTTCATTATCGATCAGGAACAGCGGCATCAGCGCCACGCCAAGCCCGGCGATACAGGCCTGCGCCACGCTGGAAAATTGTTCGAAACGCATGCCCTGTGGCAGCGCGAGTGACAGGCCGAGACTTTCGAACCAGTGACCCCATGCTCCCGGCCGCGACGCCATATGCAGCAGAGGCAGGGCGGCGATATCCTCCCCCTTTTCCACCGGGTGGGCGCTGAGGAATTGCGGGCTGCAGACCGGCGCGACCATTTCATGCATGAGAAAGGTGCTTTCAGCCCCCGGCCAGTCGGCCTGGCCGATATGGATCGCCATATCCAGCTGCTCACGCTCAAAGTCGAACTGGCCGATGCGGGTGGCGAAATTGATGGTGATTTCCGGATGGTTCGCCACGAAATCCGGGATACGCGGCAGAAGCCAGCGGGTGCCGAAGGTGGGCAGCATCGCGAGGTTCAGCGTATTGCCATGCGTTTTGGTCATGATCTGCAGCGAGGCGGAGCGTATCTCGCCAAGCGCCGAGGCGATGGATTTCGCATAAGCACGGCCTTCGGTCGTCAGCGCCACGCCGCGCGCGCCGCGCTCGAAAAGCCGCACGCCAAGCTGTTCTTCCAATGACATAACCTGCCGGCTGATCGCCCCCTGTGTCAGCGCCAGCTCATCGGCCGCAGCTGAAAAGCTACCGAGCCTGGCAACGGAATCGAAAGCGGCGAGCGCGCTGGTGGATGGCAGGAGTTTACGGCGGAGAGACGTCATGACCTATTACTATAGGTAATGCAAAAATGAGTAAACATGGCTTGTGCGCATGGGCTGGGATAAGAATAATCCGGCCAGCAAATCCGGAGGCATAAAGTGAGCGAACGCGCAGCATTCAATTGGCAGGACCCTTTTCTGCTGGAAGACCAACTGACCGATGACGAGCGGATGATCCGCGACAGCGCCGAGGCCTTCGGCAAATCGGAACTTTTGCCGCGCATCTCGGAAGCCTATCTTTCCGAAACCACCGAACCGGAACTCTTCCGCCTGATGGGCCGCACGGGTCTGCTTGGCGTCACCCTGCCGGAAGAATATGGCGCGGCCAATGCCAGCTACGTGGCCTATGGTCTCGTCGCCCGCGAAGTGGAGCGGATCGACAGCGGTTACCGCTCGATGATGAGCGTGCAGTCCTCGCTCGTCATTCACCCGATCTTCGCTCACGGCTCGGACGAACAGAAGAAGAAATACCTGCCGGGCCTCGTTTCCGGCGAACTGATCGGCTGTTTCGGCCTCACCGAGCCGGACGCCGGCTCCGATCCGGGCGGCATGAAAACCCGCGCCGAAAAGATCGCAGGCGGATATCGCCTGCGCGGCTCGAAGATGTGGATTTCCAACGCGCCGATCGCCGATGTCTTCGTCGTCTGGGCGAAATCGGAAGCTCATGACAATGAGATCAGGGGTTTCGTGCTGGAAAAGGGTATGAAGGGTCTTTCCGCCCCGAAGATCGGCGGCAAGCTTTCGCTGCGCGCCTCTATTACGGGCGAAATCGTCATGGATGGCGTTGAAGTCGGCGAAGACGCGCTGCTGCCCAATGTTTCCGGCCTCAAAGGCCCGTTCGGCTGCCTCAACCGCGCCCGCTATGGCATTTCCTGGGGCGTGATGGGTGCCGCTGAGGATTGCTGGTTCCGTGCCCGGCAATATGGCCTCGACCGCAAGCAGTTCGGCAAGCCGCTCGCTGGCACGCAGCTTTACCAGAAGAAGCTTGCCGACATGCAGACCGAAATCGCGCTCGGCCTTCAGGCATCGCTGCGCGTCGGCCGGCTGATGGATGAACATAAGATGGCCCCGGAAATGATATCCATCGTCAAGCGCAACAATTGCGGCAAGGCTCTGGATATCGCCCGTCAGGCCCGCGACATGCATGGCGGCAACGGCATCCAGATCGAATACCACGTCATGCGCCACGCGCAGAACCTCGAGACGGTCAATACCTATGAGGGCACGCATGACGTCCACGCGCTGATCCTCGGCCGGGCGCAGACCGGCATTCAGGCGTTTTTCTGAGGCTTCCTCCGCATCGTTTACACCACGAAAAAAAAAGGCCTTCGAAGACCGCTTCGAAGGCCTTTTGTTTTTCGAGTTCGGATGCCGACGTTCCAAGCACTTGGCGAGGGGATTGCAAGACCGGATGATATGACCGATAGGATGCTGTTTCTCGCCTCCCGTCATGCCAGCCAGGTGATGATTCACCAGATCACGGTTGACGAGGCGATGCTCCCGGCCTGACCCGGCCGGTGAAACAAGGGGAGGTTATGGCGATCGTGCCGGCATCTTATCACGAAACCGCTTTCTACGATGCACCGGAGGCCGTCTGGCCCTGGCCGGATAACAGCGGCGAATGCCATTGCCTCACCCTTCGCTATAGCCCCGACGACGAACCCAGTGCCGATATGGCCGCTTCCCTGCCGCCGCAGCTTCTGCGGGCGGTGCCCAAACGCAAGGCGGAGTTTCTGGCGGGACGCAAATGCGCGGCGGAAGCCATACGCCGTCTCACCGGGCAGGCAATATTTCCCGGGATGGGCGAAGACCGTGCGCCGATCTGGCCTGAAGGCGTGGTCGGCGCGATTTCCCACAGCGGTGACCGGGCGATCGCCCTTGCCGGCGCAGGCAGCAGGTTTCTCGGCATCGGCATCGATATCGAGAAGCTGTTGAGCGAAGAGGAAGCCGCCGATATCGCCACGCAGGCCTTGACGGCACATGAGCTTTACAGCCTCGGCACCGGTATCGATCCGTTCATGACCGGGCTGATTTTTTCGGCGAAGGAGAGCCTGTTCAAGGCGCTTTATCCCACTGTCAGACGGCTTTTCTTTTTCGAGGTGGCGGAATTATCCGCTTACGATGAGGAGGGTTCAGGAACCCTGCGGTTGACCGCCGACCTGGACGGCGGATGGCGCAAGGGAACAGAGGTTCCCTTCCGCTTTGGCCATTTCGAAGGCTTTCTGCTCACCCGTATCCTTCTCCCGCCAAGGGACGCGCCATGACCAGACAGCCCGCCGCTCACTCAGCCGGTTTCGAAGCAGCGCTTTCGATATAGGCGATGAGATTGTCCAGATCTTCCGGCTTGCTGATGCCAGCCAGCGCCATCTTGTTTCCGGGTATTTTCTTTTTTGGCGCGCTCAGAAAATTCCGCAATTCTTCCGGCGTCCAGACGAGTCCGTCCTCACCCGCTTTTTTCATCGCGCCCGAATAAGTATAATCAGGCACGCCGCCCGCTGCGCGGCCGATGATGCCGTTAAGCTGCGGACCGACCCTGTTTTTGGCGCCCTCACCGATGGCATGACAGGCGGAACAGCGCTTGAAGACCGCTTCCCCTTTGGCAACATCGCCCTGCGAAAGAGCGGGAATGGCGCTTGCGGTCAGCATTGCCGCCGCGATGATTGATATATTACGCATCATGTCATCCTTGTCTTGCCGCATGAATGCGGCCCGCCCGCAAATGTGGACGGGCCAGTGGTTCTCTGTTCAGGTCGTGCCCCAGGCAGGCGTGCCCTTCTTGTAGGGAACGCGGTCTTCGAAACCTCCGGGAATCTCGTCGTAAACGAGAACTTCCGTCGCACCGATCTTCGAGGTGAAGAAACCCAGCAGCGTCAGCTGCTTGACGAGGGTAAAGGAATGCGGCTTTGTCGGCGTCTGTTCCGCCTTGGCCTGCTTGTCCAGCGCGGAAAGCAGCCCCTGCCGCTGCTCAGCCGTCAAATCCAGAAAACCTTTTTTGTGGTCGGTCTGACTGCGCTTCTCGATTTCAGGGATTGCCGAAAGGAAGAGCGTCCGCTGCTCGTCGGTGTAACAATCGGCGGCATAGACGGCCATGAATGCACCCACTTCAGCATCCTTCGCACCCGGCGTGGATGTGCGGGGAATGATGGTTTCCGCCACCTCGTCCAGAAACCGGATTTCCTCCGGGCTGAACACATGGGCAGCGCCGGTGGGCTTGGCAGCGTTTTCGGCGGCCGTCAGGACATCCGCGCCGATCAGCGGAAGGCCGGTGGCAATGGCTATCAGTTTCAGTAGTTCGCGTCTGTTCATCACAGGTTCCCCTTCTTGCGTTCGGAAACGGCAAAATCGGCCGCACGCGCCGTCAGCGCCATGTAGGTCAAGGACGGGTTGACGCAGGAGGCCGAGGTCATGCAGGCGCCGTCCGTGACAAAGACGTTCTGTGCATCCCATACCTGATTGTTGCCGTTGAGGACGGAGGTTTTCGGGTCGCGCCCCATGCGGGCCGTTCCCATTTCATGAATGCCCATGCCCGGCGCATAGCTGCCCCGCGCGGGCTTGACGTTCTTGATGCCGACCGCCTCGAACATCTCGACGGCGTCATTGACCATGTCTTCGCGCATGTCGAGTTCGTTCTGCTTCATCTCGACATTCATGGAGAGGACCGGAAGGCCCCATTTGTCCTTTTTCTCATGATCGAGCTTCACGCGATTGTCGTGATAGGGCAGCATTTCACCGAAGGCGGTCATGCCGATGGTCCAGCCGCCGGGCTCGGTCAGCGCTTCCTTGTAGTCGGCACCGATATTGAGTTCGGCGATCTCCCGCTCCCAGCGCGAACGGCTGGCGGAGCCCTGATACCCGAAACCGCGCAGATATTTGCGCTTGTCGTCGCCGGTATTGCGGAAACGCGGAATATAGAAACCCGCCGGGCGGCGGCCCTTGAAGTAGAAGTCCTCGAAACCTTCCACCTGGCCGGTGGCGCCCATGCGGAAATGGTGGTCCATCACGTTATGGCCGAGTTCGCCCGAACTGCTGCCGAGCCCGCCTTCCCAGACATCGGTCGCCGAATTCATCAGCACCCATGTCGAGTTCAGGGTCGAGGCGTTGAGGAAGATGATGTCGGCGGTATATTCATAGGTGAGGTTCGTCTCGGCATCGATGATCTCGACACCGCGCGCTTTCTTCTTATCCTTGTCGTAGAGGATTTCCTTGACGATGGAAAAAGGCCGCAAAGTGAGATTGCCGGTGGCGACTGCCGCAGGCAGGGTCGAGGCTTGCGTGCTGAAATAGCCGCCGAAGGGACAGCCCAGCCGACACTTGTTGCGGAACTGACAGCGCGTGCGGTCCTGATCGGGAAGTTCCTGCGTGATGTTGGCGCAGCGTGAATTGATGAGGTGGCGCTTACCCTTGAACGCCTTCTTCAGCCTGCTGGCCACATCCTGCTCGACAAAATTAAGCGGAATGGGCGGCAGGAATTCGCCGTCGGGCAGAATATCCAGCCCCTCGCGGCTGCCGGAAATGCCGGCAAAACGCTCGACATAATCATACCACGGAGAAACGTCCTCATAGCGGATCGGCCAGTCGACGGCGATGCCGTCTTTCGCATTGGCCTCGAAATCGGTCTGCGACCAGCGATAGGTCTGGCGTCCCCACAGCAGCGAGCGGCCACCGACATGATAACCACGGAACCAGTCGAAACGCTTTTCCTCGACATAGGGCGTTTCCTGCTCATTGGCCCACATGCCGAGGGTCGCCTCTTCCAGCAGGTAATCGCGGCTGAGGACGGGATATTTCGCCTTCATTTCCTGCGTGGCGCGGTTGCGGTGGGGGTAATCCCAGGCTTCCTTGTCGGCATTCTGATAATCGGTAACGTGCTCGATATTGCGGCCACGCTCCAGCATCAGGACCTTCAGGCCCTTTTGCGTGAGTTCCTTCGCGGCCCAGCCTCCACTGATGCCTGAGCCGACAACAATCGCATCATAATGATTGTCTGCCATGATAACTCCTCCGAGTGGTCTTTGGGAAAAACTCGACGAGACGAAGCGCTTCCCGTCGCAATGCGGCGGAAACTGGATATGCGTCTGTCGAACCTCATGCGCCCCGGCGAAACCCGCCGCCGGGGAGCGGTTCTGGTTTACTGGCAGTGTTTACTGAATGGTCGGGAGGCGCTCATTGAGGAACGCGTTACCCTTGGTCAGCACCGCTTCGGCATCGAGCGGAAGATCGTGCTCAAGGATGAACCATTTTGCGCCAGCCTGTTTGGCCGCCGGCAGGATCGTTTTCCAGTCGAGCGTACCGGTGCCGAGTGTGGCAAAACCCCGCTCGTTTTCCGCCGTGCCGGCAGGTGCGTTGTCCTTGGCGTGGATGGCAAAGACCTTGCCCTTCAAGGTGCCGAGGAATTCGGCCGGATCATTGCCGCTGCGCGCCACCCAGGCGACATCGACTTCGGCGTGCAATTTCGGACCGGCGGCATCGAGTAGCAACTCAAGCGCCGTCTTGCCGTCGAACTTGACCATTTCAAAATCGTGGTTGTGATAGGCCATGGAGAGGCCTGCCGCGGAAAGCTTGTCCGCGTAACCACCAAGCTCCTTGCCAAAGGCGGTCCAGCCAGCGGCATCCTTCGGGCGGTCTTCCGGCTTCAGGAACGGCACGGTCACGACAGGATTGCCGACGGCCTTCTGTTCGGTGATGACCTCATCGAGGTTGCCGCGCAGCTTGTCGATCGGCACATGCGAGGAAATGACCCTGATCTTGTGCTTTTCCAGCAGCGCGTTCAGCTCGCTGGCGCTGACCTTCTGCAAATCCACCGTTTCCACGGCCGAAACGCCGGCGCGGTTGAGAATGGTCAGCTGCTCCTCAAGCGTTCCGGAATTGCGCAGCGTGAACATCTGCGCGGCAATCGGCAGCGTCTTGCTGTCCTCGGCAAAAACCGGATTTGCGAAACCGGCCGCCAGTCCGACGACGAATGCCATGCCTGCAAGTTTTGACTTGAACGTTTTCAAACGCGTAACTCCCTTTCCGTTTGATCAATCTGACGACACGCCCGCCATTGCCGGTCTCATGAACCGGGTCATGCCGGGCACAGCCTCAACTGCCCGCGCCGTCTCCTCCGATGGGCTGCGACCTAGATGTCGATCCCGACCCAGGTCGAGGTCTGGCTGGAGCGAACGGCCGCATCGATGAATGCGAGACCCGCAAGGCCGTCCTCCATGCCGGGGTAAATCACCTCCCCGGCGACTGTCTTTCCCTCCCTCTTTGCGATGATTGCATCTGCGGCTTCGCGGTAGATCGTCGCAAAACCCTCGAGATATCCTTCCGGGTGCCCTGACGGCACACGGCTGACACGGTTGGCGGCGGCACCTGCCCCCGCGCCGTTGCGGGTGATAAGCCGCTTCGGTTCGCCATAGGGCGTAAACCACAGCTCGTCCGGCACCCGGTGGTGCCATTCAAGTCCGCCCTTGTCGCCATAGACCCGGAGCGACAGCGCGTTTTCGTTGCCGACCGCGATCTGGCTCGCCCAGAGCATGCCCTTGGCGCCGCTTTCGTAACGCAACAGAATATTGGCGCTGTCATCCAGCTGCCGGCCCGGCACGAAGGACGTGAGATCCGCATAAAGGCTTGTCGGGATTTCGCCCGTGACGAAGGCAGCGGCATTGAAGGCATGGGTGCCGATATCGCCGATTGCCCCGCCGGCGCCGGAGCGGCTGGGGTCGGTGCGCCATTCCGCACCCTTTGCACCCGTCTTTTCGACGGCTTCCGTCAGCCAGTCCTGTGCATATTCGGCCTGAACGTGGCGCAGCTTGCCGATGGATCCATCAGCGATCATCTCGCGCATCTGCCGCAGCATCGCGTAGCCGGTGTAATTATGCGTCAGGATGAACAGGCTGTCGGACGCCCTGACGATCTCGGCCAGCGCCTTCGCCTCTTCCAGCGTCGCGGTCACCGGCTTGTCGCAGATGACGTGGATGCCGGCGTCGAGAAATGCCTTGGACGGGGCAAAATGCAGGTGATTGGGGGTGACGATGGCGACCGCCTCGATACCGTCTTCACGGCCGGATTCTGCCGCCGCCATCTCCTCGAACGACGCATAGGACCGCTCCGGCGCAATGCCAAGCAGGGTCGCCGAAGCGGCCGCACGCGCGGGATCGGAGGAAAGCGCGCCGGCCACCAGCTCGTAACGGTCATCCAGCCGGGCCGCGATGCGGTGCACCGCGCCAATGAAGGCGCCCTGACCGCCGCCGACCATGCCGAGACGGATGCGACGGCTATCGAATTTTGCTGTTTTGGGAGACATGGGATTTCCTTTCAGAGACCGAGAAGGCGACGGTTGGCGGCATCATCGACACCGCTTTTGGCGAAATCGTCGAAAGCCCGCTCGGTCACGCGGATGATGTGGTTTTGAATGAAGCCTGCACCCTCACGCGCGCCGTCTTCCGGGTGTTTCAGTGCGCATTCCCACTCCAGCACTGCCCAGCCGTCGAAGTCATATTGGGTGAGCTTGGAAAACACCGCGCCGAAATCAACATGCCCGTCGCCGAGCGACCGGAAACGGCCCGGCCGGTCCACCCAGCTCTGATAACCGCCATAAACGCCGGAACGGCCAGTCGGATTGAACTCGGCATCCTTGACGTGAAAGGCACGGATACGCTCGTGGTAAACGTCGATGAAACCGAGATAATCCATCGCCTGCAGCACGAAATGCGAGGGATCGTAGAGCAGGTTGGCACGCGGGTGGTTACCGGTAGCTTCGAGAAAGCGCTCGAAGGTGATGCCGTCATGCAGGTCCTCACCCGGATGAAGCTCATAACAGAGGTCAACGCCATTCTCCCCGAAGGTATCGAGAATGGGTGTCCAGCGCTTGCCGAGCTCGGCAAAGGCCATTTCGACAAGGCCTGCCGGGCGCTGCGGCCACGGGTAAACGAACGGCCAGGCCAGCGCGCCTGAGAAAGTCGCATGACTCTTGAGGCCAAGATGCTGCGAGGCTTTCGCCGCACATTTCAGCTGAGTGACGGCCCATTCCTGCCGCGCCTGCGGTTTGCCGCGCAGCTCTGCCGGCGCAAAACCGTCGAACATCTCGTCATAGGCCGGGTGAACGGCAACAAGCTGGCCCTGAATATGGGTCGAAAGCTCGGTGATCTCGATACCCATCTCGGCGAGGCGGCCTTTGATGTCGTCGCAATAGGTCTTGGACGCAGCGGCTTTTTCGAGATCGAAGAGTTTGGGATCGGTCGGCACCTGAATGCCCTTGTAACCGAGGGAATCCGCCCATTGGCCGAGATTGTCGAGCGTGTCGAAGGGGGCCTTGTCCCCGACAAATTGCGCGAGGAAAATCGCGGGGCCTTTGATCGTCTTCATGTCCTTGCACTCCTTGCATTCACAGTCTGGCCGCTACCGATGCGGCGGGCGGCAGGGCGCGACCGAGCCGCGCACCACGAGTTCCGTATCCAGCACGATGGTTTCGGCCGTGCGTTTGCCGTTAAGCCGGTCCACCATCAGCGCCATGGCCTTACGGCCCATCTCCTGCCGGGGTTGGCGCACCGTCGTCAGCGGCGGTTCGAAGGCGTTGGCGAAAATGATGTCGTCGAAGCCGATGACGGAGACATCGGCCGGAACCGACAAGCCCCTGCCCCGCAACTCGCTGATCGCGCCAATCGCCATCTGGTCGCTCGATGCGAAGATCGCGGTGAAGGCGATGCCACCTTCGAGAAGGCCTGTAATCGCCTGACGACCGGCCTCGATGCTGTAATCGCCCGTCACCACCAGTTCATCGGTGTAAGGAATGCCAGCCTCGGCAAGCGCTGCGCGGTAACCGTCGAAACGCTCCTGCGCCAGACTTTCGGGCACGGGGCCGGCCAGATGCACGATCCTTTGATGTCCCGCCTCGATGAGGTGGCGCATGGCGTTGATGGAGGCGGCGCGGTTATCCACCTTGACGGTGGGCAGCGCGAGGCCGGGCACGGTTTCCGAAGCGATGACGATCGGCGGCAGCACATCGCCCTGATCGAGAAGCTCGGACGGGAACTGGCCGGTCATCAGGATGAGGCCATCGGCATGTTTTTGCCTGACCATATCGATGTGGGTCGCCACGCGGTTCTCGTCGTTGCGGGCATCGCCCATCAGCACCTTGAAGCCCGCTTCACCAGCCGCTTCCTCGACGCCCTTGTAGATTTCGAGATAAAACGGGTTGCCGATATCGCGAACGAGAAGGATGACGGTGTTGTTGGATTGACGCCGGAAGCTTGCCGCCTGGGCGTTGGGGACGAAGTTCGCCTGCCGCACGGCGTCGAAAACCTTCTTTCGGGTTTCCGGGCGAACCTTGTCGGGTTGTTGCAGCGCCCGCGATACGGTCGCGATGGAAACGCCCGCGAGAGCTGCAACTTCTCTGATATTCGAACCTTGGTCTTTGCTCATCTGTCACACACGCAACTGCTTTTGGCGGCCATAAAGCAGCATCAGCGCTAGCAACGTGACACCGAATATGATCTGCCGTGCCCATACATCGAGGTTGAGCGTTATCAGTACGCTTTGCAGAATGGTGAGCGCAACTGCCCCGGCCATGGTTCCGACATATCCGCCCGCACCGCCGGCAAGCGAAGTGCCGCCGATGACAACAGCGATGATCGACGGAAGCACATATTGGTCACCGACTGAGATGAAAGAGGTGCCGGTATAACCGATGACGCAGACCCCGGTCAGCCCGGCAAACAGGCCGGAGAGACCATAGAGCAACGTGCGGATCAGGGAGACCGGCAAACCGGTGAGCGTTGCCGCCCGTTCGTTGGAGCCGATGGCATAGATGGCGAAACCGAAGGCCGTGCGGCGCAGCACGAACAGCATGATCGCGGCGATGCCCAGCCAGACGAAGAGCACGCCGGGAATACCGAAGATGAGCGGACGGTTGATGAATCCCGCCAGCAGGGGTGCCGCCGCACCTGATGGAACGCCCTGCGAATAGACCACCAGCCCGCCCTGAATGACCGCCGTCATGCCGAGCGTCATGACCAGCGGCGGAATGCGCACGAAGGTGATGCCGAGGCCGTTGATGAGGCCGATCAGGAAGGGAATGCCGCCGGCAACGAGAATGGCAAGCGGAATGCCGGCATTCTGGCCGTTCATCATATTACCGGCAAGAACGGCACCAAGCGAGATCATCGCGCCGACGGAAAGATCGATGCCTTCGCGCCCACCGAGGATGACGAGGTTCTGGCCCGCCGCGACAATGCCGAGAATGGCGGCAATCGTCAGCAGCCGCACGATCTGCGAGCCCTGCGCAAAGCCGGGCGACAATAATTCGCCGACCAGCAGCAGGAAGGCTGATGCGCCAATGGCAATGGTCAGGGGATCGGTGATGATGGTTTTGAGTTGCAAGCCGGGATTGGTCATATCAACGCCTCGTCACCAGAACGCCGCCGGCCAGCGCCGTCAGCACGATCAAACCCTGCACCAGTGTCTGGTACTCGAAGGGCAAGCCCGCAAAGAAAATCACATTACCGATCATGCCGAGCACCAGCGCACCGGCGATAGACCCCGTCGAACTGCCAAACCCGCCGGAAAGTGCGGTGCCGCCCAGAACCACGGCCGAAATGGAGGAAAGCGCCAGACTTGCGCCGAGCAGAGGATCGCCCGAGGCCGTCTCCCCGGTGAGGCACAGCGCAGCCAGCGCCGAAAACAGGCCGGAAATCATGTAGGCGCCAATGCGGATACCCGAGAGGCGCAGACCCGTCTGGAAGGCGCCGGTGCGATTACCGCCGACAGCCAGCAAATGGGTGTGGAAGGGAATGCGCGACACGATGAGCGTGAAGGCGATGCCGGCCAGCAGTACCCAGAGGACGAAGGGCAAACCGATGAAGCTGCCGGAATAAGTCTGCCAATAGGCTTCCGGCACCGGAAGGCCGGCCTGCGGCAGCACCCAGATAGCCAGCCCGGCGAAAATGATGCCGGTTGCGAAGGTCGTAACGATCGGCTGGAAGCGCAGGCCTGATATGAAGAGGCCATTGACCAGTCCACACAGCAGCCCGACAGCCGCACCCGCCGCCATGCCGGCGAAGACGGCACCCGTCGTGCCACCGAGTGCGGCGATGACGCTGACGGTGACGACATTGGCGAGCGCCACGATGCTGCCGACCGACAGATCGATATCTCCGGCCAGAATGACATAGGTCTGGCCGATGGCCACCAGGATCAGCGGCAGAAATGTCGTCAGGTTCGATTGCAGCACGGAGGGCTGAACAAAGGATGGCTGCAGAAACGTGTTCACGGCAACGAGCACGGCCAAAACGAAGAGGGTGATGATCCAGGGTTGCCTGCGCAGAAAACCGGACGAACTCATGCGGCGTCTCCATAGGCGGCGCGGGTCATGTTGACGGATGTCATGTCGGCTCCGGTCAGTTCCGCAGAAATACGTCCACCGTTGAACACAAGAATGCGGTCGGCATATTCGAGGATTTCCGCATCTTCCGAGGAATAAAGAAGGATGGTCGCGCCAGCATCGGCCTGCTGCCGCATCAGCGCGAAGAGATCGGCCTTTGCGCCGAGATCGATGCCCTTGGTCGGATCGTCGAGCAGAAGCAGCTTGGGCGATGTGGCGAGCCAGCGGGAAATGAAGATCTTCTGCTGGTTGCCGCCGGAAAGCGTGCCGATGGCCATGTCCATGCCGGCAAACTTCGTCTTCATATCATCAGCGACCTGCTGTACGCGCGGCCTCAGCGTTGCCGGCCGGACCAGCCGCATCTTCTCGCGCACCATCAGCGCGGCGACAAGATTTTCGAAGATCGACCGGCCCTGAAGAGACGCGTCGCGCCCACGGTCGCCCGAGACATAGGCAAAACCGTTGTGGACCGCCTGCGAAGGCTTGCCGACGATGATTTCGCGGCCCTCGAACCGGACTTGCCCCGTTGCAAAGGGGGTGGCGCCGAAGAGGCCTTTCAGCAAGGCCGATTGTCCCTGCCCCTGCAAACCAGCCAGACCGACGATTTCGCCCGGATAGGCTTCCAGAGAGACGCCGCGAACGCCTTCGCCCGCAACGTCGGTCACCTTTAGGCTCGGTGCGGCAGCGGCGCGTCCCTGCTGGCGGGCGGGTGCGGCGCGGACATCACCGACCATATCATGCACGACGGCTTCGCGGGTGGTAGCCGCGGTGTCGAGTTCGGAAATCGTCGCACCGTTGCGCATCACAGTAATGCGGTCGCAGACGGCAAAGACCTCGTCGAGACGGTGGGAAATCATGATGGTGGAAACACCGTCGGCCTTCTTGGCCCGGAGTATCTCGAAAAAGCGCTGGGACTGGCGGCCATCGAGTGCCGCCGTCGCCTCGTCCATGATCATCAGGCTGGCATTCTGAGCGAAGACCTTGAGGATTTCGACGAGCTGGCGCTGATCCGGCGGCAGATTGCCAACGATCGCATCCGGCTCCAGCCCCTCACCCGCCACGCCGTCAAACAGCGCAATCAGCCTGGTCGCCTCGGCCGTCAGCGCCTTGCCGTCAACAAAAATGCCGCGTTTCGGCTCGCGGCCGAGAAAGATGTTATCGGCGACGGAAAGCTGCGGAATGAGGCTCAGCTCCTGATAAAACAGGGCGATGCCGGCATTCTCCGCGTCACGCGGACTTTTGAAGCGCACTTCCGTGCCGTTGAACCGGATCGTGCCGCTGGTTGGCGCGACCGCGCCCGCAACGATCTTGCAAAGCGTGCTCTTGCCGCAACCATTGGCGCCCAGCAGCGCGTGAATTTCACCGCGACCGACGGTCAGCCTGCCGGCCGAAAGCGCGCGCACGGCACCAAAATTCTTCGTTATGCCGGCCGCTTCCAAAGCGTTCGCCATCGCAAGTCCCCGAATAATGCTTGTTACAGGCGGATGGCCAAGGCCCTTTCCGCACTCGAAATTCCGGTTCGGGCCGGCGTTTGCCGCCGGCCCGGTACGGATATTACTTGAAGAACTCGCCTGCCTGCTCCGGCGTCACGGTTGCCGTGACGGACCAGTAGCCGGGCTTGCCATCGGCGGCCTTGATATTGTCGGCAAGGTTGTCGTTGCTGACGAAGGGGATCGGAATATAGATGGCGTTACCATAGGTGCCGCCGAAGATACCGTCCTTGAATTCCTTGCCCTGCAGCTTCAAGACAGCGACATTGAGCGCGCTGGCCATGACACCAGGAGGATTGACCGAAGCGCCGGAATTGAACTTTTCCTTTTCCCAGCGGGTCATGAAGTCCTTGCGGATTTCACCGGTTGCGGCAATGTCCTTGGTCTTGCCGGCGCCCTCGATGGCGCGCCATGCGCCGTCCGCCATGCCGTCCTGCACCCAGACGCCGCTGATGTCGGGATAGGTAGCGAGCAGGTTCTGCATGGCCTGCTGGCCCTGCGCCTGATCCCAGCTCGCATTGGCTTCGTTCAGCACCTTGATGTCAGGATATTTCTTGAACACCTCACGGTAACCGGCGACGCGGGCTTCGTTTGCCGGGTTGCCGGCGATGCCGTTGATGGCGACCACGCTTCCCTTGCCCTTCAGCGAATCCGCAAGCCATTGCGCGGATTGCGCCGCCCATGCCTTCTGGTCGATGCCGACATAGATCGCATCCTTGGAGGACACTTCGGCGTCGGTGGCGATGACGAGGATGTTACGCGCCTTGGCCTGCGCGAAGATCGGATCGAAAGCGGTCGGGCTGCCGGGATTGATGAGGATCGCATCAACGCCCTGGTTCATGAAATTGCGGATATGGCCGATCTGCCCCTGCACATCGACATTGCCGCTCTGAACGACGACTTCGACCTTGACGCCCTTTTCGCCCCACGCCTTGGCGGCGGCCTGGGCCTCTTCGATCATCTGCGTGCGCCATTCGCTGCCGACGAAGGAATTGGAAAGACCGATCTTGAAGCTCTGCTCCTGCGCGTGCACGGACGTGCCGGCCGCCAGCACCATCGCGGCGGCAGCCATCAAATGTCTAAACATGAAAGTTTGCTCCTCCAAGCACGGTTCTCAATGATGAAACCGTTTACATTGGCGAATGTAACCGGTTTCATATTCGAGTCAATCCCGAGAATGATTTTTATCGGGATAGGTGTGAGGGAGCGAAATGCCGCCCGGCAGCTATGGAAAAGGCACCAACTATGAGCAAAGATAACCCCTTCAAAAACGGGATATAAAGACGCACACCAGCCTGCCGCGTGATCGGCTCTTCACTCCCCTGTGGACAAAAGGGGCATTCCCGCATCAAATCGCCGCACGAGACTCGTCAGGAGAATGACCATGGAAATATTGCGCTCGGGAACACGGGCATCGGCCAAAGGCCCGGACGGCTGGTTCACCGGTACGGTCCGCATCGATCCCCTCTTCAACCCTTTCGATGCCGAGCGGGTGCAGGGTGCCCAGGTCACCTTTGAACCCGGCGCGCGCACCGCCTGGCACACCCACCCCCTTGGCCAGACCCTGATCGTGGTATCCGGCCTTGGCCGCGCGCAGCGTGAGGGTGGGCCGGTGGAGGAAATTCGGCCCGGCGATATCGTGTGGTTCGCACCGGGCGAAAGACACTGGCACGGCGCAGCACCCAATATGGCCATGACCCATATTGCGCTTCAGGAGGTGAAGGACGGCAAGGTGGTGGACTGGATGGAACATGTGTCGGATGATCAATACGGCAGTTGACGAAGTGGCGGCGGGTGGCTCAGTGCCGTTTCGCCCTGCCCGCTCGCGACACGTTCTGAAACCGCCATGCCAAAGATAGCGAAAGCCATATGGCTTGAATCATCCATGCCAGTATAAAACTTTTTCATCCTGTTGATGGAAACCCGGGGGATATCGGATGAATTCAGGACGTCGTGGAGTTCTCGCATTTCTGGGCGGGCTTGTGCTGGCAAGGCCGTCTCTCAGCGCAGCATCAAGCAAGCCGGCAGCCTTTGCCGCCTCCCGTTCCAGCTACAAGCCGCGACATATCCTTTGTTTTCTCGGCCCTGAAAACGGGCTGGAGGCGCTCCAGAAGAGTGCCCGCGCCGCGATCGGTGATTTTGCGCCGGATTTCAGCCTCGACGAGGATTATTCGCAGGATGAGCCGGACGACCGGATGGACCGTTCCTTCAATGTCTGCTGGGACCGCGTCGACCCCGATGCCTACCAGCCGGAAGATGAGGAGGCCGTCGCCAGGCACGGCTCGGTTCTTTATGTGCTTGGCCCGTCCATGGATGCCGAAGCAGCCGTGAAGACAACCACAGATGCCCTCAGATTCGTACAGCATATGCTCGACAGCGGCGCCATCGCCGTGAAGGGGGAAAGTGCAGGCGTTGCCCATGGAGCAAGGCGCTGGAAGCAGCTCTTCGAGCAATCGCGCAGCGAAGCAGCTGCCGATGATGGAATGGCGCTTGCCAGAACCTGCCGTCTGGCTTTCGCGCGCCGCCCCATAGGCGACGATGCCGAGGGTATGACGAGCGTGGGGTTTCACCTGATTGGATTGCCAGATGTGCAGGTGCGCTTTACCAAAAATGGGGATCAGCCGTCCACGAACGCCGAACAGTTGAAGATCGCTGCGTTGATGGACGATGTCGCCGATCAAATGGCGCGTGACGGCGTCGAGGCAGCCGTGAAGGATCGTCGCGCCACCCTCGCCGACGACACACGGTATGAGGAAGACGAATATAAATTCAATCCTTTTGGCGTCGTCAGCATTAACGACGTCAAGCTTTGACGCCACCGGACGCAGCGGCCTGTGGAGCAGGCGCGGGATCGCTCTCGCCTGGCACCAGAAGCATGGGCCAGACGCAATGACGGGCCTGCTCGGGATAAAACGGCGCATAGGCCGGCATGGTCGACAATAGCGTCTGCGCCACCGTCACGCCGAGATCATGCAGGGACATGCGGAAACTGGTGAGGCGCGGCTCGAGAAACTGGCCGCGTGGACCATCGCGGAAGCCGATGACGGCGAGATCCCGCCCCGTTTTCAGGCCCGCTTCCGCAAGACGGCGATAAAGACCGACCGCCATCAACTCGTAGATCAGCACGATGGCCGTTGGCCGGGGCCGCATCTGCAGCCATTCGCTGGCGGCGTGATAACCGCCCTGCTCGCTCGATTTGGCGCGGATGACCAGGGAGGAATCATAGGCGATGCCATTGTCTTCCAGCGCGCGCCTGTATCCTTCCAGAAAAACGTAACCGAGATTGATATCGCTGTCGGGCGCAGCCACAGCGATCGAACGATGCCCGGCGGCAACAAGCCGGTCGACGGCATTTTTCGCCACACCCTCGAAATCGAGGTCGATCCAGGCGTGATCATCGCTGGAAGCTGTTCGGCCGAGCGCCACGAAAGGCAGGCGGTTCTGCTTCAGGAAATCGACACGTTTGTCGGTGCGCCGGGTCGCGGAAATGATCATCGCATCCACCATGCGGCGAGCCACCATGCGCTTCAAATATTCATCCGGATCCTCCTCCCCCGGGCAGGGCAGCACGATGAGATCGAGATTATGTCCGGAAAACACGCTTTGCAGGCCATCCGTCACACCCAGAAAGAAGTTGTCGGAGTTTTCAACGGTCTGCGCGTCGCTGCCGGTCATCAGGCCGATGACATTGGTGGTTCCCTGCCTGAGGCTGCGGCCGGACTGGTTGGCGACATAACCGAGCTTTTCCGCCGCTTCGAGAACACGGCGTCGCGTCTCTTCGTTCACATCGGGCTTGCCGTTCAGGGCACGGGAAACGGTGCCTATCGATATCTCCAGATAGTCGGCAAGCTGCCGGATTCCTTTCATGCATTCCCCTCCCAGGCCTGACGCGAAATCAACGCGTCTCTTAACGGTCTTGACATATCTAACATCGTTGGCATAGTCTCGTAAACGTTTACGACGCTCTGCGCAAAGAGGAGTTTGCAAAAGAGCCCGGGGAGATGAGATGACAGTTAATGCGGTTTTATGCGGGTGCGGAGCCATGGCCAAAGGCTGGTTGCGCGCCATTCAATCCACGCCGGAAATCGCCGGCGCGATAAGGATCGCCGGGCTGGTTGATCTGAACGAGGGCACGGCCCGCGCACTTGCCGAAGAATTCGCTCTCACTGACGCGGTCATCGGCACCGATCTTCGCGCGGTTCTTGCTGAAACGAAAGCCGACATCCTTTTTGATATCGTCATCCCGCAGGCACGCTTTGCCGTGGTTCAAGCCGGTCTCGCGGCCGGATGCCACGTCCTCAGCGAGAAGCCGCTTGCCGCCTCGATGGAGGAAGCCGCCACGCTGGTGGAGCTGGCGAAAAAAGCCGGCAAAATTCATGCTGTGGTGCAAAACCGGCGGTTTATTGCCGGTATCCGGCGGCTGCGCCGCGCACTGGAAGACGGCGTCATTGGTGACCTGACGGCCATCCATTGCGATTTCTTCCTCGGCCCGCATTTCGGCGGCTTTCGTGAGGAGATGAAGAACGTCCTGCTTCTCGACATGGCGATCCACACCTTCGATGCAGCCCGTTTTGTTGCCAATGAAAAGCCCCTTTCCGTCTTTTGCGTGGAGAAGAACCCGGTCGGCTCCTGGTATGCCCATGGGGCGAGCGCCAACGCCATTTTCGAATTCTCAAATGATGTCGTCTTCACCTATCGCGGTTCATGGTGCGCCGAAGGCGAGCGGACCAGCTGGGAAGCGCGCTGGCGGCTGATCGGTTCCAAGGGCATGATCCTCTGGGACGGCGAAGACAATTTCTCCGCCTCCGTGGCCGGGGACGAACCGGGGCTTCTGCGTGGATTTAAGACCGTAAACGTTTCCGATGCCGTTTCCGAGAAGGACACGCGCGGCCATGCCAGCGTCATTCTCTCGTTCCTCGAATCCATCCGCACGGGTGAGATGCCGGAAACGGCCTCCTTCGACAACATCAACAGCCTTGCCATGGTGATCGGCGCGATCGAAAGCGCCCGCCTCGGCCAGCGTGTTTCCATTGCAGCATAAGGACTGAAAGACGTGAGCAATCCGGCAACATCCATCCGCATCGGCACCATGGTCAGCGCCAGTAAGGGACAGGCGGCTGAGCGCATCGGCCAGATCGCCGATCTCGGCTTTGAAAGCTTCGAGCCATTCTTCTGGCAGACGACCAATGGGCAGGACCTTGCCGAACTCGGCAAGCGCTGCCTTGAGGCAATCGGCGACCGTGACATCACCATCGGCACGCTCGGCATGTTCGGCAATCCGCTTGAGGAAACCGAGATCGACCTTGAGACATTGCAGGGCTGGAAAGACTGTATCGACAACGCCCATCATTTCGGCGCCACCTGCGTTGCCGGGTTCACCGGCAGGCTGCGCGGCAAACCGCTGCCGGAAAGCCTGCCCAGATACAGGCAAATCTGGAGCGAGCTTGCCAAGCGCGCCGCCGACAAGGGCGTGAAGATCGCCTTTGAAAACTGTGCCATGGACGGCAACTGGCAGACAGGCGACTGGAACATCGCGCATAATCCCGATGCCTGGGAACTGATGTTCAACGAAACGCCGGATGAGCACATCGGCATCGAATGGGAACCCTGCCACCAGATGGTCTATCTCATCGATCCGCTGCCGCAGATCCGCAAATGGGCGGACAAGATTTTCCATGTGCACGGCAAGGACGCGACCATTCGCTGGGACGTCATTCGCGAGCACGGCATTTTCGGCAAGGAGAAATTCGTCTTCATGCGCACGCCGGGCTTCGGCGACAGCAACTGGACGGACATTATTTCCGAACTGCGCCTCGCCGGCTGGTCCGGCTCGATCGACATCGAAGGCTGGCATGACCCGGTCTATCGCGACGCGCTGGAAATGACGGGCCAAGTGCATGGCCTGAACTATCTGAAAAAATGCCGCGGCGGCGATTTCGTCGTCGATCCGACATAACGGAGACCTTTCGGGAGAAGGTTTCCAGATAAAGCAGCGACGATAACCAAGAGGAGGAGATTATGGGTATCGCGAAATACATGATGGCCGGTGCGCTTGTTCTGGCAAGCGTATCTGCCGGTGCGATGACTGCGCATGCGGAAGATGTGACCTTGACCTTGTGGTCGCTGGATCGTGATATCCAGCCCGCGCCGAACCTCATCAAAGAGTTCAACGCGCTCAACAACGGCATCAAGATCGAATATCGGCAATTGCAATTCGATGATGTGGTGAGCGAATCCATGCGCGCCTATTCGACCGGCAATGCACCTGATATCATCGCCATCGATAACCCCAACCACGCCATGTTCGCCTCACGCGGCGCCTTTCTCGACGTGACGGACATGATTGCGAAGTCGGATGTCATCAAGACGGAAAACTACTTTCCGGGTCCGCTGAAATCGGTGACGTGGGACGGCAAATATTTCGGCGTTCCGAAAGCGACGAACACGATTGCGCTTTATTACAACAAGGACCTGTTCAAGGCCGCCGGTCTCGATGCGGCAAAACCGCCGCAGACCTGGGACGAGCTGGTGGATGCTGCCCGCAAACTCACCAACCCCGCGAAGAATGTCTACGGCATCAGCTTCAGCGCCAAGGCGAACGAGGAAGGCACCTTCCAGTTCCTGCCCTGGGCGCAGATGGCGGGCGCGACCTACAAGAACATCAACACCGATGGCGCGGTGAAGGCGCTTGCGACGTGGAAAACCCTGCTCGACGAGAAGCTCGCTTCGCCGGATACGCTGACGCGCAGCCAGTGGGACTCCACCGCTACCTTCAATGCTGGCAACGCGGCCATGGCAATCTCCGGCCCCTGGGAAATCGACCGCATGCTCAAGGACGCCAAGTTCGATTGGGGCGTGACGCTGCTGCCGGTTCCGACACCGGACGCGCCGCGGTCTTCGGCCATGGGCGACTACAACTGGGCGATCTTCTCCAAGACCAAACATCCCGCCGAAGCCTTCAAGGCGATCGAGTTCTTCGCCTCGAAGGACAAGGACATGTTCAAGAACTTCGGCCAATTGCCGGCACGTTCCGATATTCCGGTTCCGCCCACCGGCAATGCGCTGAAGGACGAAGCGCTCAAGACCTTCGTTGAACAGCTGAAATATGCGCAGCCGCGCGGTCCCTCACCGGAATGGCCGAAGATTTCCAAGGCCATCCAGGATGCCATCCAGGGCGCCCTGTCGGGTCAGATGACGCCGAAGGCGGCACTTGATCAGGCCGCTGAAAAGATAAAGCTGGTCGACGGCTGATCCATATGGGTAGGTGGCCGGGTTCATCCGGCCCCATCCACGGGTTCCTCCCGGTGGGGCTGCCTGCTGCGACATGCAGCGGCGGCCCCGATCGGAGCTTGTGAGGATGTTTCATGAAAAAACTGTTTTCCAGCGTCAACGACGGTCGCGGGTTCGACATCGTCCTTGTCGCTTTTCCTTTGGGCTTCCTGTTCGTCATGGCGGGACTGCCGCTCATCTACAACATCGTCATGAGCTTTCAGGAAGTCGATATGTTCAGTCTGGGCACCTTCGTGCGCCCATTCGTCGGCTTCAAGAATTATGTCGATCTGTTCCGGCAGCCGGAAACCCTACCGATCCTGATGAACACCGTCACCTTCGTGGTCGCCTCGATTGCCGGGCAGTTCGCCATCGGTTTCGGACTTGCGCTGTTCTTCTGGGTGAATTTTCCGGGCGCCACCTGGCTGCGCGGCCTGTTCCTCGTGTCCTGGGTCATGCCCGGCCTCGTCGTCGGCGCGATCTGGAACTGGATCCTGTCGGGTGATTTCGGCGTCCTGAATTTCTTCCTGCGGGAAAGCGACCTGATATCGGGCAATATCTTCTGGCGTTCGGACGCGAATTTTTCGCTCTGGGCCGTCGTCATCGCCAATGTCTGGCTCGGCACCTCCTTCAATATGATCCTGCTTTCGGTGGGCCTCGCCTCCATTCCCGGCGATCTCTACGAGGCGGCGGAACTGGATGGCGCCAGCGCCTGGCAGCGTTTCTACACCATCACCCTGCCGATGATGCGCTCCACCATCGGCGCGATCGTCTCGCTCGGCCTGATCTTCACGCTGCAGCAATTCGATCTTTTTGCCGCAATTACCGATGGCGGGCCGAACAACAGCTCCAACGTGGCGCAATATTGGGCCTGGGATCTTTCCTTCCGGCAATATGATTTCGCCAAGGGCGCGACGATATCCGTCATCATGATCGTTTTCGTCATGCTGGCTTCCGTCGTCTATGTACGCTCGACACGGCATGAGGTGCGCGGATGAGCATCACCAACCGCAACCGCCTGATGCTGGCAATCGCCATCATTCTCGCGATCATCTATCTCTTTCCGCTGTACTGGATGTATCTGACCTCGCTCAAAAGCGGCTCGGAAATGTTCGCCAATCCGCCCGCCTTCTGGCCCGGCGACCCGCAATGGCAAACCTATGCCTATGTCTGGGAAAGCCGCAACATGGGGCGTTACCTGTGGAACTCTGTATTGATCGCCTCCAGCGCGGTGCTGCTGATCACCATTCTCGGTGTCGGCTGCGCCTATGTTCTCGCCCGATATCGAAATGTCTGGGTGGATATCGGCCTGTTCCTCATCCTCATGCTGCAAGTCCTGCCGGCATCGCTGATGATCACGCCGATCTTCGTCGGCTTCTCGCAATTCGGGCTTCTGGACTATCCGCGCCTGTCGGTCATCCTTGCCATTGCGGCCAAAAGCATGCCCTTCTTTGTCGTGCTGGTGCGCGCCACCTTCATGGCCGTGCCGCAGGAGCTGGAAGAGGCAGCACTTGTGGATGGTAACTCGCGGGTCGGCGCTTTTTTCTACATCGTGCTGCCGCTGGCCAGAAACGGCATTCTCGTCAGCGCCATTCTCATCTTCATGCAGGCCTTCGGTGAATTCGTTTATTCGAAATCGATGATCCAGGCAGCGGAATTGCAGCCAGCCAGCGTCGGCCTCAATTCCTTCATGGGCCCCAATACCAGCGAATGGAACAACATCATGGCCTATGCGACCATGTATGTGACGCCCATTCTCGCCCTCTTCATTCTCTTGCAGCGCCGCATCGTGTCCGGCCTGACATCAGGAGCGCTCAAATGACCCTTCAGATCGAACTTTCCGGCGTCAACAAATATTACGGCGCTTTCCATGCTCTGAAAAATATCGACCTTTCCATCAAGAAGGGCACCTTCGTCGCACTTGTCGGTCCTTCCGGCTGCGGCAAGTCCACCCTTTTGCGCTCGCTGGCCGGGCTGGAGAGCATCTCGGCAGGCGATATGCGCATTGCCGGCACGCTCATGAACGGTGTGCCGCCGCGAAAGCGCGATGTGGCCATGGTGTTCCAGTCCTATGCGCTCTATCCGCATATGACGGTGGAGGAAAACCTCACCTATTCGCTGCGCATGCGCGGCGTCGCCAAGGCAGAAGCCCGCAAGGCAGCGGAAGAGGTTGCGGCCACGACCGGACTTTCCAAGCTGATGAAGCGTTATCCGCGCGAACTCTCCGGCGGCCAGCGCCAGCGTGTGGCCATGAGCCGGGCGATCATCCGCAACCCGCAGGCCTTCCTGTTCGATGAGCCGCTTTCCAACCTCGATGCGGCGTTGCGCGTCCATATGCGCAAGGAAATCCGCGCGCTGCATGATCGCCTGCATGCAACCTCGGTCTATGTCACGCATGACCAGATCGAGGCGATGACCATGGCCGATCATGTCGTCGTCATGCGCGATGGTGTGATCGAGCAGCAGGGCACGCCGCTCGAACTCTACGACCGCCCGGTCAATCGTTTCGTTGCAGGCTTCATCGGCTCGCCGGCGATGAATTTCATTCCGGCCGTGGTCAGCCCGGACGGCGCTTCGCTCCTGCTGCAATTCGGCGAAGGCGAGCCGCAGCAGTCCATCGGAAACCCGGCTCCCTTACCGCCCGGCAAGCGCATCATTGTCGGTATCAGGCCGGAACATATCCGGCCCGCAACAGCAATCGGTGCGGCGCTGACGTTACCCGTTTCGGCCGTGGAAACCACCGGTTCTGCCACTTTCCTCACCCTCGGCACATCGACCGAAGTGGTCATCGCGATACAGGGACGCAGTGAGGTCAGGAGCGGCGAAGTCGTCGGCCTCGACATCAACCCGACCGACCTGCATTTGTTCGATGAAGAAACGGGAGCCGGCCTCGGAGGCCGGTGAAGCGAAACATGCGGCATATTGGGACCGGACAGCCCCTTTGAGGGCTTTCCGCGTCCACAATGAGAGGCGAAAGCTTCAGCGCCCCATGATGATGTCGAGGATGTTGCGACGCGAGGTGGCGGAGGTGGCGGTGGCGCGGCCAACCTCACGGGCGGCGATGGCGGGCGAACCGGAGCCTTCAATATCCACCCACCGACCGGCATGCTCCGTGGATTGACGCTTGAGATAGGTATAGGGCGTTTCGTCCCAGCGAAAAATCTTCGACTTCATATTGTCGAGAATGAAATCTCCGCGGTCAGTTCTCACCGTGAGGATGGCGTGGCCATCGCCTTTTTCGTCCCTGACGACGGTGATCAGCAGGTCGGAAACCGGCAAACCGGCATCCATAAGCCGCTTCCGTTTCTCCAGCGCAAGGTCCTCGCAGTCTCCCGCGCCGTTATAGGGATATTCCCAATAATCTTCGTAACCCCACACTTCCATGTCGGTCCGCTGGTCAATCTCGGTATTGACGGCATTGTTGACCGAAACGAGGGTAGCCCAGACATCAGGGGTAAGACTGAGCGGCGGCATTTCCTTGATCGGCTGGCATTCAGCCGAATGCCGCTGGCAGAAGTCATAGTGCCCGACGGGTTGTGACGTGATCCTGCCCGTCTGCATCGAGGGAGACGCCTGCGCCGGCGCGGCCAAACCCACGACGGCCAGAATGAAACATGCTTGCAGCGATTTGATGAGATGGGTCATGTTCGTCTCCTGACGACATGAGCTATCCGTGGCGACTTGAGGTCCCATGAAACAAAATGCTCGACTTTTAACGACTCCGAAAATTCCGGCCCGGATGGTTGCAGAAGGAGCGGCGACAGCATTCCGGGCGGCAACAACGGTAAAGTGAGCGGCGGCAACTTGCCACGCGCAGGCGGCCTGCCTTAAGAAGGAGCCCTCACCGCAACACGACCCCCATCATAGAGAACGCTGTATGAGCCTGTTTGCGAAGTCCACCCGCGCGGCCGCTGTCCTTCTGGCGCTGACCTTCCTGCCTTCTTATGCCGCAGCCCAGCAGATGGTCGTTGTGCCCCCCGGTAACCGCTCGGCAGAACAGCCCGAAATACCGCAGGCCTCGGCCATCAGGACGAAAGCCTTCTCCACGACCTACGAGGAAAAATTCCGCAAGACGGTCGATCTCCTGAACAGTGAACCCGGCCTGCTGGGCAAGATCAGGAAGGCCGGTGCGGCCTACGGCATCGACCCGATCCACATCGTTGGCGCGATCGTCGGGGAACATACCTTCAACGTCTCGGCCGTGGATCGCATGCAGACCTATTATATCAAGGCCATCTCCTATGCCGAACTCGATATCAAGTTCAGCTATAACGGCGTGGCCCTGAAGACATTTCTCCAGCGGCCGGAATTCCGCTCCTGCGAAGCCCTTACCACCACGTCGGAACAATGGAGCTGCCGCGATACCGTCTGGGACCAGAGCTTCCGTGGCAAGGTAGTGGATGGCGCGAGCTATGAGGCAATCTCCTTCCAGCGGGCCTTCTTCCAGCCCTTTTACGCGGGGCAGACTTTCGGGCTCGGCCAGATCAGCCCGCTGACGGCCCTGCAGGTCACCGATCTCGTGAACAAAACGAGCGGCCTGCCGAAACTCTCGGCAGACAGGCCGAAGGATATCTACCGCGACGTCATGGATCCCGACCGCAGCATCCTCTACATCGCCGCCATCATCAGGGATTCCATCGACGCCTACAGGGAAAAGGGCTTCGACATTTCCGGCAACCCCGGCATCACCGCCACGCTCTACAATGTCGGCCAACCAAGACGACGCGCGGAACGACTGCGGACCGCCGTGGATGCCGGCGCAAAAAAACTGCTGCCGGTTGAAAACTATTATGGATGGCTGATCAACGACCGTCTCGACGTCCTGAAAAACATTCTCGACGGCAAGGCCCTCGACCGGCGCACGACCTCCGATATCGGCGAGAAAAAGCAATAACGGCCTTTTTCCGCCGAACAGCCGGCAATCGCTCAGATTGCATGGCGCTGGGTGGTTTCGGTAAATAATCGCGCATTTTGCGCGCAAAAATTGCTGAACCGCATCGTTTCGGCAGCAAAAAATCGAAAACCGCTTTTCCAACCGTCGAAAATTTGCTAGTTGGACCGGCACAAGAATTTACTGATAGTGGGATAAATCCGCCCTATGCCTGACGAAGGCGACAGTACCGACAGTAGTCAACACCGAACGAGGCTGGCTCGCATAACGCGACGCCAGCCTCGGATTTTCTTGTTTTCCTTAAAGCAGATGCTTCCACCCTCGGATGTTCGGTCCGGGGTTTTGCGCGTTCGCACCCATTCCCATAAAGGCTCCTGAACATGGAATTCCTCGCAGATCCGAATATATGGATCGGCCTCGTCACCCTTATCGTTCTCGAAGTCGTCCTCGGCATCGACAATCTCGTCTTCATCGCGATCCTTGCCGACAAATTACCGCCGCACCAGCGCCATCGGGCGCGGATCGTCGGCCTGTCGCTTGCGCTCATCATGCGCCTCCTGCTGCTGTTTTCGATTTCATGGATCGTCACGCTGACGCGGCCGCTTTTCACCGTCGCGGATTTCTCCTTTTCCGGTCGCGATCTCATCCTCATCCTCGGCGGCGCCTTCCTGCTCGCCAAGGGCACGATGGAACTGCACGAACGGCTGGAGGGTGACCAGAAGCCGAAACAGGGCAAGGTGGTGCATGCGGTCTTCTGGCAGGTCATCGTGCAGATCGTCGTGCTCGACGCCGTCTTCTCGCTCGACAGCGTCATCACCGCCGTCGGCATGGTCAATAATCTCTGGGTGATGATTACCGCCGTCTGCGTGGCCATGGCCGTGATGATGGCGGCTTCGCGGCCGCTGATGGCCTTCGTGTCGAAACACCCGACCGTGGTCATTCTCTGCCTTGGTTTTCTCCTGATGATCGGCTTCAGCCTGATCGTCGAGGGTTTCGGTTTCCATCTGCCCAAGGGTTATCTTTATGCCGCCATCGGTTTTTCCGTGCTCATCGAGGCGGCAAACCAGATCGGCCGGCGCAACCGTGAAAAGCGCATCACCGCCGGTGATATGCGCGAGCGCACCTCCGATGCCATTTTGCGACTTCTGGGTGGCCGGATCGGCGAACAGCCGTCCCTTGGCGAGACCGCCGACGTTATTGCCGCGCAGGCCGCGCAAGGCGATTTGTTCAAATCCGAAGAAAAGGACATGATCCGCGGGGTGCTCACGCTTGCCGAACGCCCCGTCATCTCCATCATGACGCCACGAACGGAGATCGACTGGCTCGATATCGACGCCGATCACGACACGTTAAGAAGCCGCCTGCTGGAACTCGACCATTCCCGGCTGATGCTGGCGCAGGGCAAGCTGGACTCCTTCCTCGGCGTCGCCGCCACCAGAGACCTGCTACGCGATCTGCTGCATGACGGAAAACTGAACCTCGAACGCTCGCTGCGCGAACCCCTTGTCGTGCATGAAAGCGCCACGGCCTTGCAGGTCATGGAACAGCTGCGCACATCGCCACTCCAGATGGCCGTCATCATCGACGAATACGGCACGCTTCAGGGTATCGCCACGCCCACGGACATCCTTGAGGCGATTGCGGGCGAGTTTCCGGACGAGGGCGAAGAAGCCCAGATTTCCGGCCTCAATGAAGATGGCTCCTGGCTGATCGACGGAACCGTCGATATCCGACGCGTCTCCTATCTCCTTGATATCGATCTGGTGGATGATGCCGACCGTTACTCCACGATTGCCGGCTACATCCTCTGGCGCCTCAGCCGCCTTCCCGAAATCGGCGAACGTATTTCCGGCGAAGGGTTCGAGTTCGAGATCGTTTCCTGCTCGGACAGGAACATTGAAAAAATACGGGCATGGAACACCAGCCTTGCCGCTTGACGGTCACACGGAAACAGGCTCGTGTTTCCGTGCAGGCTCAATCTCCACGCGCCGCGGGCTCGCTTCGGCGCGATCGAGAAACAGGCCGAGTGCAGCAAAGAAGATTTCGAGAAAACTTTTAACGGAACCGTCATGGCGATCAGCCTCGCGGCCGAGACGCTCAGCCAGTATCCGGTAAAGGGTAAGCCGCTGAGGCGCGATATGTGGCAGGGCCAGCCCCACGCCCTGGCGCAGGCAATACCAGTCAGTGATAAGCTCGATCATCGGCATATCGGCCTGTTCAGAGGCAATGCTCTTTTCCCCGAGTAGGCCAACGACATCCCGCACCGTTTTACCGGCCATCGCCGCAACGAATTCCGCCCTCCATTCCCGGGGGAAATAACGATGCGTGATCAATGCCCGCTGGTGGGCGCGCAGAAAGCCGCCGTAATCGCGCGCCGCAAAGGCCCGGTCCTGCGCCTCGCCGGCAAGTGTCATTTCCTGCGCATATCCACGGCAGATGCGGCCATTCACCGGCAGATGGGCCATCTCCACCGTTTCCACGGCGATTTCCTGACGCGACGGGTGGACGACCTTGAAAGCCGGTGGGAAAGCGACGAGCGACGGAACGGCGATATTGGTGAGTGATTTCTCCCCCTTCCTGCGCCGTGTAACCCCTTCCACATGCAGATGCCCGCTGAAATGCACGGCAAGTCCGGCCTTTATCAGCGCGTTCTCCACCGCCTTGCGCGGCATGCGCCGCACGGCGGTGGTTTCGCCGAACAGGGCGCTTTCCACGCTGATTGCACCATCAAAGGGATCGAGCGCCGGATAATGGGAAAAGCCGAGCAAAGTCTTGCCGAGCGCTTCTGCCCTGGCGCGCACATCGGCGATCCAGTCGAGAATGAACGGTTTGCAGCGCAGAAGCGCATTCCAGCCGGCGCCGGTGCTGTCGATGAAGGCCGCCTCCTCGCCTCGTTTAAAGCTGCCGTCGCGCGGTTCGAAAATATTGGCGTCGATCATCATGAGCCAGAGGCCAGGCTCCGGCTCGACCAGATAGGAGGCATCCATCAGAGTATAGACATTGCGGCCGTCGAGGGAGCGCACCTCATAGAGCCGGTCCTGCGGCGCATCGGAGAGGCCGAAAGGTGTTTCCCAATGCAGATAATCCGGCTGTCGGAAATAACCGAAGGCCGTCATGGGGCCGAGACCTTCCGGGTAGCCTTCGCAATACATGCGCTCGCTGATAACGACCCGTTCCCCTGCCCGGTTCGCATCGCTCGAGACGGAGAGGCGCTCGCCGTTCTCCACCAGGAACTCCTTGGTTTGATGCCGGCCGCACGGCCCGAAAACATCGTGGTTTCCGGGCAGCGCATAAAAGGCGGTGCCATGGGCATCGCGATGGCGCTCAAGAATGCCCTTCAGCGTTTGTGTCGTCGCGCGCTGGCCGTCATCGGTGTAGTCGCCCAGCAGCACCACATGGCGAATGCCGCGCTGCCGCACCTCTTCCAGCGCCGCGTGCAGCGCATCGGCGCTCTCGTTAAAAACCCGGGTGGAGTCGCGCGTTTCCGACCAGCTGCGCATGGTGATGCGCTGGCCATCGACCTCGATCCCAGTAAATCCGAAATCCGCGGCCGTGTCATGAAAATGCGCGTCGGCAATGACGGCAACGGAAGGAAGCAAAGATGTCAGCATGAGTAAACGGTCTTTCTGCCAAGCAATTCGAGATAACCATCGGAACGGCCGTTCAATGTTTTAAAGTTTGTCGAACCCGACCACAATATGATCCGGATGCTGCTGCAACGGCATTTAACGGCGAAAATGGCGGTATGTTGCGAAGATACGTAGCTGCACCTTGCAGTTGATGCAGTTGTCTCCCGGTTAACCCTGTGTATTTCCAATGATGTAACTGGGCTTATGCTACCGATGTCGTCCTGTATTTGATGAGCCATAAATGAAAATACTGATCGCCGTACAAAAACTGCTCGACTTCATGTCTGTTCGGTCTGACAATCCCGACCTTTTGAAAGCGCAGTACAGAGCCTTCACCCGGCAGATGCCGATGATGTATTTCATTTTGCTCTCAAGCACATGGGCGCTTGCCATTACGCATATGCAATTGGCGCCGCTTTGGCTCACCGTCGGGGTTCCCGCCGTTTTTACCGTCGGCTGCACCCTTCGGGTCGCTTTCTGGTGGAGGACACGGGGTATCGATCCCCGGCCGGAGATGGCACTTGCCGCCCTTCGCCGCACCAACCGCCTGGCCGCCGGCATCGCGCTCGCCTTCACGCTTTGGTCTTTTTTGCTGGTGCCCTATGGAGATGCCTATACGAGATCCCATGTCGCCTTCTACATGGCGATCACCGTCATCTCCTGCATTTTCTGCCTGATGTATGTGCGGTCCGCCGCCTTCACGGTGACACTCATCGTCAATGGCGCTTTCATCGCCTTTTTTGTGGCGTCACGGCAACCGACATTCATTGCCATCGCCATCAACGTTCTGCTGGTCTGTGCCGGCATGATGTCCATCCTGCTGACCAATTACCGCAACTTCGAGCGCATGGTCGTTTCACAGCAGCGCACGGAGGCGCTCAGCAACGAAAACCTGCTGCTTGCCAATATCGACAGTCTGACGGGACTGCCGAACCGCCGCGCCTTTTTCGCCCATCTTGAGGCCGAGCTCGAAAATGCCCGAGAAAAGGGAACCCGGCTGGCGCTGGGGGTCATCGATCTCGACGGCTTCAAGCCGGTCAACGATCTCTACGGACACTCGGTGGGAGACCGGCTGCTGATCAATGTCAGCAAGCGTCTCACCGACAATCTGAAAGCCAGCAAGGCTTTTCGACTAGGCGGTGACGAATTCGCCATCGTCGCCCCGATCATACCGGATGACGTGCAACTCGTCGCGAACGCCAATGCGATTTCCGAAGAATTGAGGGCGCCTTACCATATGCCGGAGGGAACGGTGCATGTTTCCGCATCGATGGGAATAGCGGTCTTTCCGCACCTCGCCTCCACGCTGGAGCAGCTTTTCGACAGGGCGGATTATGCCCTTTACCATGCCAAGAAAACCCGGCGCGGCGATGCCGTCCTGTTTGATGCGGAACACGAAAAGCAGATCAATATCGAAGCCCGCATCGAGAATCTGCTCAAGCAGAGCGATGTGAAAAACGAACTTTCGGTGATGTTTCAGCCGATCGTGGATATACGCGACGGAAAAACGGCGGGCTTTGAAGCGCTGGCCCGCTGGCACAGCCCGGTTCTCGGGCATGTGCCGCCTGCGCAATTCTTCGCCATCGCGGAACGGGCCGGCATCGTGAGTTCGCTGACCCGGCCGCTTCTGAAGATGGCACTGGCGTCGGCATCGGCATGGGATCCTTCCCTGCGCCTCTCATTCAACCTTTCCGCCCAGGACCTCAACTCCCACGAGGGCGTGCTGTCCCTGATCGGCATCATCGAAAATAGCTGTTTCGACGCCCGCCGTCTCGATCTTGAAATCACCGAGACGGCCTTTGCCCATGATTTCGAGCAGGTGAGGCAATCGGTCGATATCCTGCGCCGTCTCGGCTGCGGCATTTCACTTGATGATTTCGGCACCGGATATTCCAGCCTCACCCGGCTGCACGCATTGCCGTTGACCAAGATCAAGATCGACCGCAGCTTCGTCACCGATCTGCACGAAAGACCAGCCAGCTACAAGATCGTGAAATCGCTTCTTGCCCTCAGCCGGGACATGGAGCTGGAATGCGTGGTCGAAGGGGTGGAAACGCCAGCAGAACTCGCCACACTGGAAAGCCTCGGCGCCACGCTGGTGCAGGGCTATATTTATGCACCGCCGCTGAGGGAGTGGGACGTGGCCGAGTTTCTTTCGGGGCAAATACGCGTAGGCCGCACGGCCACCGGCAAAAGCTAGAACATCCATCTGGCGCGAGTTCCTCGTCCGCTTTGACAAAGACACTCTTGCGACCCCCAAAATGCACCGATCAGAAATAACCTGTCTCCGCCAGCCGCGATATTGGATGGAACGGTTTTGCAGTGCGGGAGTTTGTTTTGTGCAAACCAAGACAGGAGGAAGAACGATGGACCATACCAATCACGTACGCCTGGTTGAAACGGAACTCACACCCTCGGTGCTCGAAGGCGCGACCGTTTATGGTGCGGACGACCACAAGGTCGGCAAGGTTGACCATGTCCACGGCGTTGGGGCCGGCAGCACCGCGATCATCGATGTCGGCGGTTTTCTCGGCATTGGCGCAAAGCCGGTCGCAGTCCCGCTCAGCGACCTTGATTTCATGCGCGACGAGGACGGCGACGTCCACGCAGTGACCTCATGGACCAAGGACCAGCTGAAGGACATGCCTGAGCATCACCACTAAACCATCCCACCAGACTTCAGAAGCGCCCGGCCATTTGCCGGGCGTTTGTTTATATGGGCGCACCACGTCCCCCGTTCCCCTTTGCCGGCAGATGGAACACTTGCGCATGTGAGGCATTTTCATGGCGCGCAATAATCGATTGCGCAGCATTCAAGGGGACAACAATTGAACAGTCAGATTCAGGCCAGCCCGCTGAGCATTGACGACGTGACAGTCATTGATGACGAGAAGGTCAAAAAAGCGGTGACGGCAGCCGCCCTCGGCAACGCCATGGAGTGGTTCGACTTCGGCGTCTACGGTTTTGTCGCCTATGCCGTCGGCAAGGTCTTCTTTCCCGAGGCCGCTCCCGCCGTTCAGACGGTCGCGGCGCTTGCGACATTTTCGGTGCCGTTTCTCATTCGTCCGCTGGGCGGCATTTTCTTCGGTGCGATGGGCGACAAGTTCGGGCGACAGAAAGTCCTCTCCCTCACCATTATCATCATGGCCGCCAGCACCTTCTGCATCGGTCTCATTCCGGGCTATGCGACCATCGGCATATGGGCGCCCATCCTACTGCTGCTCTGCAAGCTCGTTCAGGGCTTTTCCGTCGGCGGCGAATATACCGGTGCGGCCATCTTCGTGGCGGAATATGCGCCGGACCGCAAACGCGGTTATCTCGGAAGCTGGCTCGATTTCGGTTCGATTGCCGGCTTTGTGCTTGGCGCTGGGTTCGTCGTGCTACTCAGCACCGCCATGGGGGAAGCGAAATTCATCGACTGGGGCTGGCGCATCCCGTTCTTCCTGGCCGCGCCGCTCGGGCTCATCGGCCTTTATCTCCGCCACGCCGCGGAAGAAACCCCGGCTTTCACCGAACGGCTGCAGCGTGCTGAAGAAGAGGATCGCCAGTCGCTCAAGGAGCGGCCGATGGTGCCGATCGCGGAAATTGCCAGAGAGCATGCCCGATCGCTGGCGATCTGCATCGGCATGGTTCTCGTCACCAACGTGACCTATTACATGCTGCTCACCTACATGCCTACCTATCTGTCGAAAACGCTTGACTACAGCGAGGATCACGGCGTTCTCATCATCATCGCAGTCATGGTCGGCATGCTGTTCGTCCAGCCTGCCATAGGGTTGCTGAGTGACCGGATCGGCCGCAAGCCGTTTCTTGCCGTCGGCAGCACGGCGATCCTGTTATTCTCGCTGCCGGCCTTTCATCTCATCGCCAGCGGCCAGGTGGTGCAGATATTCTTCGGGCTGCTTATTCTCGCAGTCGCACTCAATTGCCTGATCGGCATCATGGCCTCGACCCTGCCCGCACTCTTTCCGGCCCGCATCCGCTACAGCGCGCTGGCAATCGCCTTCAACATCTCGATCATCGTCGCCGGGCTGACACCAACGGTAACCGCCTGGCTGGTGGAGGTGACCGAAAACATCTACATGCCAGCCTATTACCTCATGGTCGCAGCCGTTTTCGGCATCGTCACGACCTTCTTCCTAAAGGAAACGGCCAACCGGCCGCTTTATGGCGATACACCGAATGCCTCCAGTCGAAAGGAAGCGAAATCGCTTCTGGCCGAGCAATATCTGCATATCGAAAAAAGCGTCGAAGAGATTGACGAGGAACTCGTCAAACTGGAGGAGCAGAAGAAGATACTGCAGGCCAAACGCGACGAACTCGTCGGGCGTCATCCCGACCTGACCTGACAACGCCGCATCCTAAAATGAAATGCGCGGCGATGCATCTTGCACCCCGCGCATTCATTTTAGTGGTTTTCAGCGATCCGCTTTGAGACCAGCTGTGACCTGTCTCAAACGGCGAGGAAACCGCCATCGACGGGCAATACGGCGCCGGAAATCATCTTGCTGTCATCCGAGAGCAGCAGCGCGATGCTTTGCGCCACCTCTTCGGCTTCGGCAAACCGGTTGAGCGGATGGCGAACCATCATTGGTTGGCTCTTTGCGGGATCGTTCCACGCCTCCGCGGCCAGTTCCGTGAGTGTGATGGTCGGTGCGACAGCATTGACGCGGATGCCATGCGGGCCGAGTTCCTTCGCCAGAACACGGGTTGCTCCCTCAAGTCCCGCCTTCGACGCCGCATAACACAGGTGATCCTGAAAACCGCGATGGCCGGCGATGGACGTGATGTTGACGATGGCGCCACCGCCGCCATTTGCGACGCGGGCGCGGGCAAATTCCTGGCAGGTGACGAGCGCAGCGCGCAGGTTGATGCCGAGAACGGCTTCATAACCCGCATCGCTCATGTCGAGCACGCTTTCCAGCACGTTGATGCCGGCACTGTTGATCAGGAAGTCGCACGGGCCAGCTTCCGCCATGGCGGCACGGGTGGCGGCGACATCGGCAAGATCGACGCGGATCGAACGGCCGCCGATTTCGCTTTTCAGGCTGTCGAGATCGGACTGCGTGCGGCTGATCGCCACCACTTCCGCACCGCGCGCGGCCATCAGTTGCGCGCAGGCGCGGCCGATACCTTTGCCTGCGCCGGTGATGATGACGGATTTTCCGGAAAACTGCATGGAATCCTCGTTATTTTGCGGCCGACACGGCCGGATGATCTAAGTTTGCGACAGCGCTCAGGAGTGGTCGGCGGCACGAATGGCGCGCGCCGCATTCTGCAGCGCCAGAAACGCGTCGTAACGCGCCTGGTGGACCTTTTGAAAAGCAGGATCGGGTGCAGCACAGCTGGCGATGCGCGACATTGCGGGCATGGCGGCCATCAGGTCGGGATAGGTTCCGGCGGCAACCGCGCCAAGCATGGCCGACCCCAGAAGCACGGGCTCTTCACATTCGGTGAGTTCGACCGGAAGCCCGGTCGCATCCGCCAGCAACTGCCGGGCAAGCGGATGTGCACCCGCCCCACCGCTGACGCTGATGGTTTCCACCGGCGCGCCGTTGCGGGCCTGCGTCTCGATGATCTGGCGAAGCCCGTAACCGAGGCCGAGAAGCCCCGCCACATAAAGCGCAACGAGAGAATCCACGCCGGTCTCCATGCCATAACCGGCAATGACGGCACGGGCATGCGGATCGGCAAAGGGCGCTCGATTGCCAAGGAACTCCGGCACCACATGAAAATCTTCGGCGATCTCAGCTGCGGCGGAAGCGGATGCGGCAAGGCTGAGAGCGCGGTCGGCGAGCCAGACCGGCAAGGCTTTGCCTTCCTTGTCGGCAAGCGCCCTCGCCTCGGCAAAGGCCGGGTGCAATTGCACGAGGTAATCGATGGCTGCACCGGCGGCGGACTGGCCGCCTTCATTGAGCCATGCGCCGGGAACCATGGCGGAATAATAGGGACCCCAGACACCCGGCACGAAAGCGGGTTCAGCGGTGGTGGTCATGGTGCAGGACGAAGTGCCGAAGACATAACCGAGGCATCGCAATGCATCGCCGCCCGCAGCCACCGTGCCGACACCGCCGGCATGGGCGTCTATCAGGCCCGCGGCAACGGCCGTGCCCGCAACCAGCCCCATGGCCTTTGCGGCATCTTCCGTCAGGCCCGCGCCCAGCGCCGTGCCGGGATGGACGACGTTTTCACCGATGCGGCGGAAGCCCTGCTCGGCCAGATCGCCAAGGCCGATCTTGGCGAAATATTCCGCATCCCAGCGGTTTTCATGGGCGAGATAGGTCCATTTGCAGGTTACCGTGCACGCGGAACGATCGAGCGCGCCGGAAGCCTTCCATGTCAGAAAATCCGTCAGATCGAAGAAATGCTCGGCTCGCGCATAGATATCCGGCCTGTTTTCGCTGAGCCACAGCAGCTTGGGCGTCTGCATTTCCGGGGAAATGCGGCCGCCGACATATTTCAGCACGGCGTGTTCGCCGGCATTGATCCGCTCCGCCTGTTCAACGGCGCGGTGATCCATCCAGACGATGATATCGCGTTCGGGATGATCAGGGGCGCCGACCGACAGGGTCTCATCATCAGGCCCGCGAACAACCAGCGAGCAGGTGGCATCGAAACCGATGCCGGCAACTTCGGCCGGATTAATGCCGGTGCGCGAAACGCTTTCGCGCACGCTGTCGCAAACCGCCTGCCACACCTCACCGCTCGACTGTTCGGCAATGCCGCCATCCTCGCGGTGCATGCTGATCGGGCGCTTGGCGGTAGCGAGAAGCTTACCTGCGACATTGAAGACACCGGCCCGCGCCGAGCCTGTCCCGACATCGACGCCAACAAGGTAGGAAGCCATTTGCGATACTCCTCGGAGCGGATCATCCGGTGCTTGAACGATATGGAGCGGCTGGACCGGTTCCGATTTCCCCAGCCGCTCCAGAGGTTTTTAAACGCGGTCGAAGTTGGTCGGAAGAACCAGCATGTCGCGGATGGTGACGGTGCGCTTGCGCGTCAGCATGTAGATGACCGCATCGGCCACTTCGCTCGCATCGATAAGGCTACCCGATTCCTTGGCCTTGCGGAGGTTTTCCTCCGGCCAGTCCGCCAGAAGTGCGGAGACGACCGGGCCTGGAGAGACCTGCGCAACGCGCACGCCGTGCGGGATCATCTGGCGGCGCATGCCCTGCACGAAGCTGGTGATCGCCCATTTCGAGCCCGAATAGACCGGCTCCCAATAGGTCGGGAAATGCCCGGCGATCGAGCAGGTGACGATGATATCGCCGGTCTTGCGCTCCGACATGTGCGGCACGACGGCCTGAACGTTCTTCATGACGGCGTTGACGTTGAGGTTCAGCATCTTGTCGATGGCTTCGGGCGTCGTCTCGGTCAGCTCGCCACCGATATAGGTGCCGGCATTGCAATAGAGAATGTCGATATGATCGACTTTCTTGAGGATTTCCGGGATCATGGCATTGCAGCTGTCCGCGTCCAGAAGGTTAGTGACCTGCGGAATGGCGCGGTCGCCCAGCTTGGCGGCCAGATCATTCAAGGCTTTCTCGTTCCAGTCGACCATGACCACGGTTGCGCCCTGTTCCAAGAGCGCTTCTGATGTGGCAAGCCCGATGCCGGATGCGGCGCCGGTGATGACCGCGATCTTGCCTTGCAGCGATTCAGACATTTAATTCTCCTGCGTTTATGAAGGTGTTTCCGGGCCGGCTCAGCGCCATTCGCGCCCGATATAGATGGCCAGCAGAATGATGCCGCCCTTGATGACATCCTGCAGATAGGGGTTGATGCCCATCAGGTTGAGGCCGTTATTGAGAATGCCAAGCAGCACCGCGCCGATCAGCGTGCCGAGAATGAGCCCCCTGCCGCCGGCAATTGCCGTACCGCCGAGAACGACGGCCGCAATCGCATCAAGTTCGAAGCCGACGCCGGCATTGGGCTGGCCGCTCATCAAGCGACCAGTCAAAATAAGGGCGGCAAAAGCTGCCGTGACGCCCGAGATGCCATAGACGGCAAGCTTGACGCGCCGGGTCTTCACACCCGAAAGGCGCGCCGCCAGTTCGTTGCCACCAAGCGCGTAGACGTGGCGGCCGAAGGCCGTGCGCTGCAACAGCACCCAGGCCACGGCATAAATCACCACCATGATGATGACAGGCACCGGAACGATGCCGACACGGCCGACGCCGAACCAGGAAATCCAGCTCGGAATGCCGCTGACCGGATAACCGCCGGAATAGATGAGGCCAAGGCCGCGCGCCATGCCCATGGTGGCGAGCGTGACGATGATGGCCGGCATCTTGCCCCAGGCTACAAGCGCCCCGTTGAAGATGCCGATACCGAGACCGATGAAGAGGCCAGCCGGCAGGGCAACCGCGGGAGACAGACCGGTATTCACCATAAGCCCGGCCGACAGCGTGCCGACAAGCGCCATGACCGCACCGACCGAAAGATCGATGCCGCCGGTGAGAATGACGAAGGTCATGCCGACGGCGAGAATGCCAACGACGGAAACCTGTCGCAACACATTCATGATGTTGTTGACGCTGAAGAAATTGTCGCTCGCAAGCCCCATCAGGATGGATACGACAATCAGGCCCGCCAGAGGCAGGGCGAGCGGTGAACGCAGCATGGCGCTGAGACTGAAACCGCCCGTTTTCGCGGCAACGCCGGTGTTTGCATCAAGCGACATGTTCAACTCTCCCGGTGGTGGCGTTTGTCATTATTGTTTCTGAATTGATATCCGCACCCTCGACGGTGGCGACGATGCCGCCGGAGCGGAAGACGCAGACCCTGTCGGACATGCCGATCACTTCCGGCAGTTCCGAGGAGATCATGATGATCGAATGGCCCCTGGCGGCAAATTCGCGCATCAGCGAATAGATTTCCGCCTTTGCGCCGACATCGATACCGCGTGTCGGCTCGTCGAAGATCAGCACGCGCATGTCATGGTTCAACCAGCGAGCGATGACGATCTTCTGCTGGTTACCACCCGACAATGTATCAACGCGGGCGTAAGGTCCCTGCGCCTTGACCTGCACCTGCGCCATGGCCTTCGTCGTGTGCTCCAGTTCCTTCTTGAGATCGAGGAACCAGTGGGCCTTGCGGTATTTGCGGTAATTGTTCAGCGAAATATTCTGCAGAATGGAGAAACTCGTGATCAGCCCCTCCTCCTTGCGGCTTTCCGGCAGCAGGCCAATGCCGCGCATCAACGCATCATCGGGGCCGGATAAACGCGTATCCACGCCATCGAGCTTGATCTTGCGGCGCGAGGCCGAATGCGCGCCGAGCATGGCGAGAACCGTTTCCGTGCGGCCCGAGCCGACGAGCCCGGCAAAGCCGAGGATTTCGCCCTTGCGCAGCGAAAAGCGGGAGACGGGGCCGCCTTTCTTCAATTGCAGCTCTTCGACTTCGATCACCTTTGCAGCGGAAGGGTCGAGCTGCGGCTTCGGCGGGAAGCTGGCTTCGATGCGCCGGCCGACCATCATCTCGACCAGACGGTCATTATCGACCTCCGACGTCAGGCAGGAGCCAATCAACTCGCCATCGCGCAGAACGGTGATACGGTCGCAGATTTCGAATATTTCTTCGAGATGGTGCGAAATGAAGATGATCGCCACGCCCTGACGGCGCAGTTCGCGCATGACCTTGAACAGGTGCTCTGTCTCGGAGGGCGTGAGCGTCGCGGTCGGCTCGTCGAGCACGAGGATGCGGGCATCCAGCGACAATGCCTTGGCGATTTCGACAAATTGCTGCTGGGCAACCGAAAGGCGGTGCACCGGCACGTCGAGCGGAACATCCACGGCCAGACGGCCCATGATTTCGGCCGCGCGCTTGCGCATGGCGCCCTTGTTCAAAAGGCGCAGCGGGCCGCGGATTTCGCGGGCAAGAAACATGTTTTCAACGGCATTGAGATAGGGGATCAGGCTGAACTCCTGAAACACGATGCCGACGCCGGCGGCAATCGCCTCGTCATAATTGGCGAAGCGGCGATCCTTGCCGTCAATGCGGATCGTTCCCTCGGAGGGCTGCAAAATGCCGCACAGGATCTTCATCAAAGTCGACTTGCCGGCACCGTTCTCGCCCAGAAGCGCATGCACCTCGCCGGCGCGCGCCTCAAGGTCGACGCCGCGCAGGACTTCGATCTTGCCAAAGCTTTTTCTTATTCCATTCAGTTCCAGCATTTCACCCTCCTCAATGGTCGGGATTTAACCCCGCCCCCGCACAAGACGGGGACGGGGCCTGGGAGGAGTTCTTACCAGCTGAACTCACCGGCGTTCTTGCTGTCAACGACCATGACGTCGATCGGGACTTCCTTCGGCACGACGCGGGCGCCCCACTTCTGGGCAAGCGCCATGGCAAGGCCAACACGCACCTGGTCACGCGGGAACTGCGCGGTGGTCTCGATGAAAGGGCCACCGTCGGCAATTGCCTTCACCGCTTCCGGAGCGCCGTCTACCGAGGTCAGCTTGATGTCCTTGCCGGAACCCTGGATCGCGGCAAGCGCACCCATTGCACCGCCATCATTCACCGAGAAGATGCCGGCGAGGTTCGGACGCGACTGGATCATGTTTTCAACGACGCCGAGAGCGACCGAGCGGTCCTGACGGCCGTTCTGCGTATCGACCAGCTTGATGTCGGCGAATTCGGCGAGAGCCGCCTTGCAACCTTCGACGCGCTGAAGGATCGGCACGACCGGGATACCGTCGAGGATTGCGACTTCACCCTTGCCGCCGAGCGCGTCACCGAGGTGTTTGCACGACTTGTAGCCCGCGTCACGGTTCTTCGAGCCGACGAATGTGTCGACCGGGCCGTTTGCGTTGGCGTCAACCGCCACGACAATCACGCCGGCGGCCTTGGCAGCGTGAACGGCGGCTTCGATGCCGGCACTGTCGGTCGGGTTGAGGAGCAGGATGTCGATCTTCTGCTGAAGCATGTCTTCAACATCGGAAATCTGCTTTGCGACATCATGGCCAGCGTCGGTGACGACGACGTCAGCACCGATGCTTGCGGCGGCTTCCTTCAGCGCTTCCTGCATCGATACGAAATAGGGGTTATTCAGCTCCTGGAAAGTCATGCCGATTTTCAGCTTTTCCTGCGCCAGCGCCGGAGCGGCCATCATTGCAATTGCGGCTGTCGCCATCAGAAACTTGGATTTCATTTTCATCTCACTCTTCCTCCCATTAGGAAAGTTGGGGCAACAAGTGCCCGTTTCCGGACAGACCTCTGCCCGAATTCTTAGAAATTGGCGATGTGTCGCTGGTTTACTCCGCCATCACAGCTGCCTTCTGGGCCGCAAAAATGGTTCGGAACCTCGACGGTGACATTCCCTTGAGTTTGAGGAAATGCCGGTTGAAATTGGAAAGGTTGGAGAAGCCAACATCGTAGCAGACCTCCGCCACCTTCACATCCTGATCCGCCAAAAGCATCTGGCAGGCGAGATCAATGCGTAACTGATTGCGATACCGCACCAGCGTCGTACCCGTATGGCGCTTGAAGGCGCGGGAAAAGGCGCTCGGGCTCTGGCCAACCATGTCGGCCAGATCGATTTCCTCGACCTGCTCGGTCAGATGTTCGCGCAGATGCGACAAAGCGCGGTTTATGCCGCTATCGCCAATGCCCGTCAGATCAAGCTCGTAGCTCAGGCTTGCCAGCACCTCGGATGTCGGCGCATTAACCAGCAGATCGAGAATTTCCCAGAAAAGCGCCAGACGCGTCAGGCCCTGCGCCTCGATGAGCCGAAGGATCAGCGGACGAACGCGGTCGCTCGTCTCGTCGTCAAAGAGAATACCGCGACGGCTGCGGTCCAGCAGGACGCGCACCACTTCCATCTCAGACATGGAGGCGCAGGCATCCTCGATAAAACTCTCCGGAAACTGGATCACGAGGGAACGTGTCGGCACGATTTCGTCAGGCTCGATCTCGCTGATCCAGTTCTGGGGGAGATTGGGGCCGGTCATGATAAGCTGACCGGGGCCGAAGCGGCCGACGAAATCACCGATATAAAAGGTGCCTGATGTCGCGACGACCAGATGAATTTCATATTCGGGATGATAATGCCAGCGCACGGTGCGGAACGGATAGCCATGCCGCCAAGCAGCGAAAGATTCGCCCTTGCGGATGTGCACCAGTTCCAGATCGGGCTGCATCATAGTTCCTCCCATTCATACGTCCGCCGCATTCACGGAGCGGGCCATTCCTCTTTATGGCTCGTCCCAGGCGTTGATGAGGAGCATAGGGCGGGCCGTGGCTAAACATCCACATCACGCCGAAGAAATTGCTGATACTTTTTTGACTCATTTTTGTCGAGAAATGAAGAGTCGCCCGATAGGACTGATTACGGACGCGGCGAAGGCGGCGATTTTTTCGCTCAATTTGCCGTGATGCGCTCAAACAATGCGCAACCGAATAAGATTTCTGGTGAAATTTTGACGTGTGGCCCGCCGGATGCCGGCAGGCCACACTCATACTTTTCCGTAACGTCTTTGCCGCTCATTCATCAGCGGCAAGCCATGTCCGTTATTGCGGCATCACGATCTGCAGTTTCACATCCGTTTCGCGCGCTTCCACCGCGCGGTCGAAACCGGCAATGCTATCTTCGAAGGGAATTGTCGCGGAAATCAGCGGCTTCAGGTCGACCTTGCCGGAGGCGATAAGCGCCACGGCGCGGTCATAGACATTGGCGTAGCGGAATACCGTCTCCACCCGCAGCTCCTTGGCCTGCAGGCCGACAATATCGACCGGAACCGGATCGACCGGCATGCCAACCAGCACAATGGCGCCGCCCGGACGCGCCAGTTTCGCCATGCCGAGCACGGCGGGCGCCGCGCCTGAGCATTCGAAGACGATATCGCAGCCCCAGCCATCCGTGGCGGCCGAAACTGCTTCGGCAAGGTTGCGCTCGCGGATGTTGACGGTCTCGATGCCGTCATAGGCGGCGATGATATCAAGCTTCGGTTGAGCGAGGTCGGCAACGATTACCTTGGCGCAACCGCCGGCAAGTGCTGCCAGCGCCACCATCATGCCGATCGGACCTGCGCCCGTGACAACGGCGATATCACCTGGCTGAATGCGTGCCCGCAGCGCTGCCTGCATGCCGATGGCAAAGGGTTCGACCATCGCGCCTTCGGCAAAGGACACATTGTCTGGCAGCTTGTAGGTGAAGGCGGCGGGGTGAACGATCTCAGGCGTCAGGCAGCCATGGATCGGGGGCGTCGCCCAGAATCGGACAGCGGGATCGACATTATAGATGCCAAGCTTCGAGGCCCGAGATGTGGGATCGGGAATACCTGGCTCCATGCAAACGCGGTCGCCGGCCTTCAGATGGGTAACGTCGGAACCGGTTTCGATCACCGTACCGGACGCTTCGTGGCCCAGTACCATGGGTGCGTTGACGACGAAGTGGCCGATCTTGCCATGGGTATAATAATGGACATCGGAGCCGCAGATGCCGACCGTATGGGTGCGGATGCGCACATCCTTCGGTCCGAGTTCTCCCGATCCTGCTCCACCCGGAATATCAAAATCCCTGAGCGAGAGCTTGCCTTTTTCTTCCAGCACCAGTGCCTTCATCTCATCCTCCATGGTTTGCGATACGCCTGGCAGCGAATTCAGTAAGCGTGATGGCGTGCAACTTCGGCAAAAGTAAATAGAAATCCGCCGGATCGGCGGGTTTTTCTTCGCGAAGGAAAAACTGTATCGAGACGCCTGCGATTTCTCATCACTGGCGGGATGCCGTAGCCTTTCGGGACCGGGACAGAGGGCATGATTCGTCCGCCGATACGGTACGACATTACATCCCACAGGGCTTGCCGGCCGCCCCCCCTGGAACTCCCCGCCCGGAAATCGCTCGGCATCGGCAGCAATTGTGCACGTAACGCGATCTGCTTGTGGCATTAAAACACGCCAGTATCGTTGTCTTAGGCCCGCAGCGCGGCGGCGGGCGACTGGCGATAGGCGAGCAGTGCCGGTATTGCCGCAAGAATAGCGGCAAAGCCCAGCAGGAAGAACGCAAGACGCAGATCCTCTCCGGTGAAGCCAACAGGGAGGATCACACCGCTTTTTGCGGTGAAGAGCTGCGCCCCAATATGGGCAGCACCCAATCCCAGCAGAAAACCGATGCCGACGCCAAGCGCCACCAGAAAGAAGAGCTCCAGCCAGACGATGGCGAAGACCGAGCCACGGGGCGCACCGAATGCCCGCAACGCGCCGATCTGTCGACGCCTTTGCCCGACATGGATGACCGTTACCAGCATCAGCGCCGCCGCCACCAGCCCTTGCGAACCGGCGGCAACTGCGCTCAGCACCGCCTTGGCGTCGCCAAGCGTCGCATAAAGGCCGGTCAGCACCTCGCCCGGAAATACGCCGAGCGTATTGCCGCTGCGATACTCCTGTCGCAGGCGATAGGCATCGGCAATCGTCTTCGGCTTGACGAGAATGGCCGGCAGGCCGGGCAGGCCGTCGCCAAAATTCTCGACGATCGGCGCATCAAGATCGATACCGCCATGATGCTCACCATCTTCATGAGCGTGATCGTGACCGCCCCCGTGTTGGTTTTCGCCGGCATGTGCATCCGCATCGCCCTCACCATGTCCGTGCTCATGACCATGATCCACACCGAGGCCATGAACGTGCCAGACGGCCTGGATCGGCACGAGAATGGCGCGATCCCAGGGCGTGCCTGTTGGCTGCAACCTGCCGACAACCGTATAGGCGATCTCGGTATGGGTGTGGCCGCCGGTCTCGGCACTGCCATGCATCGGCTTGATCTCGGCACCAATGGAGAGATTGACGGCGGCCCCAAGCACGGCCTCACCTTCCAGCACGAAGATTTTGCCCTCGGCAAAACCCGACGTCGTATTGCTGACGAGGCTCGTCGTCGTGCCAACAATGGGGTAACCGGCGAAAGAATCGCCAAACCCGACCGGCGCGGCCCAGGCAACGCGCGGATCGGCGGCAAGCCGGGTGAGAACGGCACCATCCACGAGCGGCAATGGCGCTGCCTGCAGGAAGATGGATGAGAGGACCAGCTGGGTTTCGCTGCCGGCCGCGCCGATGACGAGATCGAATTTATCGGCGGCGCGGGCACTGCCGAGGCGCAGCGACCGTTCCTGCAGCGTGACCGCCACACCAAGCGCGGTGGCCAGCGCAACAAGCAGAACCACAACGGCCCCGCCCAGCCACAGGCGACGCAGGTCGGCGAGGATGAAGCCGATCATGCCGCGATCTCCTTCTGGTCCGTATCGGCGACGATACGGCCGCCGCTGAGGGTCAGACCCCGGTCTAGACGGCCGATCAGATGCTGGTCGTGGCTGGCGACGATCAGCGTGCTGTGGGTGCTAGCCGCAACAGAAAGCAGCAAGTTCCCGACGGCCTCGCCGCTTTCGAGATCGAGGCTTGCGGTCGGTTCGTCGGCGATGATGACGCCGGGGCTGCGCAGCAAGGCCCGCGCAATGGCGACACGCTGCATTTCACCCCGCGACATGGTTTCGACGTGCTGCCCGGCGCGTTTGAGGCCGACGGTCGCAAACAGGGATTCGGCGCGCTTCATCAGGTCCGCATCCGCCACACGCGACAGGCGGGCGGGCAGCAGGATATTATCCAGCGCGGACAGGCCGGGAAAGAGATGAAACTCCTGCATGACAAGGCCGATATTGGCGGCCCGCCAGCTGTCGCGGCGACCCTCCGACAAGTCAGCGATATTCTGCCCGCCCCAGACGACACTGCCGGTCTGCACGCGCTCAAGACCGGCGATGATGTTGATAAGGGTGCTCTTTCCCGAGCCGGAGCCGCCCGTTAGCGCAACGCGGCTGCCGGCGGCGATGTGCAGATGGTCGAGAACGAGGACCGGCGCAGCAAGCCCCGGAAAGGACACGGCAAGATGATCTATTTTCAGGGACAGCATGGTCTCAAACCACCGCGTATTCTGCCTGGCGAATGCGCAGCAGGCTAACGAAACCGGTCTCGGGATCGGTCCATGAGCCCGTTTCCAGCGTGCCGCGCACTTCGATCGTCTGGCCGGGCTGGGTAAAGGTCTGTTTCTCGCCGAGATAAACGACGACGATATTGTCCGGCCAGTCGGCATCCGTGGAGCAGAACGGGCAGATCGACATGGGTATTTCGGTCAGCACGAAAAACTGCGCTTCGGCCTTCAGCGGCGGCGCCATGAAACCGCGTATGGCGATTTCCTTGCCCTTCAGCTCCTTGACCTTTTCCGAAAATTCCAGCCCGAGGACGCTGACCTTGCCGTAGAGTTCGTCAAAGGTGAGGTCGCTTGTCGCCTGCGCGCGCGTGCCGGCGGCCAGCAGCGGCAGACCGGCGATGAGACCCAATGTCTGGCGGCGGTTAAACCGCGCCTGATCAAGCTTGCCCATGACCATTCTCCTGTTTGAAAGGTCTTTCATCGCCAACCGCCGGGACCGGCAATGCAAAACCGCAAGTGACGGCAAGGGCACACCATGGGGGTGCGCCCTTGCCCGGTTCATATCTTAGTTGGTCTGCTTCGCGCCGAGTGCGAAGGCCTCGGCAAGACCCTTGTAGACATCGCTCTGTTCCATATAGCCACGGAAGCCTTCGGCACCGGGGCCTTCGGCCTGCAGCACGACGTCGTCAACGGCGTGGACGCCGCTGTCCGAGCTCTTCGGGATGATGCCGGTGACGAACACGGCGCCGGGAACATCCTTGTACTGCTCGTTGGCGATATATTCCTTCTTTTCGTTCTGGACGGCGGGCGTGAACGGGCCATCGAGCTTCGGACGGAAGGTTTCGTAGTGGTCCGGACCGTTATTGGCGTTCAGGAACAGACGACGGGAAACGTCGACACTATCAGGATAGCCATCGCCGTCCTTGTCTTCGTAGTTCGGGAAACCGGCTTCGGCATAGGTGCCCACTTTTTCGCGCATGTCGGTGCCGGGCTTGTTGTCATCAACGGTGCCGATGATGGAAACGCCATGCGTGTGGTCGCCGGTGACGATGATCAGCGTATCGGGGTTCTTCGCCGCAAATTCGCGGGCGATGCCGATGGTCTTGTCGAATTCGATCGTATCGACAACGGCGCGATCCCAGTCGAGCGGGTGGGACATCTTGTCGACATTGGCCGCTTCAACCATCAGGAAGAAACCTTCCGGGTTCTTCGACAGATTGTCGAGCGCGACCTTGGTCATTTCAACGAGACCGGGCTGATCCGGGAACTTGGCCGTGGTGCCCTTTTTCAGGAATTCGCGGTCAAGCGTGGTATCCATGTTGCCGGTGTGGAACAGGCCGAGGATCTTGCCGGTATTGGTGCCGGAAGCAGCGGCGAGTTCCGTTTTGCTGGTCGCCAGCGTGTAGCCAGCTTCCTTGAACATGGCGATATAATCCTTGTCGTCCTTGCGCTTGGAACCCGCCGTGGCCTGCGGCAGGAAATAAGCGGAACCGCCGCCGAAAAGAACATCCGGCTTCACGTCGAACAGCATGCCATTGATTTCGGCCTTGTCGCCGCGCTTGCGGGTGTGGGCAACGACAGCAGCCGGTGTCGCATCTTGCACTTCGGCGGTGGAAATGATGCCGATCGACTTCTTGGTCTGGCGGCGCAGCGCTTCGGCCAGCGTTTCCACCTTCGGATCGTCGAGCGAGGCCGGGGTGCGGTCGGCATAAACGCCGATGGCGTTCACGGCGGTCTTGTGACCGGTCATGTAGGCCGACATGGTGTTGGCGCTGTCGGTGGCGACGGCGTCAGTGGCGGAGGTGCCGACGAAAGCGACCGGCGGCACGTCGTCCATGTTGAGACGGCCATTGGCCTTGCCCTCGGTCATGCCCTTGGACATGATGCGGGCGGCGGTGCGATGGGCAACGGACAGGCCGTCGGCAATCAGGAAGATGACGTTCTTGGCCTTCGCCTGGGCAGGCGTGCCATAAACGGTCCAGGTGACGTTCTTGGTTTCGGCACCGGCCGAAACTTCGACCTTGTAGTCACCGGCATTGGTGAGCGTCACGCCACGCAGGATAACGGCCGAACCCAGCACCTTGTCCTTGTTTTTTTCCTCGGCGACGAATTCCGCGTCCTTGCCGAGAGCAGCCTTGTAATCCTGGCCATTGACGGTGATCTTGATGTCTTCCGGCTTCACGACGGAAGCGAACTCGACTTTGAAATCGAACGGCGAACCGGTCAGGATCGTAGCACGATCAAGCGGATAAACCTCGGCAGCCTGAACGGCGCCGGCAAGAACGGTCGTGGCGACCAAAGCAGCAACGATTTTGCGCATATTCCCCTCTCAAGACGTGTGAAAACCACGTCCTGTCCTAGACCCGCCAGATGACAGTTGCATGACTTGCAGCCAGCCATATTGTGCGTTGCAGGAATTCGGAGGCCTCGTACCTAGGATCAGCCTTTGATCCGCAGTCCCTCCAGAAAAGTCCGGAAACTCTTCACCGCGCGTTTCGAGGTCGTTTCGGGGTCGTCGGAATTTGCGATCCACTGGGCGGCGCTACTGCTCGCCGCATTGATGAAGCGGGCACATGCCTCCGGATCGATGTCGCCGATTGTGCCCTCTTCCTTCAGCGCGCTGAGGCTGCGCGCAACGGCCGAGATGCAGCCATTGGCATTTGGCCAGCGGGATGGATCGCCGAGCACCGCCGGCCCGTCGCGAAACATGATCCGCTGGATTTCCGGTTCAAGAGCCATGCGTACATAACCGACATTCTCTTCGACAAAACCCTCCCACGGGGTCTCAGCACTAGACGAAATGTCGCAAAGCCTCTTTGTCATCTCCGCGTCGATCTCGGCCACAACGGCCATCAGCAGGCCCTTTTTATCGCCAAAATGGTGATAGAGCGCGCCGCGCGTGAGACCTGCCCCGGCGGTGAAGTCGTCCATCGAGGCTTCCGCATAACCGACGCTGCCAAAAGCCTTACGGCCGGCAGCCAGAAGCTTCGCCCGCGTCTCGGCAATCATTTCACTGCGAGGTTTGCGCACTCTTTTCTCCAATCTTCACATACGAAGCGTATATTAGTTGACATATGCTCCGTATGCAATTATCTCATTTACATACGCCACGTATGTATGTGGTGGACACCCGTTGAACAAGGTGCACTCCGATGTCTAATCCATACAGAGAAATTTTCCGCGCTCCAGGTGCAAAAGGCTTTTCCGCTGCGGGTTTCTTCGCCCGCCTTCCCATCGCCATGGCCCCGATCGGTATCGTCGCCATGCTGTCGCAGACCCACGGGGAATATTGGCTGGCCGGCGCCGTTTCGGCCACCTTCGCCTTGACCAATGCCGCTGCGGCACCACAAATCTCCCGGCTGGTGGATCGCAAGGGGCAAAGCCGCATCCTCATCCCCGCCACCATCGTCTCGGTCATCGCCTTTGCGGCGCTGATCATCGCGACAAATCAGAGATGGCCGGCCTGGACATTGTTCCTGTCCGCGTTCCTTGCCGCCGCCATGCCGAGCATTCCCGCGATGATGCGCGCCCGCTGGACGGAAATCTTCCGCGACCGGCCGGAACTCAATACGGCCTTCGCCTTTGAATCCGCCGCAGACGAGCTTGTTTATATCGCCGGTGCATCGCTATCCGTCGGCCTTGCGGTTTCGCTCTTTCCGGAAGCCGGCATGATGATCAGCACCACCTTCCTGGCGCTCGGCACCTTTGCCTTCCTGCTGCAACGCGCGACCGAACCGAAAGTGCGGCCGGTGGAAAGCGGACACCGGCAGCGTTCGGCCATATTCCTGCGCCCGGTCCAGATCATCACGCTCGCCCTGATCTTCGTCGGCTCGACTTTCGCCACGGCCGAGGTGAGCGCCGTCGCGATCACCAAGGAGCTTGGCCAGCCGGAAGCCGCCAGCCTCGTCATCGGCGTTTATGCCATCGGCTCCTTCGTGGTCGGCCTCATTCTCGGTGCGATCAATCCGAAAATGCCGCTGCAGCGCCAATTGCTGATTGCCGTCAGCGTGCTTGCGCTCACCGCGCTGCCGCTCCTCGTCGCCAATACCAGCGTTGCCCTGCTCGCCTTTGCCGTCTTCCTAAGCGGCGTGGCAATCTCCCCCGTCTTCATCACCTCATTCGGCCTGATCGAGCGCCGCGTGCCGGAATCGATGCTGACGGAGGGTGTCACCTGGGTCATGACCGGCATTGGCATCGGCATGGCGTTCGGCGCTTTCATCTCCGGCTGGGTGATCGACAATTTCGGCGCGGATAACGGTTTCTGGGTATCGGTTGTCGCGAGCCTGACCACAGTCGCCATCATCGGGCTCGGTCAGCGTAGCCTGTCGGGAGAAACACGGGATTCGGGCTCGGCACCTGCCGTACAGCAGCCTGCGGAATAAGAATAACCTCTTCAGACAAACCGGAATTGAATGGGCTGAGACTGCGGGATCAGCCCATTCGCTCGGATACATGTTCCCCGGGTGATGCGGGGAAGACGACTGTCCTGTTTCCGTTCAGGAAGACCCGCTGATGAATATGAGCGTGGATGGCGCGCGCCAGAACCTGGCTTTCCACATCGCGTCCCAGGCTCACATAATCCATCGCGCTCTGGGCATGGGTGACGCGGATCGTATCCTGCTCGATGATCGGCCCTTCATCGAGATCGGCGGTGACATAATGGGCGGTCGCGCCGATCAGTCTCACCCCGCGTTCATAGGCCTGCTTGTAAGGGTTGGCACCCTTGAAAGACGGCAGGAAGGAGTGATGGATATTGATGATGCGACCCGACATCTCCTGACACAGCCGGTCCGACAAAACCTGCATGTAGCGCGCCAGCACCACGAGTTCGGCGCCCGTATCCCGCACCACCTGCAGGATCGCCCCTTCCGCCTCGGGCTTGGTTTCCGGCGTGACACGGATGTGATGGAAAGGAATATCCTCGTTCACCACCTGCTTCTGGTAATCGAGGTGATTGGAGATCACCGCGACGATCTCTACCGGCAGCGCGCCGATGCGGGAGCGATAAAGCAGATCGTTCAGGCAATGGCCAAAGCGCGAGACCATGATCACGACCTTCTTTTTTTGCGAAAGATCGTGAATGTCATAATCCATATCGAAATCGGCCGCGACAGGACCGAACCCGTCCAGCAGCGCTTCCCGTCCCGATCCCTGCTCGGAAACAAAGCTCAGCCGCATGAAAAACCGGCCGGTCTCCTGATCGGTGAATTGCGAACTGTCGTTGATATTGCAGCCGGACTTGGCGAGATAACCGGAGACGGCGGCGACGATGCCGCTGCGGGCCGGGCATGAGACTTTCATGATATAGGTGTTCAAATCCTGCTCCCCTGACTGATGAACGCACGGATTGATCGTCCATCAACCGCCCGGCTGCGATCTTGGATGCCGGTCCCGAATATATCCAGGACCGGCAGAGTGATTTACGAGACGTAGATCGGGAACGCCTCGCAAAGCGCGGCAACCTCTCCCCGCACCTCGGCCTCTACCGCGATGTCGCCCTCGGCATTCGCCGCCAGCGCGTCGATGACACGCAGGATCAGCACGCCGATCTTTTCGAACTCGGCCACGCCGAAACCGCGCGTGGTGCCGGCCGAGCTGCCGAGCCGGATGCCCGAGGTGACGAACGGCTTTTCCGGGTCATTAGGAATGGAGTTCTTGTTGCAGGTAAGTCCCGCCCGTTCCAGCGCGATTTCGGCAATCTTGCCCGTGACGCCCTTCGGGCGCAGATCGACCAGCACCATATGGCTGTCGGTTCCGCCCGAGACGATACCGAGACCACCATCTGTCAACACCTTTGCCAGCGCCTGTGCATTCGCGATGACCTGACCGGCGTAATCGGAAAATTCCGGGCGCAGCGCCTCACCGAAAGCCACGGCCTTGGCGGCGATGACATGCATCAGCGGGCCGCCCTGATTACCGGGGAAGACGGCCGAGTTCAGCTTCTTGGCGAGATCGGCGTCATTGGTCAGGATCACGCCGCCCCGCGGGCCGCGCAATGTCTTGTGGGTTGTCGAGGTGACGACATGCGCATGCGGCACCGGGTTCGGATATTTGCCGCCGGCGATCAGGCCGGCATAATGGGCCATATCGACCATCAGATAGGCGCCGACTTCATCGGCGATCTCGCGGAAGCCGGCAAAATCGATCTGGCGCGGATAGGCAGATGCGCCGGCCACGATCAGCTTCGGCTTCGTTTCCAGCGCCTTTTCCCGCACCTTTTCCATGTCGATCAGATGCGTCTCGGCATCAACCTCATAAGAAACGACATCGAACCACTTGCCCGACATCGTCACCGGCGAACCGTGGGTCAGGTGGCCGCCATGGGCAAGCGAGAGGCCCATGATGCGGTCGCCCGGCTGCAGCAGCGCCAGAAACACCGCCTGGTTGGCCTGCGCGCCGGAGTGCGGCTGCACATTGGCGAATTCCGCGCCGAAAAGCTGCTTCAGCCGCTCGATGGCGACCGCCTCGACCTTGTCGACAAATTCGCAGCCGCCATAATAACGCTTGCCGGGGTAACCCTCGGCATATTTGTTGGTCAGCACCGAGCCCTGTGCCGCCAGAACATCGGCGGAAACGATGTTTTCCGAGGCGATCAACTCGATCTGCGTCTTCTGGCGGTCGAGTTCCTCGGCGATGGCATCAGCGATCACCGTGTCCGAAACGGTATTGTGTGACAGGCGGTTGAGCATGGTTTTCTCCTCCAAGATCAGACGATGTCGGCCGCAAGTTCCTTGCAGCCGGTTTCAAGCAAATGGCCAAGATGCGATACGAAGCTGTTCCAGACATCCATGCGGAAACGGTTCTCCGCATCACGCCACAGCACCACGGTCACACCGTCGAAAATCGTCCGGCGTCCCTCGCCGACGGCAATCGTCTCGATATCGCGGGCACAGCCCAGCGTCAGCAATTCGGCGGCCTGCGGACCCTCGATCAGCAGCGTGACTTCGCGCCCGGAAATATCAACGAGACTGTGTGGATTGCTGGCATAAACGCCCGCGCAGGCGGCGACCAGCCGGTCGATTTCGCTAATCGGCGCAAGGATGGTCCATTCATCCGGGCCCAGTCGCAGGGTCTCGGTTTCACCTGAAGCGGCGCGGGTGCCGATCCGGTCGGGCAAGCTCAGGCCAAGGGCGGCACTGAGCGGCGCCAGATCGCCGCGCGCGCGCAGCGACAGCCGCGCCTGCGCGGCCAAGATGCTGACCCGGGCTGCTTTGCTCTCGGCCAGCGTGCCGGGAACGGGGGAGGAAACGCGCATGTTCATTGTCATCTCCGGGTCAGATTTTCAGGCGGGTGTTTTCAGGATCGACAAAGACCATCCCGGTGATTTTCGCGGCAATGGTACGGTCCAGCATGGGAATATAGACGGTCTCGCCCATACGCTCGTGCCCACCTTCCACCAGCGCCAGCGCAATCGGCTGGCCGGCCGCATCCGAATGATAGGAGGAGGTTACATGCCCCACCATCTTCATCGGGACCGGCTGTTTCGCATCAAAGACGATCTGCGCGCCCTCTTCCAGCTTCGAGCGGTCTTCCGTCAGAAGACCGACGAGGTGGCGGCGGCCCTTGGCGACGAGATCGGGGCGGGCAAGGCCGCGCTTGCCGACGAAATCGGGCTTGTTCTTGCCCACGGCCCAGCCCATCGCGGCGTCATAGGGCGTCACCGTGCCGTCAGTATCCTGACCAACGATGATGTAACCCTTTTCGGCGCGCAGCACATGCATGGTTTCCGTGCCATAGGCGGTGATGTCGTATTGCTGGCCAGCCTCCCACAGGATTTCCCAGAGCTTGCGGCCGAGAGGTGCTGGCACATTGACCTCGAAACCGATCTCGCCGGTGAAGCTGACGCGGAAAAGCCGCGCCGGCATGCCTGCCACGGTGCATTCCACGCAGGACATGTGCGGGAAGGCCTCTTCCGTCAGCTCGACGCCTTCCACCAGCGGCGCGAGCAGCTTTGCCGCATTCGGGCCGTTCAGCGCAATGGTGGACCATTGCTCGGTGGTCGAGGTCAGCCAGACATTGAGATCAGGCCATTCGGTCTGGAGGTAATCCTCCATCATGTTCAGCACGCGGGCGGCACCGCCTGTCGTGGTGGTGACATGGAAACGGTCCTCGGTCATGCGGCCGATAACGCCATCATCACGGATGAAGCCGTCATCGCCGAGCAGCAGGCCGTAACGGCAACGGCCGGCGGCGAGCTTCGTCCAGGGATTGGTATACATGCGGTTCATGAACTCAACCGCGTCGGGGCCGACCACCTCGATCTTGCCGAGCGTCGAGGCGTCGAAAATGCCGACGCTCTGGCGCACCGCCCGGCATTCGCGGCCGACGGCCGCATCCATGTCTTCGCCAGGCTTCGGGAAATACCAGGCGCGACGCCATTGCCCGACAGGTTCATAGACCGCGCCATGCTCCTTAGCCCAGCTGTCGATCTGTGTCTTGCGCGTCACCTCGAAATGCTCGCCGCGGTGATAGCCCGCGAAAGCACCGAAGGTCGTTGGCGTATAAGGCGGGCGGAAGGTGGTCAGCCCCACCTGCGGCTGGGGTTTGCCAAGCGCTTCCGCCGCGATATTGAGGCCGTTGATGTTCGACATCTTGCCCTGATCGGTGGCCATGCCATTGGTCGTATAACGCTTGACATGCTCGATGGAGCGCATGCCCTCGCGCACGGCGAGCCGCAGGTCCTTGGCAGTCACATCATTCTGGTAATCGACGAAAGCCTTGGCCTTGCCGGCGTCGCGGTCACTCGGAAGCTCGGTATGCGAGACACCGCTGCCGATACGATCATGATCCACCGCATGGCTGGAAACGCTGGTGATCTTGCCGAGGGCTGCGACAACTTCGCGACCCCGCTCCGCACCGTCCTTCAGCGCGGCCCCGATGCCCCAGAGCCCGCGTCCGGCGCCCGCAATCACGCAATCTTCATTTGTAAGGGCGGGCAGGAAGGTCGTCCGCTCGTCGTCCCAGGCAAGCTTGCCCTGCGTGTGGGAGAAGAGATGCAGCGACGGCGTCCAGCCGCCCGACATCAGCACCGCGTCGCAGGCAATAACCTGTCCCGCAGCGACCGTGGAAGCATTCACCGGATTGACGCGGACCGACTTGACGCGCAGCCGCCCCGACGTCGCCGTGACCGTATGCGACAGCTTGACCGGAATACCGAGCGCACGCGCCTCGTTCACCAGCTCCTCGCGCACCTTGGCGCGGGTGTCGACAATGGCCTGCACGCGCGCGCCGGCGCCGTGAAGATCGAAAGCGGCATACCAGGCGCTGTCATGGCTCGTCGCCACCACCGGGCGGTTGCCGACCTTGACGCCGTAACGGTTGAGATAGGTCTGGGCCGCGCCTGCGAGCATCACGCCCGGCCGGTCGTTGCCGTGGAAAACCAGCGGCTTTTCCAGCGCGCCCTGCGCCAGCACCACCTGACGCGCCCGAACCCGCCACAGGCGTTCACGCGGCGTATCCTTCGGCACGGTTTCAAGATGGTCGGTCAGCTTTTCGCAAAGGCCGATCATGTTCTGGTGGTAATAGGCAATCGCCGTCGTGCGCGTCATCACCTTGACGCCCTGATCCTTCAGGGCCTTCAATTCATCCGCCAGCCAGGTCCATGCGGGCTTGCCGTCAATCTTCGCCTGGGGTTCAGACAGCAGCGTGCCGCCGGCTTCGGCATTTTCATCGACCAGCACGACCTTGAGACCATCGACCGCCGCCGCACGCGCGGCGGCGATACCGGCAGGACCGGCACCGACGATCAGCACGTCGCAATGCAGGTTGCGCGAGGCGTAGGTATCAGGGTCTTCTTCCTTGGGGGAGACGCCAAGGCCCGCGGCTGCGCGGATGAAAGGCTCATAGACCTTGTTCCAGAAGCTCTTCGGCCACATGAAGGTCTTGTAGTAGAAGCCGGCCGAAAACAGCATATAGGCCATGTCGTTAACAGCGCCGATATCGAATTTCAGGCTCGGATATTTATTCTGCGAGGTGGTTTCCAGCCCGTTCCAGATTTCCTGCACCGTAGCGCGGGTATTCGGCTCGAACCGACCGGCGCTACGGCGGGTGCCGATCAGCGCATTCGGCTCCTCGGAACCCGCCGCCACCGGGCCGCGCGGGCGGTGGTATTTGAACGAGCGGCCCATCAGATGCACGCCATTGGCGAGAAGCGCGGAAGCGACGGTGTCGCCCTTGACGCCGCGATAGGTCTTGCCGTCGAAGGTGAAGCTCACGGAACGGGCAGCATCCACCCGGCCACGGCCGGAAACGCGATAGGAATTCATTTCGACACCTCGGAGCTTACTGGTGCGCGTGTCAGGGAAGACAGTTCAGGGCGCGGCTCACCCGCGCGATAGGTCGTGAGGAACCGATCGCTCACCGTGTCGCGCACGGCGTTGAAGAAGCGGCCGCAGCCATGCAGGTGCCGCCAGCGCTCGAAATGCGGACCTTTGACGTTTTCGCGGATGAACAGGAATTCCTCCCATTGTTCATCGGTCTGCGACGAGGGGTCAGCGGCGCGGACGATATGCGCCTGTCCGGCATAGGTGAATTCGGCTTCGGGCAGCGTTTCGTTGCAATAGGGGCAACGGATCAAAAGCATGGGTCAGCTCCTCAATGCGCCACGGCGGCGGCGGCGGCCTCGTCGATCAGGCGGCCGGAGCGGAAGCGTTCCAGCGTGAATGGCGCGTTGATCGGGTGCGGTTCGTTTTTGGCGATGGTCCAGGCGAAGGTATGGGCAGCGCCCGGCGTGGCCTTGAAACCGCCCGTGCCCCAGCCGCAATTAACATAAAGCCCGTCGACCGGCGTCTTGCCGAGAATGGCCGAACGATCCGGCGTGACATCAACGATGCCGCCCCATTTGCGCAGCATCCGCATGCGATTGAAGATCGGGAAGATTTCGACGATGGCCGCGATCGTATGCTCGATCAGCGGCAGGCCGCCGCGCTGCGAATAGGAGGTGTACTGGTCCGTGCCCGAACCGATCACCAGCTCGCCCTTGTCGGACTGGCTGATATAGGCGTGGACCGCATTGGACATGACCACGCAGGGGAAGATCGGCTTGATCGGCTCCGACACCAGCGCCTGCAGCGGATAGCTTTCGAGCGGCAGGCGGACGCCGGCCGTATCCATGACGACAGATGTGTGACCGGCGGCCGAGACCGCGACCTTCTTCGCCTTGATGAAGCCGCGCGCCGTTTCCACACCGGCGACCGAGCCGTCGGCGTTACGGCGAATGGCGGTGACCGGGCAGTTCTGGATGATATCGACGCCGCGGGCGGCGGCACCGCGCGCATAACCCCAGGCGACCGCGTCGTGGCGCGCCGTGCCCGCACGCTCCTGCAATGCGCCGCCCATGACAGGGTAACGGGCATTCGGCGAAAGGCTCAAGGGCGGGCAATATTCCTTGCATTCTTCCGGGCTGAGCCAGCGATTGTCGACGCCGTTCAGGCGGTTGGAATGGATATGGCGTTTGAAGCTCTGCACATCGTGGACATTATGCGCCAGCATCAGCACACCGCGCCGGGAATACATGACGTTGTAGTTCAGTTCCTGGCTGAGATTTTCCCAGAGATCGACGGCGTGGTCATAAAGACGGGCGCTTTCGTCATAGAGATAGTTGGAACGGATGATGGTGGTGTTGCGGCCGGTATTGCCGCCGCCGAGCCAGCCCTTATCGATGACGGCGACATTGGTGATGCCGTGCTGACTGGCCAGATAATAGGCCGCACCCAGACCATGGCCGCCGGCACCGACGATGACCACGTCATATTCGGCTTTCGGCTGGCTGTCGGGCCATTGCTCGTCCCAGTTCTTGTGGCCGGTCAGGGCGTTCTTCAAAAGATTGAAGGCATTAAAACGCGTCATAGCGGGACCCGATGGTTGGAAAATCTCGTGTCTCAAAAGCTAGGAGCATTTGTCGCACCCCGGCTGGACAATCGCGTCTGTTTGCATGAATATTTGCGCCATGACCTCGCACAGAACCAGAAAACGCCTCAGCGTCGCCTTCCTGCTTGCCGATCGCTTCACGCTTTCGGCCTTCGCGAATTTCGTCGATGTGCTGCGTCTTGCCGCCGACGAGGCCGACCGCTCCCGGCCGATCCTGTGCGAATGGTCGGTGCTCTCGGCAACGCTCGGCAGCGTGCAGTCGAGCTGCGGCGTGAAAGTGCAGCCGGATACGCGACTGATCGATGCCGGGCACTACGATTATATCGTCGTTGTCGGCGGGTTGATCAGCGACCACAGCGCCCTGCCGCCGGAAGCGCTGCGTTTCCTGAAGGATCGCGCAGCGGCGGGTATTCCGATTGTCGGGCTTTGCACCGGCGTTTTCATCCTGCACGAGGCCGGCCTGCTCGACGGCTATCGCTGCTGCGTGAGCTGGTTCCATCGCCAGGATTTTCTTGATCGTTTCGATACGGTGCAAATGGTCTCCGACCAGATTTTCGTGATCGACCGCGATCGGCTGACCTGTTCCGGTGGCCATGGCGCCGCGCATCTGGCCGCCTTCCTTGTCGAGCGCCATGTCGGCCAGTCCGCCGCCATCAAAAGCCTCAACATCATGATGATCGACAGCGCGCTGAGCGGTGAAAAGCCCCAGCCCGGCCAGCAGAGCGCGCGCAAGGCCAATGATCCCCTGGTGAAGAAGGCGATCCTGCGGATGCAGCAGAATATCGAGGTTCCGAGAACCGTGCTGGAACTGGCCCATGATCTTGGCCTTGGCCGCCGCAGCCTCGAACGGCGTTTCCTCAATGACCTGAAGGCGACACCATCAAAGGTCTATCTCGAACTGCGGCTGGATCGCGCCCTGTCACTGCTGCGCACGACGCATGACCCGATCACCCAGATCGCGCTTGCCACCGGTTTCTGTGACGCGCCGCATCTTTCCCGCACGCTCAGGACCGAGCGTGGCTTTACCCCCAGCGAATATCGCAAGACACAGGCTGGCCACACGGCAACCGACGAGGAATTCGCCGTCGGCGTGCTGCTTCCCCAGTCCTGAACGGCCGGGCTCTACGAACCGGCGCCCATGAAGGTCAGCCGGGTGAAGACGGTATAGCTGGATTCCGAGGCCATCAAGGCTGCGAAGACGAGCACGAGGACCGGGGGAAGCAGGACGACATAGATCAGGACCAGCCGTTCCCAGGCCAGATGCATGAAGATCGCGATGATGAGCCCCGCCTTCAGCAGCATGAACAGGATGATCAGCGACCATCGAGGATAGCTCTGAATGCCGAGATAATCGACCAGATAGGAAAAGGTGCTGAGGACAAAAAGCAACCCCCAGGCCACCATGTAAAGCCTTATCGGATGCTGCTGTCCCTGTTGTGTCTGTTGCTCTGCCATGATGCCATCCTCACTCACCACAGATAGAAGAATGCAAAGATGAAGACCCACACCAGATCCACGAAGTGCCAGTAGAGCCCCATGATCTCGACGACCTCGTAGTGCCCCTTCCGGCTGGTGAAAAATCCGCGCCTTCCCTCATCGAAATCTCCCCGCCATACCTTGCGCGCGATGATGAGGAGGAACAGCACGCCGATCGAGACATGGGTGCCGTGAAAGCCGGTGATCATGAAAAAGGACGAGCCGAATTGCGCTGCACCCCACGGGTTTTCCCATGGGCGCACGCCCTCTGCGATCAGTTTGCTCCATTCGAAGGCCTGCATTCCGACGAACGTCGCGCCGAGTGCGGCCGTCAAGACCATCAGAGCAGCGGTTTTGCGGCGATCGCGGCGGTATCCGAAGTTGACGGCCATGGCCATCGTGCCGCTGCTGCTGATGAGAACGAAGGTCATGACGGCGATCAGGATCAGCGGAATCTCCCTGCCGCCGATCGTAAGAGCAAAGACCTCGCTCGGATTGGGCCAGGCGACGGTGGTCGACATGCGCGCCGCCATATAGGCCAGGAGAAAACAGCCAAAAATGAAGATGTCGCTCAGGATGAAGATCCACATCATCGCCTTGCCCCAGGAGACGTTCTTGAACGCCCGCTGGTCCGATGATAGATCGGCGGCGACGCCGCGCAGTCCCGTGGGCCGCAGATGCGGATCGCTTGCAGGTCTTTCCACGGATACGGTCATGATCGACTCCTTAACTGACCAATTGACGGCAGAGATCGACGAAACTGTTCGCCCAGCCGGCGAAAAGCGCAAAAAGGATGAGCCAGACAATCAGCATGAAATGCCAGTAGATGGCGCACAGCTCCACGCTGAGGCGTATCCGTGCCGACAGGGGCGCGGTCCGGGCGCGTATTGTGGTGCGTCCAAGCACGAAAAGCCCACCCGCTATATGCAGGCCGTGCAGCCCTGTTATCATGTAGAAGAAGCTGTTCGATGGATTGTCCGCCAGCACGTAACCTGCGGAGGTCAGTTGCCGCCAGGCCATGAACTGTCCGGCGACGAAGAGAAGGCCCGTCACGAAAGCCGTCGCAAGCGCCGCGTTCAGCCTGTCGCGGTGAATGGCGCCGGCTTCGGCCTTCGCCCATTGCAGCGCCAGACTGCTGGCGGCAAGCGCGACGGTGTTTGCCCATAACAGCCCGGGGATCGGGATGCCCCACCAGTCTGTACCGCCCATGCGGCCGAGATAGGCGCTGATGAGCAGCGCAAACAACGCACCGACGACGCCCAAAAAAACACCGAGCCCGAGTTTGGCGATCACCACCGGCGATCCCTGCAGCTGCGGCGTGTCGCCTGCCGGCCCCGCTTCCAGCCACGGTTTCGAGGTCAGCCGCTGTCCCGCCATCCACCAGCCGATGATGCCGGCGATCCCTGCCATGAAAATGAGAATGGCGATCATGGCGAGGCCCTCGCGGACGACCCGGTTGCCACCGGCTGGTTTTGCGGCAGGAAATCCTCATCCGCGCCGGGCACGCTGTAATCATAGGGCCAGCGATAAACGACAGGCAGGTCCCTGCCCCAGTTTCCGTGGACCGGCGGGGTCTGCGGCGTCTGCCATTCCAGAGTCGTCGCCCGCCATGGGTTGCCGCCAGCCGGTTTGCCCGAGCGCAGGCTCCAGGCGAGATTGAACAGGAACAGCAGTTGCGCCGCGCCGACGATCAGCGCAGCAACGGAAATGAACATGTTCAGCGTATGCGCAGATGGTGGAATGAAAGCGGTCTCGCCCAACTCGTAATAGCGGCGTGGCACGCCCATCAGCCCGAGATAGTGCATCGGGAAGAAGATGGCATAGGCGCCGAGAAAGGTGATCCAGAAATGGATATGTCCCATCGCCGTGTTCAGCATCCGGCCCGTGACTTTCGGATACCAATGGTGGATCGCCCCGAAGATCACCATGATCGGTGCGACCCCCATCACCATGTGGAAATGGGCGACGACGAACATGGTGTCGGAAAGCGGCACGTCGACCACGACGTTACCGAGGAAGAGACCGGTCAATCCGCCATTGATGAAGGTGACGATAAAGGCGAGCGCAAACAGCATCGGAAGGTTCAGATGGATATCGCCGCGCCACAGCGTCAGCACCCAGTTATAGACCTTGATCGCCGTCGGGACGGCGATGATCAGCGTCGTGGTGGCGAAAAAGAAGCCGAAGTTCGGGTTCATGCCGCTGACATACATATGATGCGCCCAGACGACGAAGCTCAGCGCCGCGATGATGACGATCGCCCAGACCATCATCCGGTAACCGAAGATATTCTTGCGCGCATGGGTGCTGATGAGATCCGAGACGATGCCGAAGGCCGGAAGCCCGACGATATAGACCTCCGGATGGCCGAAGAACCAGAACAGGTGCTGGAACAGGATGGGGCTACCGCCCCCCTGCTTCAACTGTTCGCCCATCTCGACGATGGAGGGCATGAAGAAGCTGGTGCCGAGCAGCCGGTCGAACAACATCATGACGGCGGCGACGAGGAGTGCGGGGAAGGCGAGCAGCGCCATGGCGGTCGCCGTGAATATGCCCCAGATCGTCAGCGGCATACGCATCAGCGTCATGCCGCGCGTGCGCCCCTGCAACACGGTGACGACGTAATTCAGCCCGCCGAGGGTGAAGCCGATGATGAACAGGATCAGCGACGACAGCATCAGGATGATGCCCCAGTCGCGCCCGCCCGGCGTGCCCGAAAGCAGCGCCTGCGGCGGATAAAGCGTCCAGCCGGCCCCCGTCGGCCCACCGGGCGCGAAGAAACCCGCGACCAGCACGATGACGGCGCAGAGATAGAGCCAGTAGCTCAGCATGTTCGCATAGGGAAAAACCATGTCGCGCGCACCGAGCATCAGCGGGATCAGGTAATTGCCGAAACCGCCGAGAAACAGCGCGGTGAGCAGATAGATCACCATGATCATGCCGTGCATAGTGATGAACTGATAATAATGTTCCGCGTCGATGAAGGAGAAATAGCCGGGAAAACCGAGCTGCAGCCGCATCAGCCAGGACAGCACCAGCGCAACCAGGCCGATTGCCGTGGCCGTCAGGAAATATTGAATGGCGATGATCTTGGCATCCTGGCTGAAGACATATTTCGTCCACCAGCTTTTCGGGTGATAAAGCTCGACGTCCTCGACTTCAGCGGGCTCGATGGCCTGCCCGGCAACGGATCCAGTCTCGACCATATTCCATCCTCCCTATTCCCTCCGATACGGCTTTTCCTTCCGGTATGCATGGTGCTCATCTCGCCGCCGGTATTTCCACCGAGGCCAGCAATTTCGAAAAAGTCGGCTGCTGCTCCAGCCAGGCCTGATAGTCAGCCTCGGTATCGACGATGACGGTGCCACGCATCTGCGGATGTCCGACGCCGCACAATTCCGCGCAGAGAACCTCGAAGGTTCCCGTCCGCGTCGGGGTAAACCAGTAATAGGTGACCGAGCCGGGGACCATGTCCATCTTGGCCCGGAACTCCGGCACGTAGAAATCATGGACGACATCAATCGCCCGCAGCAGCATTTTCACCGGCCTGCCGACAGGCAGATGCAACTCACCGCCTTCAACGATGACATCGTCCATTCCGGCGGGATCGTTTTTGTTCAAACCGAGCGGATTTTCCGGCGTGATGGCCCGCGTATCCGCCCGCCCGAGCCGACCGTCCGCTCCGGGTAGCCGGAAACTCCATTGCCATTGCTGACCGACGACTTCCACCTCGCTCGCACCATCAGGCACCGTCACGAACTGGTTCCACACGAAAAGGCCAGGCAGAAGCATTGCCGCCACCCCGACCCCGGTGCCACCCGCCAGCCACGCTTCCAGACGCCTGTTTTCCGGCTGGTATGCCGCCCGGTTTCCGGCGCGGTGCCTGAAGCGGAACACGCAATAGGCGACGAACAGAACGATGGCCGAGAAAACAAAACCGGTGATCCAGAAAGTGATGATGATCGTATTGTCGATATAGCTCCAGTTGGAGGCGATCGGCGTCCACCACCAGGGGCTCAGCAGGTGGAATGCGATCGATCCCACCACCAGCAGAACGAGAACCACAACGACAGCCATCGTCTCCTCCCTGACCCGGCCGCGAATATCTCCACGAGCCTGTCGCGAAGCATATTAGCATTATCTCATTAACAGGCCGTCCGGGCAATTGCGGTAACGGCAGCGGCTCGTCCCGCCCATTTTATCCAGCTATTTCGAATATTGCTTCAGATAGGCGATCAGATTGGTGATGTCGGTGTCGTCCTTCAGTCCGACAAAGGCCATCTTCGTGCCCTTCACCTTCGTCTTGGGGTCGTGCAGATAGTCGCGCAGCGATGTCTCGTTCCATACCAGACCCGTCTTGCCCGCATCCTGCATCGCCTGCGAATAGGCGAAGTTCGGGTGTGTGCCGGCGGTCCTGCCGAACAGGCCGTTCAGCGAGGGACCGACCTTGTTCTGGTCCGTTTCGGCGACATGACAAATGCCGCATTTTTTGAAAACGGTAGCCCCGGCGGCAGGATCGCCCTCCTGCGCGCCGACCTCGATCGGGAAAGCAATGGCGAAAAGCAGACAGATCGGAAGAAAACGATACCACATGGCATCCTCGCACTCTCCATGGCCATCCCGACCGTCACGGCCCCCTTTGAGCGGGAGCCGCAACGGCAAGGAGGATGATCTACGGATAGATTTCCTTATGAATTCAAGGCTTGTGGCCTGGATAACCGGGGACGATCAATTTTCGATAGAGGTGCCAGGTCGAATGTCCGAGGATGGGCATGACGACCGCAAGGCCGATAAAGGCCGGGATCGTGCCCACGAAAAGCAATGCCGCGACGATCAGGCCCCAAAGCGCCACCGGAACCGGATTGGCAAGCGTGGCGCGTATGCTCGCATCCACCGCCGCGACTGCACCGACATCCCGGTCAAGCAGCAGCGGAAACGTCACCACCGTTGTCGCCAGCACGATGACCGCGAAAACGAAACCGGCCAGATTGCCCCAGATGATGAGGGAAAGGCCCTGCGAAGTGGTCATCACATCCGACACAAATGTCGAGAGCGAGGCGGGACCGGCCGCATCGAAAGTCGCTGTATAGATGCTTTGCGCAACAATCAGCCAGACCGCGAAAAGCGCAAGCAGCATGACGGCGACCGCGACGATCGACGGCATGGCCGGAGAGTGACGAACCTCCAGCGCGTGGCGCCATGAGGTATCCAGCCCCTGCTCGCGCCGCCTGCTGATCTCATAAAGGCCGATGGCCGCGATCGGCCCGATCAGCGCAAAACCCGACATCAGCGGATAAATCAACGGCAGCAGATTTGCACCGGAACTCCACATCACCAGAAAAACGCCGGCAATCGGATACATAAGACAGAGAAAGACATAGTGGGATGGCTTCTCCTTGAAGTCATCAAGTCCCAGCCGCAACGCATCGACAATATCTGCAACGCCGATCTTGCGAACTTCCGGGCGAGTAAATTCTCCGCTCGCACCGGCCATGACATGGAATGCCGTCATAGCACTTCTCCTCCTGCGCCATGATCCGGCTGGCGGCACCGGAACGCCCGGTGACTTTATCCGTGCGTCAAACCGCAACCGGCTGACTTGTAATTTATCAAATTCTGCCGCCTTTGTCGCCTGCTGTTTAAGTTGCAGAAATCAGAGGTCTGCGTCGCCTCCGAGGGCCGGCAAGAGGCGAAGCGAACTCTCCCCAGCTGCCGAAGACGCGTTCCATCCACAATGGGCATTTGAACGAATGAAGGGAGAGGCAGGATGCCCCTCCCCTCCCATTATCAGGCAGCCTTGTCCCAGACCGGCGCAAGGCCGTCCGGCGAGACGATGCGGCCGCCGGGAACGGCCAGCGCGTGGATGGCGGCCATTTCATCGACCGAGAGTGCGAAATCGAAAATCGCGAAGTTTTCGGCAACGCGGGCCTCATCGACCGTCTTGGACAGCGCAATGACGCCCTCCTGCTGAACGAGCCAGCGCAGCACCACCTGCGCGACCGATTTGCTGTGTCGGGCACCGATATCCCTAAGGACGGCGTCGTTAAAGACCTTGCCGTCGGCCATACCATAATAGCCGGTGATCGACATGCCGGCTTTCTTCGCCGCGGCGATGACGACGTCCTGGTTGATGTAGGGATGGTATTCTATCTGGTTGGTGACGATCGGAGCCTTGGAGAGCTTGATCGATTCAGCCATCAACTCGGTATGGAAGTTGGAAACACCGATGTGGCGAACCTTGCCGGCTTCCTTCACCTCGTTCAGCGCGCCGATCTGCTCGGCGAGCGAAACCGCTTCATTCGGCCAGTGCAGCAGAAGCAGATCGACATAATCGGTCTTCAGCTTCTTCAGGCTCTCGTCAACGGATTTGATGAAGGCGTCATGCCCGTAATTCTCGACCCAGACCTTGGTGGTCAGGAAGATATCGCCGCGCGCCACACCGGAATTGACGATGGCTTCGCCGACTTCCGCTTCATTGCCATAGATCTGCGCGGTGTCCACATGGCGGAAGCCAACCTTCAACGCATGCGGAACAATCCTGAGAACATCGGGGCCGGGTATGCGGAAGGTGCCGAAGCCGAGGGCCGGAATAGTGGCGCCGTTGGCGGTTACAGTGTGCATTGGTTTCTCCTTGGTTTTTAGTTGAAGCTTTAGAGGGTGGGCATGGATGACAATTCAGCTGTCACACCAAACTTGCCAACGTCAGGCGGCCTTCAGCACGGGGGCCGCACGGCGGTCGAGTGCGTTGCTCCAGATGGTCAGCAGCAGGGCGACCGCGACGAGGATGGCGCCGACCCACGGGGTTGATACGAGACCCAACGGCGATTCAACGACCAGACCGCCGAGCCATGCGCCGATGGCGATGCCGAGATTGAAGGCGGCGATGTTCAACGCCGAGGCGACATCGACGGCACCCGGACGGTGTTCCTTGGCGAGCTGCACGACATAAAGCTGCAGCCCCGGGACGTTGGCAAAGGACAGGAAGCCGAGTGCTGCCAGCGTGATGAGGGTCAGGACCGGCGAGACGGCCGTGAAGGAAAAGACGAGCAACACGATGGCTTGCGCCAGGAAGAGGCCGATCAGCGCCTTGACCGGGTTGTGGTTGGCGATCTTGCCGCCGCCGATATTACCGGCAGCGATGGCAATGCCGTAGAGCACAAGGATCAGGCTGACGCTGGATTCGGAGAAGCCGGTGACATCCTGAAGGATCGGCGCCAGGAAGGTGAAGGCGACGAAGGTGCCACCGTAACCGAGAGCGGTCATGGCGAAGACGATGAGCAGACGACCGGAGCCGAGAACACGGACCTGATCGAGAATGCTCGCCGGAGGGGCTTTTTTCAGCGTATTCGGCAACAGGGCGGCAATGCCGGCAAGAGCAACGATGCCGAGAGCGGCCACGGCCCAGAATGTCGCACGCCAGCCGAAGACCTGACCGATATAGGTGCCGAGCGGCACGCCGGTGACGATGGCGACGGTCAACCCCATGAACATCATGGCAATCGCGGAAGCGCGGCGGTTTTCCGGCACGAGATCGGCGGCAATGGTCGCGCCGACAGAGAAGAAGACGCCATGGGCAAAGGCGGCGATCACGCGGGCGACGAGTAACATCTCATAGCTGAGCGAAAGGGCCGCGACGGTATTGCCGACGATGAACAGGGCCATCAGGCCAAGCAGCAGCGGCTTTCTTTCAATCTTGCCGGTGAGCGCCGTCAGGATCGGCGCGCCGAAGGTGACGCCGAGCGCGTAAACGCTGACGATGAGGCCAGCAAGCGGCAGGGTGATGTGGAGGTCGTTCGCCACCGTTGGCAGAAGGCCGACAATGACAAATTCCGTTGTTCCGATCGCATAGGCCGCGATCGTCAAGGCGAAGATGGCTAGGGGCATGACAGGTTCCTCTCCGCTCACCGCCCGGGTGAGGGTTGCAGGGACAGCGTCGCTGTCGGTTGGAATTGCTGTGATGCAATATGGTCGAAGAGGGCTTGTGTGATAATCGACACTATTGGATAAATAGCTTTGAATTGAATTCACAGGTTGGGTAGATGGACAATCGTACCGGCGAAATGGAAGTGTTTGTAAGCGCTGCGGAATTGCAGAGTTTTTCGGCAGCGGGACGACGCCTGAAGCTCTCGCCATCGGCCGTCAGCAAGCTCGTCACCCGCATCGAGGACCGGCTCGGAACCCGCCTGCTTGTCCGCTCCACCCGAATGATGACGCTGACGCCGGAGGGAGAGGTCTATCTGGCACGCGCCCGGAGAATTCTGGCCGATATCGCCGAGACGGAGCAGATCGTGGCGGCGGGCGGAAAACTGGTGCCGCGGGGATTGCTGCGGGTGAATGCTTCCGTTGGCTTCGGCGAACGGTATCTCCTTCCGCTCGTACCGGCCTTTCTCGAACTTTATCCCGAAGTCCAGCTCGATATCTCGCTGACCGACGGCATCATTGGCCTCATCGAGGAGCGGACGGATATCGCCATCCGCTCCGGGGCCATGGATGATTCATCCCTGAAAGCCAGGAAATTGCTCGAAAGCCGGCGGGTCATTATCGCTTCGCCCTCCTACATAAAACGGCATGGAATGCCGAAAACACCAGCCGATCTCGCCGCCCATAATTGCTTCAGTTTCAACTTCCGGCGCAGCCTCAATGAGTGGCCGTTCCGCGATCCGGGATCGGCGGAAATCTACCGCCTGCCGGTATCCGGCAACAGCTCCGTCAACAGCGGCATGATCATGCGCTGGCTCTGTCTTGCTGGTAGCGGTCTCGGCCGGGTCGGCCAGTTCCATGTCCAGCCCGATATTGATGCCGGGACGCTCGTCCCCGTGCTGGAGGACTACAATCCCGAAGATGTCGAAGAAATCCATGCCGTCTTCGCCGGACATGAGCACCTTGCGACTCGCATCCGCGCCTTCATAGACTTTCTGGCTGAACATGTCGGCAAGGACCGGGCATAGCGGCTGAAGGAATTGCGCATGTTCTCAATGCTGTGGGAAAATGGCATTGATGAACGACTTTACGGGGAGGCAGAAAGAATGCAGGTCAAAGCCGCGATGTTGCGAGAGACGAATATGTCTCACCCTTACGCCACCAGCAGGCCGCTTGCGATCGAAGAGATCGAGCTTGCTCCGCCCGGTCCGGGCGAAGTCCTCGTCCGCATCCGTGCCGCGGGCCTCTGCCATTCCGATCTTTCCGTCATTAACGGTGACCGGCCCCGCCCGATGCCGATGGCGCTCGGGCACGAAGCGGCAGGCGTCGTCGAGGCACTGGGCGAAGGCGTGCGCGATCTCGAGCCCGGCGATCATGTCGTCATGGTCTTCATGCCGAGTTGCGGGCATTGCCTGCCCTGTGCGGAAGGCAGGCCCGCCCTGTGCGAGCCGGGCGCCGCCGCCAATGCCGCAGGCAGGCTGCTGGGTGGCGCCACCCGCCTGAACTATCATGGAAAGGCCGTCCACCATCACCTTGGTGTATCGGCCTTTGCCGAATATGCCGTCGTGTCGCGCAATTCGCTGGTCAAGATCGACCGCGATCTGCCCTTTGTCGAGGCGGCGCTTTTCGGCTGCGCGGTTCTCACCGGCGTCGGCGCTGTCGTGAATACGGCCAGGGTCAGGGCCGGCTCGACTACCGTCGTCATCGGGCTTGGCGGTGTGGGCCTTGCCGCGGTCCTCGGTGCGCGGGCGGCGGGCGCCAGCAAGATCGTCGCCGTCGATCTTTCCGAGGAAAAGCTTGCGCTTGCCAGCGAACTGGGCGCGACCGCGGTCGTGAACGGACGCGATGAGGATGCCGTGGAGCAGGTTCGCGAGATCACCTCCGGCGGCGCTGATTATGCCTTCGAGATGGCCGGGTCCGTTCGTGCCCTCGAAAACGCTTTCAGGATGACGAGGCGCGGCGGCACCACCGTTACCGCCGGTCTGCCGCCGCCGGGTGCTGCCCTGCCGGTCAATGTCGTGCAGCTCGTCGGCGAGGAGCGGACGCTCAAGGGCAGCTATATCGGCACCTGCGTGCCAGTCAGAGATATTCCGCGCTTTATCGCCCTTTATCGCGATGGCCGGTTGCCGGTGAACCGCCTTCTGAGCGGCAGGCTGAAGCTAGAAGACATCAATGAAGGGTTCGATCGTCTGCACGACGGAAGCGCCGTTCGGCAGGTCATCGAACTCTGAAACCGGCAGCACAGCCCGCTCGCGATTATTTCTCCGCGAGAAAGTCGATGAGCGTGCGTGTCGCCGCCGACAGGCGGCGGTGCGGAGCAAAGATCAGCGAAAAAGGCCGGGAGCGGCCCTGCGCATGATCCAGCACCTCGACAAGACGCCCCTTTTTGACGCGGTCACGAATGATGAAATTATAGGTCTGGCAGATGCCAAGTCCGCTTTCGGCCAGGGACACGACACCCAACACATCGTCAAGCACGCGGATGCGGCCGGGCGGCGTCCAGTCCAGATCGCGACCGTCGACATGAAACAGCCACGGCGCGCAACGCCCCGTGCTCGGCATCACGAAAGGCAGACACTGGTGTTCCGCCAGGTCCTCGACATGCCGAGGGATGCCCGCCCGTTCGAGATAATGCGGGGCTGCAACTAGACGCAACGGCGCATCTTCCAGTTTGCGCGCCACCAGCCCGCTATCGGGCAAGGGGCCGAGGCGGATCGCCAGATCGTAACCTTCCGCCACCAGATCGACGTTGCGATTGGTGATGCTCAATTCGATCTGGACTTCTGGATAGGCCTGCATGAAACGCTCCAGCATGGCAGGCAGCCGGTAGTGGCCATAGGTCGTCGGTACGCTGATGCGGACATGGCCGGTCAACGAGGCTCCCGTCGGCCCCTGAATTGCCCGCTCCGCATCGTCGATCATCGAAAGCGCCGCGCGTGCCTGTTCGAGATAGGCGCGACCTTCATCCGTCAAACTCAGGCGCCGTGTGGTTCGCCGCATCAGTTGGGCGCCAAGCCGGATTTCCAGACGGGTGATCGCCCTGCTGAGAACCGATGCCGTCGTCGCAAGCGCAACGGCCGCTTCGGTCATTGAGCCTTTTTCGGCAACGGTGATGAATGCCTCCACATCGCCGAGATGATCAAACCGCCGCCCCATTTTGGCCCCTTGCGAATAAGTCAGCTTTCTGGAGCCAGACTTATCTTCGATCACCGCGTCAATAAAGCGATTTCGTCTTCTCAGGAACAAATGAATTCCCTGAAGGCGCATTTATCCGCTCCATCGGCTTCAATATGTTGCTTCATCACAGGCCATCCAGCCTCATCCTCTGATGTCAGGAGCAATTCATGACAAGTGCAACTCAGCCTATCAAACCGGTTCTCTTCGTCCTCACCAGCCATGGCACCAAGGGCGAGACGGGTGAACCCACCGGCTTCTACCTTGGTGAAGTCACCCACCCGCTCGCCGTTCTCGACGCCGCCGGTATCCCCGTCGAACTCGCTTCCATCGATGGCGGCGAGCCGCCGGTCGATGGCCTCGATCTCAATGACCCCAGCAATGCGCATTACTGGAACAGCGAGGGCTTCCGCCACGCCATTCGCAACACGTCGCGCCTTGCCGATCTTGACCCGAAAAACTACGCGGCGATCTTTTTCGCCGGCGGGCACGGCGCAATGTGGGACTTTCCGACAAGCCCGGCGGTCAACAGCCTCACCTGCGGCATTTACGAGGCGGGTGGCGTTGTCGCTGCGGTTTGCCACGGCCCTGCGGCCCTGGTGAATGTCACGCTGAGTAACGGCGCCCATCTCGTCGCCGGCAAGAATGTCGCCGCCTTCACCGATGACGAGGAACGGGCCGTCAAGCTGGACAGGATCGTTCCTTTCCTGCTCGCCAGCACGCTGACGGCGCGCGGTGCACATCATCATCCGGCCGCCGACTGGACGGCGAAGGTCGTTGTCGATGGAAGGCTGGTCACGGGCCAGAACCCGCAATCGGCGACCGGCGTCGGCGAAGCCTTGCGCGACCTCCTGACCGCCTGAACGGCATCACCACACCACGAATAACACATCAGCGCTCCCCGCCCATGCGGGGCAGGGAGTGTCCATGTCTGGAGAAAAACATGAAACCCATCCGCACTTTCGCCCTCGCCCTTGCTCTTGGAACCAGCGCATTTAGCGCACAGGCAGCCAATGTCCTGGTCGTCCTCTCGGATTCCGATCGCCTCGACCTCAAGGACGGCAAGGTTTTCGAGACCGGCTTTTATCTCAACGAGTTGATGCAGCCGGTAAAGGCGCTGCTGGACGCCGGTCACGACATCACCTTCGCCACGCCGAAAGGTAGCGCCCCTACCCTCGACAAATCTTCGGTGGACAAGATGCATTTCGGTGGCGACGTCGCCGCCATGGAAGAAAGCAGCGCGCTGCTCGAAAAACTCAACCTGACCTCGCGGGAAAAATCGCCGGTCGTCAGCCTCGCCCGCGTTGAGCAGATCGGTTACGACCACTTCGACGCCGTCTATGTGCCGGGTGGTCACGCGCCGATGCAGGACCTTCTCGTCAGCCCGGAACTGGGCAAGCTCCTGACCGACTTCCACACCAAGGGCAAGACCACGGCCCTTGCCTGCCATGGACCGATCGCGCTGCTGTCCGCCCTGCCCGATGCGACAGCCTTCACCGAAAAACTTGAGACAGGCGATGCAGCAAAGGCCAAAGGCTGGATCTATGCCGGTTATAAGATGACTGTCATCAGCAATGAAGAAGAAGGCATCGCCAAGGGCCTGCTGAATGGCGGCGAGATGAAATTCTACCCGCAAACGGCCCTGGAAGCGGCCGGGGGTGACTTCAGCAGCAACCAGACGCCATTCACATCCCACATTGTGACCGACCGCGAACTGATCACTGGCCAGAACCCCGCTTCCGCTCCGGCTGTGGCTGAAGAGCTGCTGAAGCGCCTGAAATAAGCCAGGCAAAGAAGACGTAACGGTAACGGCCATTCGCCAGTCAGCCATTGGAATCCTGCCATTGGCTGACTGCCTACATTCCGCAGTTTACCTTTGGCGGTTTTCGCCAAAGGAATGACTGAACGGCGGTTCTCTGTTCCAAAGTCAGATATCGACAACGAGCCCTTTCGCCTTCAGCACGGGCTCCAGATTGCTGACCTCGATCACCGATTTGCCCTGTTTGTAGGCTTCTATGAAACCCGCCTCGGCATCCTCACGGGCCTGCGACAGCCGTGCGGCTTCCTGTGCCTCTGCACGACGCACCACAACCAGTCCGTCGGCATCGCCGACGACAATATCGCCGGGATTGATGATCTCGCCGCCAACGATAATGCTGTCGTTCACTGCCGCAATGGTTTCCTTGACGGTCCCTTTGATGCAGACGCTGAGGGAAAACACCGGGAAACCGAGGTCTCGCAGTTGCAGCGTATCGCGCACGCCTGTGTCCGTCACCAAACCGCCAATACCTTTTGCGAGGCAGGCATTGGCGAGCACGTCACCGAACGAACCCGCTTCCTCATATTCGCCGGCCGAAACGACAATGATATCGCCGGGCTTGGCGTAGTTGATCGCAAGCTGCAGCATGATGTTGTCACGCGGCGCGCATCTGACGGTGAAAGCGGGGCCGCACAACTTCATCCGGTAATCGACGGGCTTGAGACGGGAGGACAATGCGCCCCTTCGACCCTGCGCCTCATGGATGGTGGCGGGTGAAAACTTCGAAAGCGCTTCGATGTCCGCCTTGCTTGGCCGTTCTGCGATATCTTTAATGTGGATCATAAAACCTCCCACGGTAAGGCTGGCGGCGGGAACGTCCCGCCGCTTGCATTTGAGTTTAAGTGGATGTTGAAATCGATGCCGCGGATGCCGGCAGATCAGGGGATGGGGTCGAACTTCAGCTCGGAAAGCGGGACAACCTTGTCGGTGCGGGTCATCTTGTATTCCGTATCCGGACCGAGCCACTTGTTCCAGATCGCGTTGATCTCACCATCGGCATCGAGCTTGCGGAGAATTTCATTGATCTTGGCAGTGAGGGCCGGATTGTCCTTCGCCATGCCGATGCCGATCGGCTGATAGAGCATCGGCTCTTCGATCATCCGCATGGGCTTGCCCTTGGTCTTGGATTCATTGACGAATTTCGTGGTCGTCATGGTGTTGGCCACCATGCCGCGCGCCTTGCCCTGCTGAACGGCAAGATAGGCGGACGCCGTATCCTGGAAGGTCAAGGGCTCCGACTTGTTGAGCTTGATCGACATTTCCGAAGTCGAGCCCTTGGTCGAAGCGACACGCTGGCCTTCATAATCGGACTTCTTCTTGCCGGCATCATCGACCGGAACGATCAGCATTTCCTTGGCGAGATAATAGGGATCGCTGAACTGGATCTGCTCGGCGCGGCTTTGTGTATAGGCAAGATTGGCAACGGTGATATCGACGCGGCCAAGCTTCACTTCAGGAACGCGGGCCTCGACCGATACGGGCTTCACCTCCGCCTTGACCCCAAGCTCCTTGGCAATGGCTTTGCAGAGATCGACATCAAAACCGGCCATCTCGCGGGTTTTCGGATCCGGCGCGGCAAAGGGAACAACATCGGCGAAGGTCGCGCAGCGCAGCACCTTGTTCGCCGTGATGGTATCGAGTTGATCCGCTGCGGCGGGCGAAGCGGCAGCCGTTCCCAAAACTGCGGCGGTAAGTGTAAGGCATTTCCAGTTCATTGCTGTTCTCCTTTGTTATTGGCTGTTATCAGTGACGCAGATCGGCGAGGAACCGCTGCGCGCGCGGATGGCGGGGTGTCTTGAAGAATTCTTCCGGCGTCGCTCTTTCGAGTATTTCTCCGGCATCGATGAACCAGATGCGGTCCGCAACTTCACGCGCGAACCCCATTTCATGGGTGACGCAGAGCATGGTCATGCCTTCCGCCGCCAGGCCCTTCATGACGGCCAGCACTTCGCCGACCATTTCCGGATCGAGCGCGCTGGTGGGCTCATCGAACAACATGACCGGCGGCTCCATGGCGAGCGCACGCGCAATCGCCACACGCTGCTGTTGCCCGCCGGACAATTGACCAGGATAAGCGCCTGCCTTGTCGGCGAGGCCGACACGCTCAAGCAGCGCAAGTGCCTTTTGCCGCGCGATATCAGGCGAAACACCTTTGACGCGGATTGGTGAAATCGTGACGTTTTCGACAACGGAAAGATGCGGAAACAAATTGAAACTCTGGAACACGAACCCGATGCGGCTGCGCAGAAGGTTCAACTCCCTGGTGCGCGTGGCGGCGTGAATGTCCCGCCCATCGAGCGTAATCGAACCGCTGTTGATTTCCTCCAGGCGATTGACGGTGCGGATCAGGGTCGATTTGCCGGAGCCGGAAGGTCCGCAGATGACAACCACCTCACCGCGCGCAACTTCGGCGTCGATGTTCTTGAGGACCTGATAGTCGCCATAACTCTTGCAGACATTCGAGATACGGATCGTCTGCTGAGGCGTCGCTGATGCGGTCGTGGTCATGGCTGCTCCGTTAAGATTTTGGCCTGCGTCAAGGACGCCTGATGCGGGCGGCCCACCACGCCGGCGCGGCGGCGGGCAATGCGGCGTTCGACGGCGTTTGCGAGATAGGTCAGGCTCCAGCAGAGGGCGTAATAGACCACCGCAAGAATGAGAAATACCTGGAAGGGCTGCGTCAGAAGCTGGTTATTCACCTGGCTGGCTGCGAAGGTGAGATCGGGCACGTTGATGACATAACCGAGCGTCGTGTCCTTGATCGTCGCCACGAAGGTCGAGATCATGCTCGGGATCATGTTGAAGAGCGCCTGCGGCAGGATGATGAAGCGCATCGCGCTGCCGTAGCTGTGGCCAAGCGCTTTTGCCGCATCCATCTGCCCGACGCCGAGGGCAACAATGCCTGCCCTTACCACTTCACTCAGGAATGCGCCCTGATAGACGACAAGCGTTGCCAGCATGATGGCAAAACTTGGCACATCGGCCCCGGTCCAGAGAGGAATGAGGAAATAGGTCCACAGAATGAGCATCAGCAACGGCACGCCGCGCGTGACATAGACCAATGCCGTCACCGGCCACCGCAGGACGCGCAATGTCGACAAACGTGCGAGCGCCATGAGGATGCTCACCGGAAAAGCGAGAGCGATGGCGAGCGCCGAGAGAATGAGCGTATTCACGAGCCCGCCGAGAGGCCCATTCGGATATTGGCCGATCAACAGCAGCAGCCAGTAATCGTGAATGATGGTGATGATATCCCCGATCATGCGCGCGCCCTCAAGGCCGGATCAAGACGCATGGACAGATAGGCGCCAGCCCCCATGATCAACAGCGAGAAGAAGAGATAGAGAACCGTGCCGACGAGGTAGATTTCGAAGGTCTGAAAACTCAGATTTTCGATTTCCTTGACCGCATGGGTCAATTCCGACGCGCCGATGACAAGAGCGAGACTGCTGTTCTTGAACAGGGAGACGCTGTGATTGATGAGCGGAGGCAGCGCATTGCGCACGCCCTGCGGCATGATGATGAAACGCATCGCCGAGAGATAGCTGTGTCCCAGCGCCTTTGCCGCTTCCATCTGCCCCGGACTGACCGAGCGGAGACCGGAACGCAGATCCTCGCTGAAATAAGCCGCCTGACACAGGCCGAGGCCCACCACGGCGAAGATTGCTTCAGCATTATGATCCGTCAGCCAGCCTGTCAGGCCGGAAGGCAGCAAGGTGAAAATACCGAAGTACCACAACATCAACTGCACCAGCGTCGGCACGTTGCGATGATAGGAAACATAGGCTGCGACAAGCCGATCCCCGAAGCGCGAAGGCGAAAAGCGGATGCAGAGCAGGATGAGCGCAAGCGACATGGCAAGCGACCACGAACCGACGAAGATGATGAAGGTCATCTCGATGCCGTGCACCAGCATCGCGATATATTCCTGATTGCTCAGGATAGCCGAAAGGTCAAAGCCGCTCACGGCTTTTGCTCCTTCTTTGTACCGTCCTCGGCTACTGCCTGGGGCTTGGCTGTTTGAAGGCCGCCCATGACCTGCAATGTCGGGGTAATTTCCATATGGCCGATATTGACCGCAACCGGCGCGGCAATGGCAAAACCGATCGCGTCGGCAATGTCTTCCGCCTTCGGCAATTCGAAACCGTCGATGAAACGCTCGCGCACGCTCGGATCATTGCCGTGGACGTGGTTGAAAATATCCGTCGCCACACGGCCGGGGCAGATTTCCGTCACGCGCACGCGCTTGCCGAATGCATCGATCCGCAGCTGGTTCGAGAGCATGGCGACGCCAGCCTTCACCGCGTGATAGGTGGAATTGCCGCCGAAATTATAGTTTCCAGCGATGGACGAGATATTGATGACGTGGCCGCGATCGCGCTCAACCATGCCCGGAACGATCAGCCGGCAGATGTGAAGGACGGCGCGCAGATTGACGTCGATCAGAAGATCGATATCGGCTTCATCCGCCTCGAGAAATTTCTTCGGGCGATCCACGCCGGCATTGTTGACCAGAATATCAAACTCTACCCGGCTTGCCAGGTCGGCAATCGCAGCACGATCCGTCACGTCGATGACATGCGCGACACACCCGGTCCGATCGGCCAGCTCCTTCAATGCATCGGCACTACGGGCGATGGCATGGACTTCAATGTTTTCGCGACGCAGCCGCTCGACGACTGCAGCGCCGATACCGGACGAAGCGCCAGTGACCAATGCGGTCTTGTAATCGGAAAATGGCATTCTGATCCCCTTGTCGTTGCCATAGAGATTAGCGAAGCTTTATTTGCTTGCCTAAGACCGATTACTTTTGGAGTAATAAGCAACTTTTATGGAGCCCGAAGCGCCATGGTTTCCGGGCAAAAAGGCTGATGGAATCCGGTTCACACAGGTTTTCTGGAAATTCCGGTTCCCGGTTCGCATTGCAAAACGGGGGCGACCTTGTAGATTTGCCGCAGCACAACCGAAATCATCATCATCGCAATGGATATCAGGCGTCTCAAATCCTTTATCGTCATCGTGGATAGCGGCAGCATCACGCGCGCGGCCGATATTCTGCACCTTGCCCAGCCGGCGCTGAGCCAGCAGCTGGCCGCACTCGAAGAACATTTCGGCCAGAAACTGCTGATTCGCAGCCAGCAGGGTGTGACGATGACGGATGCGGGACATGCGGTTTACCGCCATGCGCAAATCATTCTGCGGCAGATGGAACAGGCGCAGGTCGATGCGGCAGCGGCGGGCAATTCGCTTGCGGGCCGTGTTTCGGTCGGCCTGGTGCCTTTCAGCAGCGCCGCCACATTGTCCGTCGATCTGCTGGCCGAGACGCGAAAACGGCATCCGGGCATTTTGATCCACCTGACGGAAAGCGTCGGACAGACCTACAGTCAGATGATCATGAACGGCCGTCTGGAAATGGCCTTGATTCACGGCGTCGGCCCAATCAAGGGCGTGCGCTTCGAGCCTGTCCTCAGTGAAGAATTCTATCTTGTCGCCCACCGCAACTTCGCAATCGAAGCGGATATGAAACCGGTGCCCATCGGCGCACTGGACGGGCTGCCGATGCTGTTGCCGCCGAGTTATAATTTCGTGCGCCGCGCGGTGGACACCGCATTTACGCGCAGCCGGATCAATCTCAAGGTCGTCGCGGAAGTCGAGATCGTCAGAACGCTGGCCCGCGCCGTCGCAAGCGGCCTTGGCGCCACGATCATGCCAAAGGCGATAGCCGACCGTATCGTCTCGGAAACGGGCGAACCGCTTGTCTGCCGGCTTCTGTCTCCGCGCATAGAAGAGACATTGTCCCTCTGCACATCTGATCAAAACTCCCTGTCCGAGCCGGCTTTTGCGGTGAAGGACATTCTTGTGGAACTGACAGAGAATCTGAAACTCTAAACATCTCCCGGTCTCGTCACATCGGACCGGGAGATGTGTTGCATCAATCAGCGCATGTCCTGACAAAACTGAGCGATACGCGCGCATCCTTCGCCCAGCATCTCCATGCTGGTGGCATAGGACAGGCGGAAATAGGGGCTCATGCCATAGGCGGCACCCTGCACCGTGGCGACGTGATGCTCATCCACCAGCGCCATGACGAAGTCGACATCGCTTTCTATCTTGCGTCCGCCCTTGGTGGTTTTGCCAATGAGGCCGGAAATATTCGGATAGATATAGAAGGCGCCCTCCGGCTTGTGGCAACGCAGGCCGTCGATCTCGGCCAACTGGCCAAGAACGAAGTCGCGTCGTTCCCGATAGATCGCGGCTCTTTCCTTCAGCAGATCCTGGGGGCCATCCAGTGCGGCAATGGCTGCGGCCTGTGTGACGGTGGTGATGCCGCCGCCATTCTGGCCGTTGACGTTGCTGATGGCCGCAATGAGTTCCTTCGAGCCACTGGCGCAATAACCAAGCCGCCAGCCCGTCATGGCATAGGCCTTGGAGACACCGTTCATGGTCAGCACGCGGTCGTAAAGCCGCGGTTCCACATCGGCGATCGTGCCGAACTCGAACCCGTCATAGACGAGATGCTCGTAGATATCGTCGGTCAATATCCACACATGGGGATGACGCAGCATAACCTCGGCGATTGCCGCCATCTCTTTCCGCGAGCAGGCCGCACCGGTGGGATTGCTGGGGAAGTTCAGGAAAAGCCACTTGGTGCGCGGCGTGATCGCGGCTTCGAGATCTTCCGCGCGCAACTTGAAACCTGCCTGCTCGAAGCAGGGCACAGGCACAGGAACGCCACCGGCAAATTTGACGATATCGGCATAGCTGACCCATGAGGGTGCGGGAATGACCACCTCATCACCCGGATTGCAGGTGGCCAGCATGGCATTGAATATCACCTGCTTGCCGCCGGCGGAGACGACGATCTGGCTGGCATCATAGGTCAGGTTGTTGTCGCGCTTGAATTTCCGGCTGATCGCGGCCTTCATCGCCACCGTTCCATCCATCGGCGGATATTTCGTTTCACCATTCAGCGCCGCGGCATGCGCGGCTTCGATGGCATGGGCGGGGGTTGGAAAATCCGGCTCACCGGAGGAAAGGCTCACGACCTTGATCCCTTTCGCGGCCAGTTCCCTGGCACGCTGGGTCATGGCGGCGGAAGCGGAGATGGAAACATTTTTCAGGCGATCAGCGGTGGAAGGCATCTGGGTAATCTTTCGATGAGATGGAAACAACAGACAGCGACCCGGTCAGGCCGCAAGTTCGGCCGCAGGCGCAAGAGTGGCGCCGGAAGCCTCGATTTCACTGCGGATGATGCGTGCAAGCTCCAGAGAACCGGGCGTATCGCTGTGGACAAGGATCGAACGCGCAGGCATGGCGATGATCGAGCCATCGATGGCCTCGACCTGACCATGGGTCAGGAACCGTCGAACCCGCGCGCGAACTAACACCTCGTCCTTGACCAATGCGCCGGGCAGTCCCCGCGCCACGAGCTTGCCTTCGGCATCATAGGCACGATCCGCCAGAAACAGTGCCAGCGTCTTGAGGCCAGCGCGTTTCGCCGCCCTTTCGATTTCACTTTCGGGCGTGACGAACACCACAAGTCCCGGATCGACAGTGGAAATGGCATTCATCATCAGATCGGCCAGTGCGGGATCACGATTGACCATATTGCCCATCGCCGCATGAAAGCTGAAATGGCCGACCTTCATCCCCTCGGCCCCGGCAATCGCCATCAGCGCGCCGAGCTGGTAAAGCATCTGCTGGCGCAGCTCGTCAGGTTGGAACGGCATTTCCCGCCGTCCGAAACCGGCGCGATCCGGCAGCCCCGGATGAGCGCCGATGCCGACACCATTCGCTTTCGCCAGACGCACCATCCGGGCCATCGTGTCAGGGTCACCGCCGTGAAAACCACAGGCAATGTTGGCGGACGACACGATCTTCATCATCGCCTCGTCATCGCACAACCGGTAAGGACCGAAGCCCTCACCCATGTCGGAATTCAGATCGATCTTCATCGCATTCTCCTTCGATCCGTTCACCTGCCGTCAGGCCATTGCCTTCAGCGCCCGCTTGACCATGTGTGACGTCTGCCTGATATCCTCGACATAGCTGGCAACCGCCTGCTCCACGGCCCGCGCTTCAGCATGGGTCGAGCGTACGAATTGCAACCGGCTGCCGATCCGCGCCTGCCCGAGCCGCCACAGATCGCATTCGATCACGCCGGCAACCTTCGGATATCCGCCCGCCGTGTTGGCGTCACTCATCTGAATGATCGGCTCTCCCCCCGGCGGCACCTGAACCACACCCGGAACAACCCCGTGGGAGCGCATTTCGATTGTCTCCGTCGGCTTGATCGGCTCCCCGGACAAGCGATAGCCGGTGCGGTCGCTGCGGGATGAAATGCGCCATGTCTGGCTCCAGAAAGCCTCGCCATCGGACGCGAACAGCCCATGTTCGCCAGCGGGTATCGCGCGGATCTGCAAGACACCTTCATCTGCCGGAGCGAATACGTCACGCAAGGCGATGGTAGGTTCGATAACGGCGATACCGCTTGCCGGCAGCGGCAAAGCATCAGGAAGCGTGCCGATCCCCAGCCTGTCACCCTTAACAAGCGGACGCCCGGCATTGCCGCCGAATCCGCCGCGCAACGCCGTGCTCCGCGACCCCATCAGCACCGGAACATCCACACCGCCTGCAACAACAATATAGGCGCGCGCGAGGCGCGGCGGCTGTCTCAGTTCCAGAACCTGTCCTTCGGCTGCCACATGGGTGCACCATGGAAGCAGCTCTCTGCCATCCAGCAGCAGATGACCATCTGCTCCGGTGACCGCAAAGACCGCACGGGCTTCAAACCGCATTTTGAACGGAAAGGTCTGGACCTCGATAGCGGCCGCATCGTCGGCATTGCCGAGGAGGATATTGCCGATTTTGACGGCAAGCGGATCCATGGCGCCGCATGCGGAGACACCGATGTCGCGATAACCCGGGCGTCCGAGATCCTGCACCGTGTTGAAGGGACCCGCTTCGATGATCTCGATCATAGCTCGATCCTCGCCGGCACGAACCGCACGATATCGCCGGGCGCCATCAGGGCAGGCGCCGACGATGCCGGGTCAAACATCTGCAGTTCCGCGTGGCCGATGGAGTTCCAGCCATTCGGACCCGTCAGCATCGCCACACCGGTCTGCATCCCGCCGATGGTCACGCAGCCCTTTTCCATTCTGATGGATGGCACCGTTTTTCTGGGCATGTAAATTCGGGGATCAAGACCGTGCAGATAACCGAAACCGGGGGCACTGCCCAATGCGAAGACACGATAGGTCGCCTCATGATGGAGGCGCACCACCTCGCGGTCGCTCAAGCCGGAAAAATCACAGATGGCGGCAAGATCGGTCGCGTATTCGCCACCATAATGCACCGGGATTTCGATGGTTTTGCCAGTCAGGTCGAGGCTCCGGGCGCTGTTCCATGCCTCCAGCAGACGCCCCACGACACTGTCGGGATCATCGGGCGTTTCCTTGAAGATCGTCAGAAGATTGGTCATGCCGGGGATGATTTCCGCAACATCCGGCCAGTTGCTGACCGTTTGCGACAAGGCCCAGATCCAGCGCTGCGCGGGCAGATCAAACTCGCCCGGTGCTTCGAGCAGAAAGGAACGGGAGCCGATGAAGGAAATGCGTGCCTCTCCCTTGGTGAGGGGCAGGGTGTCATGCAGCGGCGCAAGAATATTCGGCGTAGCAATCATGATTGAGGCTCGATTTCGAACAGGGGATCGCCAAACCCGACCAGCGCATCCGGCTCCGCAAGCCGTCTCTTCACGACGCCCGGGCAACCGGCAGATACGGGAAGCAGAACGGAGCCTATGCGGATGAAGCCGAGAACATCGGCACTGCTAATCGAACGCGGGAGATGATCGGTCTCGACCGATGCTGAGGGGTGAGAAGAACAGAAACGACCAGCCATCGGCGCTTTGACAATCACGGCCGCGGCAGCGGCAGCGGTTTCAGCCGATGAGGGTTTCACCACCGAAGCGGCCTGTGCACTGTTGCCGGTGGCAACAACGAGGCGCAAATGCCCCCTGGGCGTTGAGATTTCAATACCGTCCACACCCGCCGCCGTCAGGGCTTCGGTCAGGGCCGCGATGGTGGCGGTATCGGTAAGGTCGAGCGTACTCATGCCACCCTCCGTTGCTTGAGCCATTTCTCCAGATAATGAATATCGGTTTCACCACGCGCAAAAGCCTCGTCCTCGAAGAGGGCGCGCAGGAACGGCAGATTGGTCGAAATGCCGTCAATTGCCGTCTCGGCAAGCGCTTCGCGCATCTTCGCCATCGCCTCGCTGCGGGTTGGCGCATGGACGATGAGCTTGGCGATCAGGGAATCGTAATAGGGAGAAACCCTGTAACCCTCATGGATATGGGTATCGACACGAATGCCCTGCCCCTGAGGCCACGAAAGGCTAGCCACGACGCCGGCGGAAGGCAGGAAAGTCTGCGGATCTTCCGCGTTGATGCGGCATTCGAAGGCGTGGCCTTCGCATTTCACATCCTGCTGGCGCAAATCCAGTTCTTCCCCCTGGGCCGCCCTGATCTGCGCCTGAACGATGTCGATCCCGCTGGTCATTTCGGTCACGGGATGCTCGACCTGCAGACGCGTATTCATCTCGATGAAATAGAACGATCCGTTCTCGTAGAGGAATTCGAACGTTCCGACGCCTCGATAACCGATCTGCTGGCAGGCCTCGACGCAGGATTGTCCGACGGACCGGATCACCTCAGGCGAAATGCCGGGCGCCGGCGCTTCCTCCACCACTTTCTGGTGGCGGCGCTGCATCGAGCAGTCGCGATGTCCCAGCCAAACGGCATGTCCATGGGTGTCGCACAGGACCTGTATTTCAATGTGTCGCGGATGCTCGAGGAATTTTTCCATGTAGAGTGCCGGCGAGCCGAAAGCCTGACGGGCTTCCTCGCGTGTCGTGGCAATCGCCTCATGCAGCGAGCCGGCATCCGGCACAACCCGCATACCCCGGCCGCCACCGCCGCCGGCAGCCTTTACGATGACGGGATAACCGATTTCCTGCGCAATGTTTTCGACGGCAGCCGGGTCGTCCGGCAATGCCGTATCAGGACCTGGAACACACGGCACATCAGCGGCAATCATCGCCCGTTTTGCAGCGATCTTGTCGCCCATCGTCGCGATCGATGATGCATCCGGCCCAATGAAAACGAGGCCGGCTTTTTCGATAGCGTCCGAAAAGGCGGTATTTTCGGACAGAAACCCGTAACCGGGATGGATCGCCCCTGAAGATGTCAGCCGCGCGGCAAGCAGGATGGCATCCTTGTTGAGATAACTTTTTCCCGCAGCGGAAGGGCCGATACAAAGAAAACTGTCGGCAGTCCGGACATAGGATGCGCCCCTGTCCGCCTCGGAGCATATTGCGACGGTTTTTAACCCGAGCTCATAGCAGGCCCGCTGGATTCTCGCCGCTATTTCACCCCTGTTCGCAATGAGAACCGTATCGAAGCGTTTCTCGGCAGGTGTCGTATTTTTGAAGACCTCCACCATCATACGATCTCCGCCAGCACATCGCCCGTCTCGACCTCGCCGCCATCCACATCAGTCAGATATGCAATTCGGCCCGCATGCGGCGCGGCAATGGTGTTGAAGACCTTCATCGCCTCGATGATGAAGAGGGTCTGCCCCTCTTCGACATGATCGCCGACATTCACGAACGGCTGCTGACCCGGAGCCGATGAACGATGCAAAACACCAAAAACCGGCGCCTTAACGGTGGAGGTCGAACCCGCGCTCACGACAGAAGCTGAAACATCCGCAGAAGAAGCCGGCCCGGCAACTTCGCCTTCGGTCGATTTCGTCTCGGCAACAGTCGCCGCCTGCCCGACGGTTCGGAAAATCCGGACCGTCACTTTTTTTTCCGCAACCGTCAGCTCCGTGACGTTTGTCCGTCCAACGAAATCGATCAGCGTTTTTATCTTCGGCAGGTCCATGGCACACTCGGCATTTCAGAGAGCCTTTCGCGATCGCCATTCAAACGATGCGTGGCTGCCTACCTGGGTACACGATAGCCAATATGATGGGGTCAAACGAAGTTTTAATGGACCCAGTGCTTGGGGGTCGTGACGGTGGCTGGATGATCACCGCCGTTGCTCAATTCACTCAAATCTACTCGGCGGAGAAGAGGTGGATTTTCTTCGAAGCGGGGACAGGATGAACTGTTTGGTCGCCAACAGGGGGAAAATTCCCCCTGAACAGCTTGCGACCTGACAGGCTCTTTAAAAAGCCGATGCCGCAAGGCCGGTCACACGGCCTTGAGTTTGGGAAGAACCAGATCATCGACCGTGTAGGTATGGAATTCGCTTTTCGAAACCGTGTCCAGCTTGCGGAATTTTTCAACGAATGCCGGGTCGGTAAAGAATTCATCGACGTTGCCGGCACCCTGGATAGCCTCGACATTGACGACCGTCTGCCCATCCGTGCTTTTCGCAAGGCTGCTCCAGAGGAACCCTTCTTTCCGTTCGGCGACGTAATGTACGACGTCCTGAATAATGGCGAAGGCTTCTTCCTGTTTTCCGGGGTGGACGTGAATGACGTTGACGATGAAGGTCGTAGGGGCGGGAGAGCCGGTGAAGGCTGCAAGAGGTGTCGTTTCCATAAGTATCTCCATTTTAAAGCCCGGCCAATTCAGCCGCGGCCACATCTGGATATCGAGAGGAAAATAGCGGATAAACAGGCTGCTATTCGCAACATACTGGAAGAAAATTCCTTAATTGGAGATCATGGACAAGCTCGGAACACTCGGCATATTCATTCAGGTCGCGGAAGCGGGAAGCTTCGTGGCGGCCGGACATCGTCTTGGCATTTCCGGGTCAGCCGTCGGCAAGGCCATCGCACGTCTGGAGGACGAACTGGGTGTGCGATTGTTCAATCGCTCGACACGCAGCATGACCCTGACGGAGGATGGCGGTTTTTTCCTCGATACATGCCGGCGCATCCAGTCGGAATATGAGACGGCTCAGGCTCAACTATCGAGATCGCAGGCCATTCCGCGCGGGCAGCTGCGTGTCAGCCTTCCCCTGGCGGGCATGCTGCTGATGCCGACAATATCGGCCTTCATGGAGACCTATCCGGACATCAATCTCGATCTGGATTTTACCGATCGCCTGGTCGATGTCATCGAGGAAGGGTTCGACGCCGTCATCCGGACAGGCGATATCAGGGACACGAGGCTGATGAGCCGCAAGCTCGGCACCTTCAAACACAGGATCGTGGCGGCACCCGGCTATCTCGAAGCGCATGGCCGGCCCACGGCTCCCGAAGATCTTGTCCGGCACCGCTGTCTCCACCACCGTTTCGCGAATTCCGGAAAGTTTGAACCGTGGCCGCTGGTTCGCGACGGGTGTGAGATCAGGATCGATCTACCGGTTGCGACCGTTGCAAGCACGCTGGAGCCCTTGATCTATCTCGCGGAGCGATCATTCGGGATCACCTGTCTTCCTTCATTTGCCGTGGCATCCGAAATCGCCGAGGGGAAACTGGTTTCGCTGCTGGACGACTATGTGGCCGATACGGGGACCTTCTGTGTACTCTGGCCGACCAATCGATATCTGTCCCCAAAAGTCAGAGCGTTTGTCGACTATATGGCCGCCAATCTTTTCGCCAGATGATCGAGAGCGTCGGATCGGTCCGGCGCTTTCACGCCGGGCCGAAAAACGTTTTTGAGGAGGTGGCCACAATGGTGAACCGGGATCAGAGCGACCCGTGCTTTTCCTACAAAAGCCGGATGGCAAGATGCTGGAGCAGAATGATCGTCTTGGCGTCGCGAATATCGCCACGATCGATCATCCGCATCGCCTCCGGCAGGGGGATTTCGAGCACATCGATATCTTCTCCCTCGTCAGCGGAGCCACCGCCCTCGCCCACTTTGTGGGTGTCGGCATATTCGCCGTGGAAAAAAGCGAGATATTCGGTGACCGAGCCGGGGCTCATATAGATATCGAACAGGTGTGTGAGTTCGGAAACCTCGTAACCGGTCTCCTCCATCAGTTCCGCACGCATTCGCGTCGCCGGTTCTGCGCCTTCGAGCAGCCCTGCCGGTGTCTCGATCAGTGATTCCAGACCGCCATTCAAGAGAACCGGCAACCGGAACTGGCGGGTCAAAAGGACATGTCCGCTTGCCGGATTGTACAACAGGCACGTCGCGCCGTTACCGCGATCATATGCCTCCCGGGTCTGCTTCTGCCAGCTTCCGTCCCGCAGCCGGAGTTCATATTCATACTTGGTCAGCCGGCCCCAATCATCCGCCAACACGCGTTCGGAAATTGGGCGGTAAACACTGTCATTCATCAAGTCACCTCGTTTTCATCTGTCTTCAAAGACCGAGCAATCGGCCTTCGACATGTGTGCGTGTTTCACCACCCACCCATATTGCACCGATCTCATCGCGGCTGAGGTAAACACGACCCTGCCGACCGAGACGCGTCCCCTGAGCGGCGACATAATCTGCCGCAACCATGCCCGTGGCAAACAGCCATTGCGCCAGCGAGGCATTGAGGCTTCCGGTAACGGGATCTTCGGCGATGGAGCCCAGATGATCGCTGAAGAAGGCGCGAACCTCGAAGGCAGCTTCGTCGCCTTCCGTGTAAGGACCAACCACACCGACATCAATGCGGTCAGGCCAGCTGCGGACCGGGTCAAGATCAAGCACCTTTTCCGCCGATGCCAGCCTGATCCCCAGCCATCCGGGACCATTATCGATCCAGGCGGCATCGACAATATCGTGGGCCTCGATCCGCAACAGCTGCCGCGCCTCTTCCAACTCGGCCGGTGTCGGCGCACCGGAACGGATGAGCGGCGGGGCGGCAAAGGAAAGCCGCCCCTGCGCGCGCCTGATCGGGACCAGCCCGGCACCGCATTCCTGAATGATGGCCGTTTCGTTTTTGGGCGAACCATTGGCGGACAGCCATGCGTGGCAACTGCCCAGCGTGGGGTGCCCGGCAAAGGGCATTTCCCTGTCCAGCGAAAATATCCGGACACGGTAGTCGGCCTCTGAATGGGTGGGCGGCAGTAGAAATGTGGTTTCGGACAGGTTGAACCACCGCGTCAACAGCTGCATTTCATCCGTCGTCAGGTTGTCGGCGCCCGTGATGACGGCCAGCGGATTGCCGGAAAGCGGCCCGGAGCCGAATACATCGATCATATGGATAGCAAAGGTCATGACATCGTTCTTTCAGTTCAGATCAACGGGCAGTCGTGGACGCAGGGTGAGGCCTTCAACTCTGCCAGACAAGCAGTCTAAGACCCGCAACCGCAAAGACCGCAGAGAGCACGGCGTCGATCCAGCGCCGTAATCTGGTATAGAGTGCAATCATCGAGGCGGTCGAGAAAAGCAAGGCATAACCACCGAACACGGTTACGCCGAGAATGGCACAGCCGCCGATGATCGCCGGTAACATGCCGGCGGGCGCGTCCGCGCGAAACCCGAGCGACATGATGGCTATCCACGACAGGATGGCCTTGGGGTTGCCGATATGCATGAAAAGGCCCTGCCGATAGAGTGATCGATAGCGCGGCGCCGCGCGCTCCGCAGTCGTTCCTGCAAGATCGGAGACCGGTTTGAGGGCTGATCTGCCGGCGCGTAAGGCCAGATACAGCAAATAGACGCCGCCAACGATCTTGATGACGAAAAGCGCCTGGGCATAGACGGTGAGTACGGCGGACAGACCGGTCGCCGTCAGGATCGCCCAGAACAGCGAACCGGTGATGACGCCGGCCGCCAAAGCAAGGGCAGGCAGACGGCCGTTGCGCATCGCCGTTGCCATGATTGCCATGTTGCTTGGCCCGGGACTGGCGGTAGCGATGAGATAGGTGCCGTAGACGAGGGCAAGCTGGCTGGCGAACATGTCGGTTTCTCCGGAAATCAAGGGCTTCCCCGCTCGTGCGGGAGATCACCGCGATGGACGATATGGACCTTGTTCCCATCGGGATCACGCAGATAGGCGCCGAAATAACCTTCGCCATAATGCGGGCGCGGGCCCGGACCACCTTCGTCCGTTCCACCATGAGCCAAACCGCCGGCATAGGCCTCATTCACCGCGTCTTTCGATGGCGCCAGAAAGGCGACCATGCCACCATTGCCAGCGGTTGCCGCCTCCCCATTGAAGGGGCTATAGACGTAAAACCGCGGCAATGGGGCGTGCGTCGTCACCCAGCAAAGTGCCGCAGGCCCCCCATCGGGTGTGATGGCCCGACGTATCAGGCCAAGCGGCGCGAGCACGGCGTCATAGAAATATCCTGCCCGCTGAAGATCACGCGTTCCGACGGTTATGTGGCTGAACATTCAAACCTCAATGCGCCCGCCATATGGCTGTCGCCTGTTGCTAACTGTGGATTTCATCCAGCGCCGTCATAGCTTATGTTACACTTCTTGGTTATTGAAATAGTGTAACGTGACACTTTTAACGAGGTTGAGACCGTGCTGCTGCAATCCCCTTGGGTGCCTCGCCTTGCAGATATCGAGGCGAATGCCGCCGAGCGGCTGGTGCTGGCACTTGCCGACGATATCATCGAGGGACGGTTGACGGGCGGTGTGCGCCTGCCTGCCCATCGTGATCTCGCGTGGAAACTGGGCGTGGGTCTCGGCACTGTAACGAAAGCCTATGCCGTTCTGGAACGGCGCGGCCTGACCCGCAGCGTCAAGGGTCGGGGAACATTCGTGGCGCTTCAGGAAGCACATAACGACCGGCAGATCGACCTCTCGTCCAACGCGCCGCCGGCCACGCTCAACGCCCGTATTCTGGCAAAAACGCTGACCGGCATCGCGCGCAAGATCGATGCGGATCATTTCAATCTCTATGCGCCGCCCGCAGGCCATGTGGAACATCGGCGTGTTCTGGCCCGTTGGCTCGCGACACTCGGCCTGTCCGTCGATCCATCGCATCTGGTGCTGACGAGCGGTGCCCGTCAGGCGCTGTCATTGGCCTTCGATCTTGCCTGCGGCCAGGATGGCCTGCTGCTGACCGAGCGGATCACCTATCCCGGCGCGCTCGCGCTGCTTCGGCGCAAAGGGTGCAGGGTGCAGGGTGTGGAGATCGATGCCGAGGGGATGGTGCCGGAGGCACTTGCCGAAGCGCTCGCTGGCATGGAGCCGGGCGGCGGCAGGGCGATCTATCTGACGCCGACGCTGCACAATCCGACAACCGCCACCATGGGTATGGCGCGGCGGCATGCCATTGTGGATATCTGTCGCCGGGCCGGCGTCTGGATCATCGAGGACGGTGTTTATGCGGCGTCCGACCCGGTTTTCACCCCATTGGCGGCATTGGCGCCTGACGTTTCGTTTCATGTGAATGGCATGTCCAAGTCGCTCGGTCCCGGCTTGCAGATCGGAGTGCTGGCGCTGCCGGCGGGACAGAAGGATGCCGCGGAAAATCTCTTGCAGGATGCGCCGATGGCCCCATCAGCACTTTCCTGCGCGGTGGTTGAGGACTGGCTGACCACCGGCGTCATCTCATCGATCCAGCGCGATCTGCGCCACGAGGCGCGGCGACGCTCCAGCCTCGCGGTTTCCCTGCTGGATGCGAGCGAGCTTGTCTCGCATCCCGATGCATACAATGTCTGGCTGCCGATGGAGCGTGCAGCCGCCAACGGCTTTGTATCCACCGCCGCGGCAAGCGGCATAAGGCTGACCGCACCGGATTCCATGATGGCGGATACGCAAGATCAGGCAAGCGGCATCAGGTTTTGCCTCGGCGGCCCATCATTCGACGACCTGACCGGGGCGCTGACGGTCCTGGCAGGGTTGCTGAAGCGGCGGGTCTGATGGAGCCGCAACGCATCCATTCAGGGTGTTTTCCACGTCTTCAACAGCATTTGCACAAATTTTTCCGCAGCCGGAGACAGCGCGCTGCTGCGCCTCTGCACGATGCCGATCGTTCGGGAGACCACGGGATTTACGATCGGCCGCGTGACGAGAAACGGGTGGTCATCCTGCGGGGTGGCCAATCGCGGCAGCACGGAAATACCCAGCCCGGCTTCAACGAGACCGAGTGATGTGTTGAGGTGAGTCACCTCGTAGAACCAGTTCAGCTTCAGATTGTGTCGCGCAAGCGCGCCGTCGAGAAGCGTTCTGTTGCCGCTGGAGCGATCGACAACGACCAGCGGGTGTGGCTCCAATTGATCCCACTGGATCGTTTCGAAAGCCGCCAGAGGATGGTCTTTCCTCATCGCCAGCACAAATGGGTCATCGATCAGCGGCTCGAACGCCAGATCGGGATCGGAATTGCCCATCAGGTTAATCCCGAATTCCACCTCGCCACGGGCAACCGCCTGCAAGCCCTCGTTTGCCGTCAGGTCTCTGATACGCAGCCGGATATGCGGATATTGCTTGCTAAAGGTTTTGATGACGGTGGGTAGAAAGTAGAATGCCGCAGTCGGAACACATGCCATCGTAATAAGGCCGCGCCGCTGCGCTCCGTCCTTCATTGCAAAAAGCGATCCGTCAAACTCTTCCAGCATGCGCCGGACAAGCGGCATGACCTCCTGGCCCATCGCCGTTGGCGCGACGTGGCGCGTGGTCCTTTCGAGAAGCGGCGCACCAATGGCCTGCTCCAGTTTCTGGATGCGCCGGGTGAGTGCCGGTTGCGAAATATGCAGCGCATCAGCCGCTCTGTGAAAACTCTCAAATTCAACCACAGCTTGAAAAGCCCGTAAATCAAGAATTTCGCAATTGATGCTCATATCGCAATAATACCTCCGAACATTGCATTTAACAGATTATACTTCTTTCCTCATATTGCAACAACGCGGCGCATTGATCCGCCAAATGCAAGATTGAGGCTCCCTTCCATGAATGATCTACTCAAGATACCCTGTGTGCTGATGCGCGGCGGAACATCGCGTGGACCGTTCTTTCTCGCCTCCGATCTTCCCCGCGATCAGGCGGCACGGGATGCGGCACTACTCTCCATCATGGGGTCCGGCCATCCGCTGCAGATCGATGGCATTGGCGGCGGCAATCCGGTCACGTCGAAAGTGGCGATCATTGGCCCTTCCACGGTCAAGGGTGCCGACATCGACTATCTTTTCGCGCAGGTCCGCACCGATAGGCAATATGTCGACTATTCGCCCAATTGCGGAAATATGCTGGCTGCCGTCGGCCCCTTCGCGATCGAGGCCGGGCTTGTGGAAGCGCAGGGCAATGACACGCTGGTGCGTATTCACAATGTGAATACCGGCAAGCTGATCGAGGCGAAGGTTCCGACACGCGGCCGCGAAGTGATCTATCTCGGCGACGCTTCGATCGACGGCGTACCGGGCCTGGCCGCACCCATCGCCCTGACATTCATGGATGCCGCAGGTGCCAAAACCGGTAAGTTGCTGCCAACAGGCAAAGCCGTCGATATGATCGATGGCGTGGCGGTAACGGCCATCGATTGCGCCATTCCGATGGTGCTCATGCGCGCCGCCGATCTTGGCGTGACCGGTTATGAGGAACCGCGGGCACTTACCGTCAACCGCGATCTTGTCGAGCGCATGAGCCACATCCGTGTCGAAGCGGGCAAGCTGATGGGCATGGGCGACGTGACGGACATGGTCATTCCAAAGCCGGTGCTCATCGCGCCAGCCCGCAGAGGCGGCACTCTTTCGGTCCGATACTTCATGCCGAATGAATGTCATCCCGCGCTTGCAACGACCGGCGCAGTCGGCATCGCAACTGCGGCCGTCACCGAAGGCTCTGTTGCCTATGAAGTGGCTGGAGGCCTCTCGGTGCCGACACTCGTCCGCATCGAACATCCTGCCGGCCGCCTCGACGTGCAGCTGGAGATGCGGGAGGGAGCAATAACCGCCGGGCTTGTGAGAACGGCGCGCAGACTTTTTGAAGGCTTTGCCTTCGCCAAGCCGATCGCTGCAATTGAAGACGCAGCTTAAATACAGCCATATTGACCCAAAACATGAAACAGGGAGGAGACCCTCATGCGTAAATACCTGCTTGCAACCGCGGCGCTCTGTGCGCTGGCAGCATCCGCGAATGCCGAATCCGTCAGGATGAGCGTAGGCTCATACAACCTCAACAATCTGCCTTTCCCCGTGGCGGCCAGCCTCGGCTTCTATAAGGACGAGGGACTTGATGTAACCACCGAGAACTTTGCCCAGGGTGGATCGAAGGTGCTTCAGGCACTTGTGGCCGGCTCCACCGACGTCGCCGTCGGCTTCTACGATCACACGATCCAGATGCAGTCGCAGAACAAGCATGTCGTGGGCTTCGTGCAGCTCGCCCGTAACTCCGGTCTGGTTCTCGCTGGCAAGAACGACACCGACTTTGATCCGGCGAAGCCCGATACGATCAAGGGCAAGAAGGTCGGCATCACCTCGCCCGGCTCCTCCTCGGACTTCTTCATTCGTTACTACATGAAGCAGCACAATCTGAGCGACAACGAAATCTCCATCATCGGCGTCGGTTCGGGTGCGGCCGCCGTTGCCGCTCTGCAGCAGGGCAAGATCGATCTGCTCGTCAACTACGACCCCGCGGCGACCATCGTCGTGGAACGTGGGCTGGGCAAGATCCTCATCGACGCCCGCAGCGATCAGGGCGCCAAGGATGTCTATGGCGGCATCTATCCGACATCAGTCCTTTATGCGACGCAGGACTATATCGATGCACATCCCGAGGTGATCCAGAAGGTCACCAATGCCACGGTTCGGGCGTTGCACTGGATGAAGCAGCATTCGGCCGAAGAAATCGTCGAAAAGCTTCCCGATGATTTCGTGTCCGGTGACAAGCAGACCTACATCAAGGCCGTCGAAGCGGCCAAGGCGATCTTCTCCGAAGATGGCAAGTTCGAGCCTGCCGATCTCGAAACGCCGCTGGCCGTTCTGAAGAGCTTCAACGATGCGGTCGCAAAGGCGACGATCGATCTCAACACCACCTATACCAACAAGTTCGTCGAGGCTGCGGCCTCGAAGGCCGCAAATTGAGAGGCCGCGATGTCTTCGCCAGCTAGAAAGCTAGAGCCCGTGACGGAACTCAAACCCCAGCCGATGGTGGCAATCGATGACGTGACCATGGCATTTGGTTCGTTCGTTGCCGTTCAAAACGTCAACCTTAGGGTTGGCGATGGAGAGTTTCTCTCCATCGTCGGCCCCACCGGATGCGGAAAATCCACCATCCTCAACGCCATCGCAGGGCTGCTGAAGCCTGCGCAAGGCAAGGTGTCAATCGACGGTACGACCGTCCAGGGCGTACAGAACACCATCGGATATCTGTTCCAGCAGGATGCGCTTCTCCCGTGGAAGACGGCGTTTCAGAATGTGGAACTCGGCCTGATGTTCCGTGGCGTTGCCGAGAATGAGCGGCGCGCCAAAGTTACGGCCTGGCTCGAAAAGGTCGGCCTCAAGGGTTTCGGAGACCGTTTTCCGCACCAGCTCTCGGGTGGGCAGCGCAAACGCGTGCAGATGGCGCAGGCGCTCATCACCGAGCCGAAGGTCATCCTGATGGACGAACCCTTCTCTGCTCTCGATATCCATACACGCCACCTGATGCAGAACGAATTGCTGCGCCTGTGGCAGGAGGACCGCCGTGCGGTGGTCATGATCACGCATGATCTGGAAGAGGCAATCGCACTCGGAGACCGCGTCGTCGTTCTCGCGGCCGGCCCGAAGAGCCGCGTCATCGAAAGCTTCCCCGTTGATCTCGAACGGCCCCGAAACGTCGCCGAAATCAAACTCGATCCCAAATTCATGACGCTCTATCGCGATATATGGGCGTCCCTGCGTGGCGAAGTGGAGAAAAGCTATGCAAGCCGTTAATGTTCGTATCATCCAGGTCACTCTCCTGGTCGTTCTTCTGGGCGGCTGGCAACTCGGCGTAAGCTCCGGTGCCATTGATCGCTTCTTCTTCCCCGCACCCCATGACATCGTCAAACAGGTGATCGACTGGGTTGCCGATGCCGGGTTTTATAAACATGTCGGCATCACGCTCAGTGAAACGGTGCTGGGCTATATCATCGGCACGGGTCTTGGCGTCGGCGCCGGCGTCTGGCTTGGCCTCAGCCCCTTCGTCGCCCGCGTGCTCGATCCGTTCATCAAGGCGGTAAACGCCATTCCGCGTGTCGTTCTGGCCCCGATCTTCGTTCTCTGGCTGGGGCTTGGCCTCTGGTCCAAGGTCGCTCTTGCGGTCACGCTCGTTTTCTTCGTCACCTTCTTCAACGCCATGCAGGGTGTGCGTGAGGTAAACCCGGTCGTGCTGTCCAATACCCGCATTCTCGGCGCCAAGCGCTCGGATCTGCTGCGTCACGTCTACTTCCCGGCTGCGGCGAGCTGGATATTGTCGTCGCTGCGCACCTCTGTCGGCTTTGCCGTGGTCGGCGCGATCATCGGCGAATATCTGGGGGCCTCCGCAGGCCTCGGCTACCTGATTGCCCGCTCCGAAGGTAACTTCGATGCGGTCGGCGTCTTCGCAGGCATCATCATCCTTGCGGTTTTCGTCCTGATCATCGACCTCATTCTCGATGTGGCCGAGAAAAAGCTCATCACCTGGCGGCCGAATGCGGGTGAAGAACGACCTGCTTAAGATTTAAATCCGGCTTCAAATCAAGCGGGGCGGCCAATCGGTCGCCCCGCTTCTTTCGTTGGTGCAGCTAGCAGGCCGTGCCACCATCCATGCCGTTTTCGCCCACGTCGTGACGATCAACGTCCCGTCGATCAGAAGTTCGGCTATTTCGAAAACAGCATCATAAAATGTACCTTCGGGGCCACTGAAGTTGTGGGTTCCGCATCAACTCACAATTTATTGTGGTTGCACTCCAGAGAAATTTGGCCTTGTTTGTGGGCTCAAAATACTCACGGGGAAAGAAAACAATGTCCATAACAACAACAGTTCGCACTACTCTGCTGCTAGGATCACTTCTGCTCGGCGCCAGTTCCGCACTCGCGGAAACAGTTCTGCATCGCGGCAATTCTGGGGAACCGCAGACGCTCGATCAGGCTCAAACTTCGATCAACATCGAAGCCTTTATCCTGAAAGACCTTTATGAAGGTCTCACCATTTATGATGCTGCAGGCAAGATCGTTCCCGGCACGGCGGAAAGCTGGACCTTGTCTGACGATGGCACCGTCTATACCTTCAAACTGCGTGCGGATGCGAAGTGGTCGGATGGCACGCCGGTGACGGCTGGAGATTTTGTGTTCTCCTACCAGCGTGTGGAAGACCCCAAGACCGCAGCAAAATATGCGAATATCCTTTACCCGATCAAGAACGCCGAAAAGATCAACAAGGGCGAAACGCCGGTTGACCAGCTTGGCGTGAAGGCCGTGGATGACAAGACGCTTGAAATCACACTCGAGCGCTCAACACCTTTCTTCCTTGAGCTTCTTGCTCACCAGACGGCACTGCCGATCTCCAAGGCGAGCTATGAAAAGAACGGCACGAACTTCGTAAAGCCGGGCGTCATGGTCTCGAACGGTGCTTACAAACTCGAAGCACATGTTCCCAATGACAGCCTGACGGTCGTCAAGAACACCGATTTCTGGGATGCATCGAACACCAAGATCGACAAGGTCATCTTTTACCCGATCGACGACCAGGCCGCCTCCGTTCGTCGTTTCGAAGCAAAGGAAATGGACCTCGCATACAACTTTTCTGCGGACCAGATCGACCGCCTGAAGAAGTCCTATGGCGAGCAGGTTCACGTTTCGCCGACGCTTGCGACCTATTATTACACCTTCGATACCCGCGAAGCGCCGTATAACGACGTCCGTGTCCGCCAGGCGCTGTCCATGGCAGTGGACCGCGATTTCCTCGCCAAGGAAATCTATAGCGGTTCCCAGGTTCCGGCCTACTCCATGGTTCCCCCGGGTATGGATTCCTACGGTGAACCGGCGAAGGCCGATTTTGCCACGCTTTCGCAGCTTGATCGTGAAGACGAAGCGCTCAAACTCATGAAGGAAGCCGGTTACGGTGAGGGCGGCAAGCCGCTTTCCGTCGAAATCCGTTACAACACCAACCCCAACCATGAACGCGTCGCGACGGCTATCGCGGATATGTGGAAGAACACTTTCGGCGCGAAGGTGTCGCTGGTGAACCTCGACGTTGCCTCGCACTATGGCTACCTTCAGGAAGGCGGCAAGTTCAACGTGGCGCGTGCCGGTTGGGTTGCCGACTACGCGGATGCGGAAAACTTCCTCGCCCTTTCGGTATCCTCCAACAAGACCTTCAACTATTCGAAGTTCAACAACGCCGAATATGACGCACTGATGCAGAAGTCCTATAACGAGAAGGACCCTGCCGCTCGCTCCAAGCTGCTGCATGAGGCAGAAACAATCCTCATGAAGGAACAGCCGGTCGCTCCGCTTCTGACACAGGCCGATCTCTGGCTGGTCTCCAACCGTGTCAAGGGTTGGGTGGACAATGCTGCCAACGAACACCTCAGCCGCTTCCTGAGCGTTTCCGAATAAGCAGCACTGGCACGGTGGCCAACACCACCGTGCCATGCCGGAGCCCGAAAAACCATGATCTCGTTTATTCTGCGCCGTTTGGCGAGCGCCGTGCCGACTTTGTTTATCGTCGTCACGATTTCGTTTTTCCTGATGCGTTTCGCGCCGGGTGGTCCGTTCAATCTTGAACGTCCCCTGCCGCCGCAGACGATGGAAAACCTGATGAGAACCTATCATCTGGATGAGCCATTATGGCGCCAGTATCTCATCTATCTCGGCAATGCCGTTACCGGCGACTTCGGTCCGAGCTACATTTACAAGGACAATACCGTCGCGCAATTGATCGGCAAAGGCCTGCCCTATTCGCTGGAACTCGGCAGCTACGCGCTTTTGCTGGCGCTGGTGGGCGGCGTTCTCGCCGGCACCCTGGCCGCGCTCCGGCAGAACAGTGCCTTCGATTTCTCGATCATGTCGATTTCAACGGTTGGCATCACCGTGCCGAACTTCGTTGTGGCGCCTGTTCTCACGCTTGTCTTCGCCGTGATACTCGGGCTTCTGCCCGCAGGCAGCTGGGGTGATGGATCGCTCAGATATCTCATTCTTCCAATGATCGCACTCGCTTTGCCGCAGCTTGCGGTTATTGCGCGTCTGACGCGTGGTGCCATGATCGAGGCTCTGCGGATGGACCACATTCGCACCGCCAAGGCTTATGGTCTTCCGGCGCGCAGCGTGGTCGTGCTGCACGCCATGCGCGCGGCCATGCTGCCCGTCGTTTCTTATCTCGCGCCCTGTGCCGCGGCTCTCCTGACGGGTTCGGCGGTCGTCGAGACGATCTTTACAATCCCGGGTGTCGGCCGCTACTTCGTTCTTGGCGCCATCAATCGCGACTACACCCTGGTGATGGGAACCGTGGTTCTCGTCGCCATTTTTGTCATCGTGTTCAATCTCCTGGTCGATATCCTCTACGGCCTGCTTGATCCGAGGGTTAGACATGACTGATATCCCCGGCACTGTTGACCATCAACCGTTGGTGAAAAGCCGAAGCCTGTTCCAGCTCGCAGCCCTGCGTTTCAGACGAAACAAGGCGGCCATGGCGGGTTCGATCATGCTCCTGCTGATCACGCTTTTCTCCTTTATCGGCCCGAATTTCCTCACCCACACCTATGATCAGGTGTTCTCGTCCTATGTCTCGGTGGCCCCAAGCCTTGAACCGCGCCCTGACGTGAACAACCTCCAGGGCGTGATGGAGGGCGTTGCCGGCCGGGCGCGCGTGGAGCTGAAGGAATTTTCCGTTGAAGGGCAGACCTTCACGGCAACCATCACCTCCAGCAGCGCAATAGACCCCCGCGCCACACGCTATTTCGACCGCGCCAACGAATTTGAAAACACCAGGGTCGTGGCCACCGAAGACGACGGCCGAACGCTGAAGCTGGAGGGCGACGTCAACCGCGAATACTTCTTCTTCGGCACGGATTCGAACGGTCGCGACATGCTGGCCCGCGTCATGCTGGGCGGGCAAATCTCGATCGCTGTCGGCATTCTGGCCAGCCTCGTTTCGCTCGGGATAGGCGTCCTTTACGGCGCAACTGCGGGGTATATCGGCGGGCGTGTCGACAATGTGATGATGCGTTTCGTCGAAATCCTCTATTCGCTGCCCTTCGTCTTTCTGGTCGTCGTTCTCGTGGTCTTCTTCGGCCGCAGCTTCATCCTGATTTTCCTGGTGATCGGTGCGGTGGAGTGGCTGGATATGGCGCGTATCGTCCGTGGCCAGACGCTTGCTCTGAAACGGCGGGAATTTGTGGGCGCGGCCCAGGCCTTGGGTTTGACCGACTGGCAGATCATCCGCCGTCACATCATTCCCAATACGATCGGGCCCGTCGTGGTATTCGTCACGGTCGTCGTGCCCAAAGTCATTCTTCTGGAAAGCTTCCTCTCCTTCCTCGGCCTTGGCGTGCAGGCGCCGCTGACGAGCTGGGGGGCGCTGATTTCCGAAGGTGCCAACAATATCCAGTCGGCCCCGTGGCTACTGATATTTCCGGCGATCTTCTTCGTGCTGACCCTGTTCTCGCTCAATTTTGTGGGCGACGGGTTGCGTGATGCACTCGATCCCAAGGATCGTTGACATGAATACGACATCTGAAACCATCCTCACCGTCCGCGACCTCAAGGTTGAATTCACCACGCCTGATGGCACGGTGAATGCCGTCAAGGGCATCGATCTTGACGTCAAACAGGGCGAAACGCTTGCCGTCGTCGGCGAATCCGGTTCCGGCAAGAGCCAGACCATGATGGGCATCATGGGGCTGCTGGCATCAAACGGCATAATTCAGGGCTCGGCAAAATATCGTGGGCGCGAGCTGATCGGTCTGCCGGTCAACGAGCTGAACGATATCCGGGGCGCGAAAATCACCATGATTTTCCAGGAGCCGATGACCTCGCTCGATCCCCTCTACCGGATCGGCGCGCAAATCGCCGAACCGATCATCCACCACAGGGGTGGCAGCAAAAGGCAAGCGCGTGCGCGCGTTCTCGAACTCCTGAAGCTTGTGGGAATTCCTGAGCCGGAGCGGCGTATAGACAGCTACCCCCATGAACTTTCCGGGGGCCAGCGCCAGCGCGTCATGATCGCCATGGCGCTCGCGAACGAGCCGGACATTCTGATTGCGGATGAGCCGACCACTGCGCTTGACGTGACGATCCAGGCGCAAATCCTCGACCTTTTGAAGTCGTTGCAGCAACGCTTCGGCATGGCCGTCGTCCTGATCACGCACGATCTCGGCGTGGTCCGCCATTTCGCCGATCGCGTCGCCGTCATGCGCCGCGGGGAGATTGTCGAGTCCGGCACAACGGAAGATATCTTCGAGCGCCCACAGGCGGACTACACCAAGATGCTTCTCGATGCGGAACCCAGCGGGCACAAGCCTGCAGTCGGCAGCGAAGCACCGGTGGTTCTCTCAGGCAAGAATGTGACGATCGACTATAAAATTCCGGGTGGGTTCCTGTCGAAGTCCAGCAAGTTCCGGGCCGTCGACAGCGTCAATGTCAACCTTCATCAGGGACAGACCATCGGCATCGTCGGTGAATCCGGATCGGGCAAGTCCACGCTCGGTCGCGCGCTTCTGCGTCTCATCGTTTCGGATGGCCGCATTTTCTTCGGCAAGACGGAGATCACCGGCCTTGACCGAAAGGCCATGCGGCCATTGCGGCGGCATTTGCAGCTCGTGTTTCAGGATCCCTATGGCTCGCTTTCGCCAAGACAGACGGTCGGTGAGATCATCACCGAAGGGCTGTTTGTGCATGAGCAACAGCTCAGCCGGGCGGAGCGGGACAAGCGAGCAATCGAAGCACTGAAAGAAGTCGGTCTCGATCCCGCTGCCCGCAATCGCTACCCTCACGAGTTTTCAGGCGGACAACGTCAGCGTATCGCAATTGCCCGTGCGATCATCCTCAAGCCTGAGGTCGTCATCCTCGACGAGCCGACATCCGCGCTGGACCGCTCCGTGCAGGGACAGGTCATCGACCTGCTGCGCGATCTGCAGAAGACGCACGGCCTTTCCTACATCTTCATCAGCCACGACCTTTCAGTCATCAAGGCCATTTCGGACTACGTCATCGTCATGAGGAACGGGAAGATCGTGGAGGAGGGAGAAACGGACGCCATATTCAACAGGCCGGCGGCTGACTATACCAAAACACTCATCAAATCGGCGTTTTCGGCGGAAGTGGCGTAATAGTTCAGCGAGCGCGCAAGATTTGTCTCAATGCCTAAAGCGACCCGGCGCTTCTGGCACGAAGCGGCCCGCATATTAGTCGGTGAAAGTGAAGAACTCTCACCGATTTTCACTGATATACAGGTGACGACTGACTACGTTTCCGCTTTCTGCGCGCCGCTTTTGATAAATTTCCAGCCTGTCATGCACTCGTTCTGCGACCTTTTGTGAGGGTATGTTTTCAGGGCTGGTAATGCTTACCACTCTACGCAAACCCAGACTACGAAATGCATAGTCGCGGCAGGCAATTGCCGCTTCGGTTGCCAAGCCCATTCCCCAGTATTCACGCCACAGGTGATAGCCGATTTCGGGCTCAAGGCCCGCCGGGGTCTCTTGCAGAGTAATCCCGCAATCACCAATGACCTCCCCCGAAACCGCATCCACGACTGCCCAGAGACCAAATCCATGCTGTGCATAGCTGTCGAACGCAAGCTTCTGAAACCAGGTGCTTATTTCTGATGGTGACTTGGTGCCTGGATAGAACTGCATGCACTCCCGATCAGCGTAAATTCTGCCCAGTGAAACGAGGTCAGCACTTTCGACTTGGCGCAGATGCAACCGTTCGGTCTTCATGACGATTGGCATAGGGACCTCATGAATTGCGGCTTCGCGGCCGGGAGTTGATCGTTACTTAAATTTAGAGCACCGCAAGCGCAAAGCAAAGGCTCGCGCCGCAGGCTGACGTTTGACGCGCGCAATGAAAATCCATTTCTCCCACCCCGCGTCAACCTCTTGACACGTTCCTGGCAATGTCGTTTATACGTATAAGCAGCTAATACGAATTAGCAGCGCATCAGAAAATGAGGTTCCGATGGTTAGGCGGTTGACGCAACGTGATATTGCGATCTTCGCGGGGGTCAGTCAGGCGACGGTTTCACTCGTACTCAACGAGGCGAAATCCGCTGAAGGCCGCATTCCGCCGGAAACGCGAGAGCGTGTGCTGAAGGCCATTCGGGACACCGGTTATGTGGCGGACCCCATCGCGCGCAGCATGGTCAAGGGTGCCAACCGGATCCTGGGTGTGTTCACCTATCAGCCGGCGTTTCCGATTGCGCAGGCCGATTTCTACACGCCTTTTCTGATGGGAATAGAGGAGGAAGCGGAGAGGTTGGGCTACGACCTTCTGCTGATGACGGCGGCGGCCCGCGACGATAACGGGCGCAAGCGTATCTTCGGGGAAACGGGGCGGCTTCGACTTGCCGACGGATGCCTGATTTTGGGCAGCCAGTTCGATCGCGATGAGTTGGCCCAACTGGTTGCCGGTGACTATCCCTATGTTGCAGTCGGTCGCCGTGACGATGCCGGCGGGCCGGTGCGTTATGTGGGCGCGGATTACGTGACAGCCACGCATGCTCTTGTGCGAGAGGCGCTTGCCGCCGGCCATCGACGCTTCGCCTTTATCGGCGCAACGGGTCCGGCGGAATCCATCAGCGACCGCTGGCGTGGTTTTCTGGCTGCAATCGAAGGTGCCGCGGAGCTGGTCTATTCCCATGAAAGTGAAAATGGCGATCCGGCCGAGCAACTGACCGCCGTTCGCGCCAGCGGAGCAAGCGTCGTTTTTTTCGCCGAAGTGGCCGAAGCCGTGGTCTTCGACAATCATGCCCGTGCACAGGGGGTGAGCGTCCCCGGCGATCTGTCCATCGTGGTGCTGGGCAGCGGCACGCGCACGCATACGCTCCGGTTGCAACGCGTCTTTACCTCCTATGCCATCCCCCGCGAAGAGATGGGCAGGCAGGCGACGTCCATGCTGGTCGAAACCCTTACCAGCCCCCCCGGCCCCGTACGGCAGATATTGCTGGGCTGTGACATCGTGGCGGGCGAAACGCTTGCTTCCCCAACTCAAGGCCCAACTCAAGGAAAGAGAACCTGACGTGAGAGAGTACAATGCAGACATTCTTGTGGTTGGCGGCGGACTTGGCGGCGTGGCCGCGGCGCTTGGAGCCCTGCGCAACGGCCGCAGCGTTATCCTGACAGAAGCATTCGAATGGATTGGCGGCCAGCTGACCAGCCAGGCCGTACCGCCCGACGAGCACAGCTGGGTCGAACAATTCGGGATCACGGCCAGCTATCGCGCCCTGCGCACGGGCGTCCGGCAATATTACCGCGACCACTATCCGCTGACGGACGTGGCCCGGGCCGATCTGACACTCAATCCCGGTGACGGCAATGTATCTCGCCTGTGCCACGAACCGCGCGTTTCGCTGGCGGTGATGGAGGCGCTGCTTGCCCCTTACGCGGCGGGCGGCAAGCTGACCATCCTCAAGCCCTATGAGCCGATCGCCGCGGAGGTCGACGGCGATACCGTGCGGGCCGTGACGCTGCGCCATTGCAACACGGGCGACCTCGTTTCCTGCTCGGCCCGCTACATCATCGACGCCACCGAATTGGGCGATCTGCTGCCGCTGACCGCAACCGACTATGTCACTGGTTTCGAAGCGCAATCCGAAACCGGCGAGCCGAGCGCACCGGCGGAAGCGCAACCGCACAATCAGCAAGCCGTCTCGATCTGTTTCGCCGTCGATCAGGTTGACGGCAATCATGTCATCGACAAGCCCGCCCGGTACGACCACTGGCGTCAGGTTGCTCCCGAATTCTGGGGCGGCCCGCTGTTGAGCTGGGACTCGCCCAATCCACGCACGCTGGAACGCAGCCGCCGATTTTTCGATCCCAACCCGGTCGACAATGCAACACGCGACGTTGCCGACCAGCGCCACAGCGCCGGTGATATGAGCCTGTGGATATTCCGCCGTATTGCCGCCCGCCACACGTTTCGGCCGGGCGCCTATACCAGCGATATCTGCCTCGTGAACTGGCCGATGATCGATTATTTCGAGGCGCCGATCATCGACGTTACCCCCGAACAATATGCCGAGCGGCTGGCGGATGCGGCAAGCCTGTCCTATTCGATGTTCTACTGGATGCAGACCGAGGCACCTCGCCCGGATGGTGGCCAGGGTTTCCCGGGTCTGCGCCTGCGTGGCGACATTACCGGCACGGAACATGGCCTGGCCATGGCGCCCTATATCCGTGAAAGCCGTCGCATTCGTGCCCTGACCACGGTGGTCGAACAGGATTTGTCGCTTGCGGTGCGCGGCGATCGCGGCGCGGTGCATTACCGCGACAGCATCGGTGTCGGCATGTACCGCATCGATCTGCATCCCTCGACGGGCGGCGATAACTATATCGATGTCGGCGCCTGCCCTTTCGAAATTCCGCTGGGTGCCCTTATTCCCCGCCACAAAACGAACCTGCTGGCGGCATCCAAGAATATCGGCACCACGCATATTACCAATGGTTGTTACAGGCTGCACCCGGTCGAATGGAACATCGGCGAAGTGGCCGGCATGCTGGCCGCCTATTGCCTCGACAAGGACGAGACCCCGCATGGCGTGCATGCCGATGAAAAGCGGCTGGCGGAGTTCCATACACACATCGAACGCCAAGGGGTGGAGCGCCATTGGCCTGATATTCGCGGCTACTAGCCAAAACGTATAATCTGGGAGGATTATTCATGCGCAGGACTATAGTCAAAATTGCATTGACCGGTTTTCTGGTCACGTCAGGGCTGGTTTCGCCGGCTTTGTCGCAGGAATTGCGGATGGCCATCTGGAGCGCCAACGAAGCCCATCTGGCCCTGTTCAACGAGATTGCCGATGAGTTCGAGGCCAGCCATCCCGGCGTCAAGATCAACTACGATTCACTTGCATACGAAGGCTATGCCACCACCCTGACCACCCAGATCGCCGGCGGCAATCCCCCCGATCTGGCCTGGCTGTTCGACACGACCGCGCCTGACTTCATGGCGGCCGGGGCGCTTTATCCCCTCACCGAAACCTTTGCCAATACGCAAGGTTACGACATGGGCGACTTCCCTCCGGCAACCCTCACCGCCTGGTCGTATGAAGGAACACAATATCTCTACCCGTTCTCGACATCACCCTTCGGCGTCTTCGTCAACAACGACATGATCCGGGCGGCAGGCGCAAAGACGCCCGCCGAGATGATCGCTGCCGGCGACTGGAACTGGGACAATGCCATTGCGACGGCCGCGAAAGTCGCGGCCACCGGCAAACAGGGATTGATCATTCGTGATTTTGAATACAAGGCCTGGGAGAACCTTGCCGAAGTCTATACCGGCTGGAATGCCTATCCCTGGTCGAAGGATACCAAATCCTGTGCTTTTGCCAGCCCGGAGATGGTTGATGCCATGCGCTTCATCCACGATGCGATCTTCGTGGAGAAAGCCATGCCGGGACCGGGTGTTTCGGCCGATTTTTTTGCCGGGGATGCGGCGATGACGACCACCCAGATCAGCCGCGCGGCGCTGCTGCCGAAAGGCGACAAGGCTTTCGACTGGGATCTCGTGCCGTTGCCTACAGGACCTGCGGGTGACTATGCCGTTACAGGTCGGGCAGGCATCGGCGTCATGGCCAGCGGGAAAAACCCTAAACTGGCGGCAGAATTCCTGGCATTTTTCTCCTCCAAGCCTAATGTAGCCAAACTCGCGCGGTTTTTCCCGCCGGCACGGCAGAGCTTGCTTACCGCCGATGTACTCGCGGCCGCCAATCCATTACTGTCGCGTAAACAGATAGAGGCCGTGGTCATTCGCGGCGTCGCCACCGGTCAATCGACGCAGCAGGTCCGCAATTTTGCCCGGCTGCAACAGACTGTTCGCGCCAGCCTCGACGGTCTCTGGAGACCAGATGCCGATGTCGCGGCTGTCCTGAAAGCGCTTTGCAGCCGTTTGGACCCATTGCTGGCGGCGAATTGACGCTTCGTAGCCATCCGATTTTCCGCCGATGCGAAAGACAGAAGGAAGAAAGCCATGGCGCTTGCCCTCCAAACATCGCAAACACAGGCTCGGCGTAGCTTCTGGACCATGGCGCGCCGTGATGCCGCCACCGGTTATCTGTTCATAGCGCCGCAACTCATCGGTATCGTTGTCTTTGTGCTCGTGCCGCTGGTGCTGGTCTTCTGGTATTCACTGCATGAGTGGAACGTGCTGGCGGGATCGTTCCGGTTCACCGGCACCGCCAACTACCAGAAGCTGCTCAGCGACCCGGCCATGGGCGAAGTGCTGGCCGTGACCGCCGTGTTCTCGGCCGGGCTTGCCCTGCTCAATATGAGCCTGGCGCTGGGACTTGCGTTGCTCCTGAACCAGAAGCTCGCCTTCATGACCCTGTTCCGCACGCTGTTCTTTTCGCCTGTGGTGGTGTCGCTGGTCGCCTGGACAATCGTATGGAGCTTCTTGCTGCAGAACAATGGCGGCATCAACGGCCTCCTGCAAATGATCGGCATCGAAGGTCCCAACTGGTTGCGTCACCCCACGACGGCGATGATCTCGGTCATCGTCGTGCAGGCGCTCAAGAATCTCGGTCTCAACATGATCCTGTTTCTTGCCGCACTACAGGGTGTGCCGCGTGAACTGTTCGAGGCTGCGCGCGTCGATGGTGTGCCGCGCTTCAAGCAGTTCTATCGCATCACCCTGCCGATGATCAGCCCAACGATCCTCTTGGCCTCCATCGTCACCATCGTCGGTGCGTTGCAAGTCTTTGCGCAGATCATGATCCTGACCCAGGGCGGGCCGGGCTTTTCCACGACGGTTCTCGTTTATTACCTCTATCAGCAAGCCTTCCAGTTCTACCTCTTCGGATATGGCTCGACACTCTCCATCGTCCTGCTGGTCATTGTCGGCGCGCTCACCTTCATCCAATGGCACTTGCGCAGAAAGTTCGTATTCTATGAAAACTGAACTCAGCCCACGCGCGCAGGCGCTGATCTACTTCATACTCTGCGTGCTGCTTGTCCCCTTCGTCTTTCCGACCTGGTGGATGGTAACGTCGTCGGTCAAACCGGTCAGCCAGATATTTGCCTTTCCGCCGGATATCTGGCCACGCGCCTTCGATTTTTCGTCCTATTCCGAGGTCTTCAAAATACAGCCCTTCGCGTTGCAATACTGGAACTCCGCCTATATCGCCGCAATCGTCACCGTCGGCACCATGGCTGTGGCTTCAATGGCGGGATATGCCTTTGCGCGTATCCGGTTTCCCTTCGCCAACGCCATCTTCATGGTGGTGCTGGTGGGATTGCTGATCCCGTCCGAAGTGACGCTGGTTCCTTTGTTCCGGATGTTTCTCAAATGGGGCATGATCAACACACACTGGCCGCTGATCCTGGTGCCGATCTTCGGCGCGCCGGCGGTATTCGCCACCTTCATCATGCGCCAGTTCTTCATCTCCTTACCCGTCGAACTGGAGGAAGCTGCTCGGGTCGATGGGCTCGGCCGGTTCAAGATATTCTGGACCATCGCCCTGCCGCTTGCCCGTCCGGCACTGGCTGCCGTTGCGATCTTCACATTTCTCGGCAGCTGGAACCTCTATCTCGAACCCATCGTCTTCCTCTCCAGCCCCGACAAGTTCACACTGCCCCAGGCACTGACCCAATTTACCGACGCCTATGGCGGGCCGATGTGGAACATCCAGCTTGCCGCCGCAACGATGACCGCCATCCCCGTACTCATCGTCTTCATCGTCGCGCAGAAACAATTCGTCGAAGGCCTCGCCCATACCGGCCTCAAAGGCTAACCGAAAGGCTGACCCATGGCACCCGTTACCCTTAGATCCGTCAAGAAAAGCTATGGCGCATTCGCCACCATCCATGGTGTCGATATCGATATTGCCGATGGCGAATTCGTTGTCCTCGTCGGCCCTTCGGGCTGTGGCAAATCCACTTTGTTGCGGATGATCGCAGGCCTTGAAACCGTGACCAGCGGCGATATCTCGATCAGCGGCCGTGTCGTCAACGAGATCGAGCCAAAAGACCGCGACATCGCCATGGTCTTTCAAAACTATGCGCTTTATCCGCATATGAGCGTGGCCAGAAACATGGCTTTTTCGCTTGAGCATCGCGGCGGCAGCAAGGCCGAGATCACTGAGCGGGTGAACTGGGCGGCAGACATATTGGGGCTGACGCCACTGCTCGAACGGTTCCCCCGCCAGCTTTCCGGCGGGCAACGGCAACGCGTCGCCATGGGTCGAGCGATCGTCCGCAATCCGCAGGTTTTTCTGTTCGATGAACCGCTCAGTAATCTCGATGCCAAGCTGCGCGTCGTGATGCGTGGTGAAATCAAGGGGTTGCACCAGCGTCTGGGCGTCACCACCGTTTATGTTACGCATGACCAGGTGGAAGCCATGACCATGGCCGACAAGATCGTGGTGATGAATGCCGGACGGGTCGAGCAGTGCGGGGCGCCGCTCGAGCTCTATGACCGGCCGGCCAATCCGTTTGTCGCCGGCTTCATCGGTTCGCCGGCGATGAACTTCATCGAGGGACGACTCACCGCCAATGGCTTCGAGGCTGACGGCGTCGTCCTGCCCCTGCCCCCTGGCCCCGTCTCGGGCGATGCGATATACGGCATCCGCCCGGAACATTTCGAACTGGCCAACCATGGCCTCACCGCGACCGTTTTGCTGGTCGAGCCAATGGGGTCGGAAACGCAGGTGACGATGATGCTCGGCCGTCACAAGGTCATCGGTATTTTCCGCGAGCGTGTACAGGCGCAGCCGGGCGCGACGATCCAGGTTCAGCCCGATCTGGCATCGATCCACCTGTTCGATGCCAGAACCAGTCAACGCCTCAACTAGCGGACCACTCGTCATGACACGCCATCGCAAACCAGGCCTGAAGACGAACCGCTCCGACACGCCACCTCCCGGGATATTTTCACCATCCGAAATTGCATCGGATCCCTCATGGGTTCCGGATATGGCCGCTTTGGGCGAGCCGGCAATGACTGCGGAAACCTATATTGCCGCCTATCTTGCGGACGTCGATGCATGGTGGTGGTCAACGAACCTGCATCACGAGCCAAGAGGTTCAGTGTTAAGACGCACCCTTGCCATTATCGCGCAAGCAAAGATGCCCGATCACGAACGAGCGCTCGGCCAATTGGGTGTCGACCCGCTGGAAAATATGATGTCCGATGAGCTGCTCGATCTCTTGAGAGCCTGGATGCCGTTCACGCCCGCAATGTGCTACGCCCTCGGCTGCGTGCGGATGGAATTCGAACCGCCCGAACTGCAACACCGCCTGAGTGCAATGGTCGCGGAATCGCGACCCAGGACAGTTCTCAATGATTAAAAATCACTGCCCACAGGAGCGGTATGGCGTTGTACTTGGGATAGACAGTATCAAATCGGCATGTCAGGTGTTGGAAGAGCAGTAACCGGAGGGCATGTAAATTCGCACGAACGTAACGCGCCGCACTATCGGTCTGGCCCCTTCCCTCTTTCTTGCTGTCGGGCTGATATTCCAGCCAACGATAGCAGTCGGCCCCGCGCAGGCGGCGGAGAGCGTGACTGTTCCGCCTTATGCGCCTGCCGTCGGGACTGAACTTCACTATCGCGTCCAAAAGACGACCGAGACCGACATGTCGCTTTGGTTCGACAAGCCGGAAGCATCGGCCGTTGTCATGCGTGGCGATTTCCGTCAATCGGCAACGGTGCTGTCACGGTACGACGAGGGCATGCGGGTGCAATGGAAGCTTTCAGCCGACATTCCCCCGGATGCAACGGACGCTGCCGATTCCTATCCGATGAACGCCATGTTTCGCAATTCACTTGCCGCCTACGGTGTTCAGCAATTGGAATTCGAGACCGATCCGAGCGGTACTCCGACGGCGCTCGTCGGCGCGGATCAAGTCGTCGCCAATATGGAAAGGCTGCTGTCCACATCTTCGCCAGATAGCACAGCCTCTCGCATGCTTCAGACCGTCAAAAGTAACCCACTCACTATTATCGACGTTCTTGCGCCGGAAAGCATGATCCTTGCGCTTGGGCAGTCTTCCGAAGCTTTCACCACCGATATCGGGCGGGAGTGGACGGTTGAAGGCAATGAAGAGTTGAAAGGCATGCTCGTTCCGACAAGCACCGTCTGGAAACTCGAAGCCGCCGATAAGATCAGGCAAACAGCCACGTTCACCGCGAAGATAACCTACGATCCGGTTGCCCTTATGCAATCGCAGCGATCTTCGATCGACGGCATGATCGCAAGTTTCGGAGACCGGGCGAAGCAACTGACCGAAACTCAGTTGGCGGAGGTCAGAAGCGCCGAAAAGTCACGGACCGTGACCTATGTGAATTCAACACGCGACGGCTCCACGCTCGAAGTCCTGGAAAATACCGTCGCAAGTGTCGGCGGCATGACGGTCACTGTGGCTGTGCATGTCTGGCAAGAGGACCAGCCACCGGTCCTGCCTGCTCCGCATGCGTGGAATGCCAGGACCCTGTCTGGCCAACGTGTTGAACCCCTGTTCAAAAACAATGCGCGACCTTCGATCGATCTGGATCAGTAGGCCGCACCTTTGACCGACCGGCCGGTCAGGATCGTCGGACCTGTGATCCTTGCGCCGCAGGAATTGGGCTCTTCACTTCGCTTTCGGGACCGAAAAATTGTTGGCCGGTGCCTTTGTCAGCTTCTTGTATCCGGATGACCGAAGGCGTTCACTCTCCCTCTGCCCATAGCAAAAATTAAGGCGAACACGACTATAAATGCACAGGATCCCTTTTGGAGAGTGACGATGCGGGCTCGACGTTGGCGTGTAATAGCCGTGGGGATAGTTCTGGCCCTGCTGGGAGCAGCACTTCCCATTGCCGCCATGGCCTGGACCTCCTGGCGGGTCGCCGTCCAAAAGGAACTCGACATTCTGGACCTCGTTGCCCAAAGGGCACTCGCGCGCGCCGGCAATACATTCAAGGAAGCGCAAGGCGCACTGGAAGCAATTGAAGCCGCGCATCTTCCTGCGTGTTCGGATCAACACATCGCGCAAATGCGGATCGTGACGATCAACGTCCCGTCGATCGAGGAGATCGGCTATTTCGAAAACGACGTCATCAAATGTACCTCCTGGGGCGGCACCACGGGAACCATCTCAAAGTCCCATGTCGACTACGTCACGCCCGAAGGCATCGAAGTAACATTGCGGATTGAGCCGGCCGTCAGCCATGGCGACCGGATGACCAGTCTGCACCTCGGCCATCATAACGCGCTCGTCGCCCCTTCCCGCTTTGTCGACATCATGCTGCGAGACGGAATGGCCCTTGCGCTCCTCAACGATCAGGAGCAGGTCATCAGCACGCAGAACCAGCCGGATGCGGACATTGTTGTCGCACTCGCGGCGCAGGCGAGCCGAGGGATCAACGATGCCTCGCTCTATTCGGTTGTAAAAGACGGTGGGCTGACGGCGGTCGTTCTCGAACCGAGAGCGGCGATCCGAGAGAAACTCGCACGCGAGCTGATCGTTCTTTTACCGATCGGAGTATTCATTGCATCCTTTATCGTCGGCATAATCGTGTGGATGTCGCGCAAGCGGTTGTCGCCACAGGCTGAATTGGAAATCGCGGTCCGGAAGCGTGAATTTGTCGTCCATTATCAGCCGATTATCGACCTCAAGACCCATATATGCGTTGGCGCGGAGGCACTCGTCCGCTGGAGACGGCCAGACGGCACACTTGTCAGGCCAGATCTTTTCATTCCCCTCGCCGAGGAAACGGGATTGATAGAGCCGATCACCGATCAGGTGGTCGAGGCCATTATTGCAGACATCGGCTCGATACTCGTCGCGGATCGCACCCTGCACATCGCCGTCAATCTCTGTGCCGAGGATGTCAAAACCGGACGAATTCTGGAGTTCATCGACCAGCGTCTGAAACCTGCCGGTATCCGCAAGCAGCAAATCTGGCTCGAAGCGACGGAGCGCGGGTTCATCGACATCGATGCGGCGCGCATCACGTTGGATAGAGCACGCAAAGCCGGGCATTCCGTCGCAATCGATGATTTCGGAACCGGCTATTCCAGCCTTCAATATCTGCAGGGGCTTCCCCTCGACGCCCTGAAAATCGACAAGTCCTTCGTCGATACGATCGGCAGGAATACGGCGACCAGCACCGTTACGCTCCACATTATCGGGATGGCGCGCGAACTTGGACTGTTCTCCGTCGCCGAAGGTATCGAGACCGAGGAACAGGCAGCCTATCTACGGGAACACGGTGTGGATTTCGGTCAGGGCTGGCTTTTTTCGAGACCCCTCCCCGCCGAGAAATTTATCGTCTTCCAGCGGCACAACAAATCAGCATACGGCGCTGCTCCTGAAGTCATCCAGGCGACGCCTGTCGAAAAAGCGGAAAAGAGCCCCTCACTCTGATAGTCATGTGTCGGTTCCGCGTGGCGTTGCACCCCGAATTCGACGTGGTTCCATGCATGCATCAAAGAGCCGATCCCTGTGACAAGGTTCAGCCGGAGTAAGTTGAATAAAGCTGGCACGCGACGCTTAAAAGCGTGAAGTCTTCTGCGTTCGAAATTTTTCGGCCGGTCAGCGTTTCGATTCTGGCAAGTCGTTGATACAGCGTATTGTTATGTATCTTCAGATAGGCAGCTGTGCGCGTGGCGGATTTTCCCTCTCGTACATAGCTGCGCAAGGTCTCAAAGAGAAATTCGTGTTTCTGGTCGTGAAGAAGCGGAGCAAGAACCTCATGGACAAAGTCGATGATTTCATGCCGGTCGCGTCCACTCAACAGAGCTTCGATCCCCATATCCTGATGTGACAATATCCCTGACTGTCCGCGCCGCACGAGGCATTCGGCAGCTCGTTGCGCCTGAGTTTTCGCCATCGAGTGGAATTCGGTCAGGTCGTAAACCACGCTTGCGCCCATCTGGATATCAAGGTGCAACACCCTGTCCATCATGGCGTTGAGATTTCTGGCAAGTGCAGCCGCAGTGGACGCGGAGAAGACTATGATAATCTGATCGTCCTGATGAAAAATAAGCGCATTCGACAGCTTGATCGCGTTCTGCAGATTTGTTTGAGACCTGTGGAGAGACAGTCGAGCGTCAGGCGAAAGTGGACCAGACACTTTCGCGACAAGGATCTGATGGAAGCGCTCCAACCGGAACCCGAAATGGTCGAGGCGGCCACGACTATCGACGCCTTTCAAAATATCCTCGAAATAGGCTCTCTTGCTTGCGTTCAGGACATCGAGCCTCGACATGTCGCGGACAAAATCCAATGCCACGAACGCAGAAAGCGTGCCGAAAAGCGCCCGTTGAAAGAGCACATCCTCAATGGGGCGGAAATGAAAAAAACCCACGGGGGCTTCAGCGACTTCAACGATCTGCTCTAGACTGTCGCGGTGATCTGTCCAGCCTTGGGACCGGTGGTCGACGCCGAGCACGTTCTCAAATCGAAACTCGACGCCGAACAAGCCTGCAACCAGATCCAGCCGCTCTACCAGACTTCCGCTGGTGGAAAAAATACGTAAAAGCTTGTCGTGCAACTCCACGGCGCGGTCGAGTTCGGCATTCTTGCTTGCCAGGTCGCTCCGCATTTTTTCAAGCCGGCTCGATGTCGCGATAGCGTTCTTATAGGTGAGCGAACGCTTATACGCGACGGCAACCTGAGCAGCCAATGATTCCAAAACCGTACGGTCAAACGGCGAGAAGGCGCCGCGCGGTGAAAAGCACAATGTGGTCAATGTGCCAAGGCGCTTGCCTTCCGCGGCAACAGGCACGCAAAGCAAGGCGTTGGCAATCTTCGACCGTTCCATGAAAGACTGGCTTTCGGGGCTCATCACACGGTGGGCATCAATGATGTTCTGCCTTCCATTGTGAATGGCAGGGACACCGGTTACGAAGACCTCGCCGGAGACGGATTCATTCGGCTGCAAGCGGTAATGCGTATAGTCATCCGGCAACCCTTGATGCGACACCGGGTTAAGATAACCGCTTTCCTCGTCGAACAGCCGAAAGACGCCGGCATCCGCATGCGGCAGCACGTTCATTACCTCAGCAAGGACACTATGGACAATTTCCTGATCGTCCAGGGAGTTGATCACCGCGGCATTGACAGATGCCAGCATTTCCACGGTCTTGGTCTGTACGGCAATGACCGCCTCCTGAACGGCAGCAACGACCCGCGTGGTGACCTGTTCGCCGTGCTCGGCGGAAACCTCGAAAATCGTGCGTTTTGCCGTAAAATAGGAGTGGTCGATCACCAAACGGAACGTGTCGTCGCTTCGCTCAATTATGTGGGACAGCAGGGCGACTGTCTGCTCAGTTTCCACGTCGACATCTTCAAAGCGCAGCACGCCTTCGTGCTGCATTCTGCTCAGCTCCGGATGAGAAGACAGCGTAATTTCCAAGGCGACCTCATGGTGATCTACACATATTATTCTCTGGTATTATAGAGGAATAAACATCGATTTTTTCCCTGGCAATGCGACAAAGGCACAAAGTCAAAAAAAGGGAACTTCTGATATGTTTTCAAAAATACAGCGTCGTCATGTCATCATAGGAATGTTGTTCCTGTGCTGGGTCGTGGGTTTCATCGACAAGACCGCCATCAATATCGCGATCATTCCCATCAGCGAGGAGTTCGGCCTTTCCCCTGATCATCAGGGTATGATCATCAGTGCCTTTTTCCTGGCCTATTCGATGACGCAGCTGATTGGCGGCTACCTGGTGGACCGCTTCGGGGCGCGGCGCGTGCTGAGTTCCGCCGTAGCGGTCTGGTCGCTGGGAACGGCCGTATCAGGTGCTGTTCACAACGCCGTAGGCCTTGCTGCGGCACGCGCCGTGACCGGCGCCGGCGAGGCAGTCTTTCCCGCAGGCGGCTCCGTGGCGATCACCGAACACTTCGAGAAGTCGCAAATGGCGCGCGCCAAGTCGGTCCTCCAGTCAGGAGCGTCAGTTGGTTTTGCGGTTGGTTCCATCGTCATTACCGCTTTGATCGCGGCACACAGCTGGCAGATGATGTTCTTTGTCCTCGGCGGCGTCGGGCTTCTCCTCTCGGCAGCGCTATTCTTCGTCATGAAGCCGGCGAACGACGCGCCTGTCGTCAAGGAGAAGGTGGCGAAGGTTTCGGAAAAGAAGCGCATCGGTGCGCTGTTGAAAAACTCGCTGACTTGGAAGATCACGCTGGTTTATTTCTTCACCAACATCGTGTTCTGGGGTCTGCAGTCATGGCTGCCATCCTACTGGGTGAAGGTCAAGGGCATGAGCATGGTGCAAATGGGCGCCTACTCGATGATCCCACCGGCGCTGGGCTTCATCTCGTTCCTGACCTGCGGCTGGCTGCTCGACCGCTTCTTCCACCAGAAGGAAAAGTATCTCATCTGCATCGGCTCAGCCGTATCGGCGATATTCATCTATCTCATGGCCAATGAGGAATCCATTCCGCTCGCCTTCGCCTATCTGACGGTTTCGAACGTTTTCCTGAATGCGATCTCGATCAGCGTGTTCGTCAGCATCATGAAGCATTTCCCGCAGAACACAGTGGGTACAGCAACGGGTCTGATCAATTCGCTCGCGCAGCTCGGCTCGTTTGCATCTCCCATGCTGATCGGAGCCATCCTTTCGGCAACCAATCAAAATTACGGGATTGCGTTTTCGGTGATCGTTGCCTGCGCAGTTCTCGTCTGCGTTATCGCCACCACCTTTCCCGCCGTTCACGGCAACAAGCCTGTCGAACAGACCGCCTGAAGGAAGCAAATGACCTATCTCGACATTATCGAACGGACCGTCGCCACCCAATCTGACAATCTGAAGTCGGTGTCCGATGCAATCTGGTCCTTTGCGGAAATCCGTTATGAAGAGACACGCTCGGCAGCACTTCTGGCGGATGAACTGGAAAAAGCCGGCTTTGACGTCACGCGCAATGCCGGCAATATAGAGACAGCTTTTGTAGCCAGTTATGGCGATGGCCAGCCGGTCGTTGCGATACTGGGCGAATTTGATGCGCTGACAGGCCTCAGCCAGAAAAGCGGCGTTACCCATCACGATCCCGTCGTCGCAGGCGGCAATGGGCATGGCTGTGGTCACAACCTGTTGGGCACCGGCGCGCTCGCCGCCATTCTTGCCCTCAAGGCCTGCAAGGACGAACTGGGGCTGGCGGGCACGATCCGTTATTATGGTTGCCCAGCCGAAGAAGGCGGTGGCGGCAAAGCGTATATGGCGCGCGAAGGATTGTTCTCCGATGTCGATGTGGCTTTCACCTGGCATCCGTGGGATGAAAACCTTGCCTATAACGCCCGCATGCTGGCAACCAACCAGCTCTATTTCTCCTTCCGGGGAACGAGTGCTCATGCAGGTTTTGAACCTCACCTGGGACGCTCGGCGCTGGACGCCGTCGAACTGACCAATGTCGGCTGCAACTATCTGCGCGAACATATCATTCAGGATGGCCGCATTCACTATGCCATCACCGATACCGGCGGACGGGCACCGAATGTGGTGCAGGCGCAGGCGCAGGTGCTTTACAAGATACGCGCGCCGCGGATGGATCAGGTCCGCGACATCACCGAACGGGTGAAGGATGTCGCTCGCGGTGCAGCCCTGATGACAGGCACCGAGCTTGAGATTACTTTCGACGCCGCCTCGGCAGACCTTGTGCCCAACGTCACTCTGGCGCGCATGATGCATCAGGAGTTCGAAAAAATCGGCGTCGCCGGTTTTTCCAACAGCGAAAAGGATTTTGCTGGAAATATCCAGAAGACATTATCCAGTGAAGTTCAGGCCCGCATTGCCAAACGTAGCAAAGTCCTTTCGGAGGATCTGAACGCCTTTGAAGAGGTGCCTACTTTCCTGCACGGCTCGACCGATGTCGGTGACGTCAGCTGGCTCGTTCCGACGGGTCAGGTATATGTTGCGACCGAGGCTTACGGCACGCCGCCGCACACCTGGCAGATGGTCTCGCAGGGAACTTCGGGTTATGCCCACAAGGGTATGTTGCAAGCCGGCAAGGTTCTTGCCGCCTCTGCCGTGCGTGCGCTGACTGATCCGGAACTGATCACCAAGGCGAAGGACGAACACCGCGAGCAACTGGCCGGAGAAAGCTATATCCCGCTGATACCGGCAGATGCCACACCGCAACGTCTTCGCTGACCATCTCCGGCCTCTCCGCGATAACGCCATCCCAGGAGGCGCTCACTTCGAGGGCGATTGAGAACTTTCCGAGATCCGGCACGCGCCGGATCTCGTTAACGCCCTCGCAGCTATCAAGGATAGTGCAGCCACGCGGATGGCCTTGAAGCCATCACTTCCATCGAGAGTAACGGCGTGCCGACAATTCAAAAAATAAGCAATTGCCTTTTCTAAAAGCACGCATTTCGGGTAATCGATCCCTCGTTTATATATTCCATAAAATTACTATACTACCAGGTTCCGGCCATCGGGGGATCATCGGTGGGCGGTAAACCTGATCATTTCATCAGGAGCATTTTTAGATGTCATCTCAGGGATTTATCGGCGGCGTCGTCAGATCGACCATTGCCGCGGCGCTGCTGGCGTCCGCAACATTGTCCGGCACGGCCCATGCCGGCCCGACACTGGACAAGATCAATCAGCGCGGTACGATCAAGGTCGGGGTCGGCACGACGCCGGGCTTCTTCTCGCCGGACAGCAACGGTCGCTGGCAGGGCTTCTTCATCGATTACGGCCGCGCGCTCTCCATCGCCGTCTTCGGCAATCCGGACAAGGTCGAATTCACCAACTCCTCTCCCCAGCAGCGCCTGCCTGCGCTGCAGAGCGGTGAATTCGACGTCCTGCTTTCGGGTGTCACGGTAACCGTTACCCGCGCCTTCAAGCTCGGCTTCCATTTTGGTCCGACGATTTTCTATGATGGCCAGGGCATTCTGGTCCGCAAGGATCTTGGTGTCACCAAGGCCGCCGATCTGGACGGCGCCACCATCGGCGCCCAGAGCGGCACGACCGGCGAACTCAACGTTGCCGACTTCTTCCGCAAGACCGGCAAGAAATTCACGCCGGTCACGATCGAGGATACCGGACAGTTTATCGCGGCGCTGGAGTCCGGACGCGTCGATGCCATCACGCAGGATTCCTCCGATCTCGTCGGCAAGCGTACCCAGTTGAAGAAGCCTGACGACTACATCGTTCTGCCCGAACGGCTGTCGAAGGAGCCGCTGGCACCCGCCATTGCCGGCGGTGACGACCGCTGGCTGGAAGTCGTGAACTGGACCGTCAACGCCACCATCCAGGCGGAAGAATGGGGCATTACGTCCAAGAACGTCGATGAGTTTCTGAAGTCTCCCGACCCGGCAATCCAGCGCTTCCTCGGCGTCGATCCTTCGCTTGGCGAGGCCATCGGCCTTGATCCCAAATGGGCCTATAACATCATCAAGACGGTCGGCAACTATGGTGAAATCTTCGACCGGCATCTGAAGCCGCTCGGCTGGGATCGCGGCTACAATCGCCTCTGGACCGATGGCGGCCTGCTTTATTCGCCACCCTTCCGTTGAGACGGTCGAGTTTCAAAGATGTCCTCAATCGCAACGCCGGGCCCTCGCAGGCCCGGCATCTATCGTCGGCTGCTCATGTGGTGGGGCCATCGCCCTATCGCTCAATTGGCGGTCATCGCCTCATTTATCGCATTGCTCGTCTATCTCGGGATCAACGTCACGACGACGATGGCGCGCATCGGCGTCTCACCGGGGTTTGATTTTCTCTGGCGTTCGGCAAATTTCGAAATCGGCGAAAGTCCGATCACTTTCGCCGCCGGCGATCCATATCTTCGTGCCATGCTGGCGGGCCTGCTTAACACGCTGAAAGTGTCGTTGATCGGCTGCATAGCCGCGACTATTCTAGGCGTAGCCGTGGGCGTCGCGGGCCTGTCAGGAAACCTGCTTCTCGCCTCCCTTGTACGCTGGTACGTGGAGTTGATCCGCAATACGCCGCTGCTGCTGCAACTCTTCTTCTGGATTTCCCTCGCCAAGGCGTTTCCGGCACCGCGTCAGGCGGGTGCTTTGCTCGGATCGGTCTATCTGACCAATCGCGGCGTCTATGTACCGGCCGTCTCCATCGAAGACCTCCCGGTCACTGGGCCGGTGTTTGTGACGCTGATCGTCTTTGCCCTTGGCCTTATGCTCGTCGCGCTGTCCCATTTGAAACGGCTGAACGGGCAAACCATGGCTATCGCCACTCTCGCCGTGCTTGCAGCAGCAACCACCGCTTTCGTGGCATCAGGAGCGAAGCTGACGTTTGAAACGCCCGCATTGGCGGGCTTCAACATCCGGGGCGGCTATAATCTGACGCCGGAATTTGCCGCACTCCTGACAGGTCTCATTGTAAAGTTCTCCGCCGCGATCGCAGAAATCGTCCGGGCTGGCATCCAGTCGGTCAATCGAGGCCAGTGGGAAGCCGCCCGCGCGCTCGGCCTGCACAATGGACAGATCATGCGGCTGATCGTGCTTCCGCAGGCGCTGCGCGTCATCACCCCGCTCGCCACGTCGAGCTATCTCGATCTGACGAAGGATTCCAGCCTGGCGGTCGCAATCGGTTACCCGGATCTCGTCAGCATCGTCAACACCACCGCCAATACGACCGGTCAGTCGCTGGAAGCCCTCATGATCCTCATCGGCACCTACCTCGGTATCAATCTGGTCGTTTCCGCCCTCATGAACCAATACAACAAGAGGGTTGCACTGAAGGGAACGGCACGATGACCAGGCAGGCCGGAAACATCGCCGCCCATCGGCTTCATGGGCGTCTTGGCAAGCTGCGAAACGGCCTCTTCGGCACGCTTTCCAACACCGCCATCACTCTCCTGACACTGGCAACCCTGATTTGGCTTCTGCCACCCTTTTTCCGGTGGGCCCTGCTTGACGCGACATGGAGCGGAACATCTGCGGACTGTGCCACGCGCGACGGCGCCTGCTGGGCTTTCATTGCCGCCAAGCTGCGTTTCATCGTGTTTGCCTTCTACCCGCCGGAACTCCAATGGCGTCCGGCGCTAGTCATTCTGATCCTGATGGCCTTGCTCGTCACAAGCGCGCTCCCGCGTTTCTGGCGCCGGGAACTGCTGCTCGTCTGGCCTGTTGCGGCTCTGGTTTGCTGGATGCTCTTGACCGGCAGTCCGGGAGGCGCTCCAGTTGCGTCCAACCAATGGGGCGGGCTGCCGGTGACGCTGTTTGTCTGGGCCATCTGCTTTGCGGCCGCGACGCCGATCGCGATCCTTCTGGCGCTCGCCCGCCGCTCGAGCCTCGGCGGACTGCGAACGCTTTCCATTGTCTATATCGAGGTGATGCGCGGCACACCCATGGTCGCCATCCTCTATGTCGCCATGCTGATCCTGCCTATGGCACTGCCGGAAGCACAGTTCGACAAGATGATAAGGGCGATGATCATGATCACTCTTTTCTGGGCAGCCTATATAGCGGAAGTCGTGCGTGCCGGCCTGCAGGCGATACCATCCGGTCAGCAGGAGGCGGCCACCGCGCTGGGGATCGGTTACTGGCGGACGATGCATCTCGTCGTTCTGCCGCAGGCATTGCGGATCGTCATTCCCGGCATGGTCAATTTGGCAATCGGTTTCCTGCTGGCAACGTCCCTGCTCGCGGTTATCGGCGTTTTCGACCTGTTGAACGCCGCCCGCGCAGCGGCAACCGATCCGGGCTGGCTCGGCTTTTACAATGAAGCCTATCTGCTTGTAGCCCTTATCTACTTCGCGATCTGCTTTGGCGCGTCCCGGTACAGCCTGTGGCTGGAGCGCCTGCTGCGAAACAGACCAACCCAAAGGGAAGGGAGGAGGGAATGACAATTCCCTGACCGGTCTTTTTTGAGATAATTACCTACGCAGGCTCACGAATATGGAGAAACATAGATTTTTCTTCCGATTCGACATCAAAATCAGTGGTTCCATTGCTCAAAGTAGTATATATTTTTTATAGAAATTACAGCAAAAGGAACTTCGGAAATGGCCTTTGCATCCGCTTCGCCTGCATCGACGTCAGGCCATATCCATCCTTCCAGATCGTGTTGTCGCTTCTCCCTGCCCCGAATGCGGGCGCCGTCGAAAGACGGTCCGTACCGAGCAAACCAACAAAGCCCAGATTGGCGGAGAAGCGAAATGCAAAGACAAACGATCGAATATCAGGGACTGCCGGTCGGCATTGCTGTCCCCAGCGATAACAAGCTGCGGTTCATCGCGGTCAAATTCCACGTCATCGATCTTGATAACCGGCAGTTCGCCAGCGTCGCGGAGCTGAAATCAGCCATCCAGGCACATCTGCACGGCGAACAGGCATTGGCCGCCTGAGCGACAGAAACCACCCAACAGCCGGAAACAGGACATGGCATTTCAAACCGCGCCCATCGAAAATACGGCTTCGCTGCCGACACTCGACCTTTCCCGTTTCCACTCGCCGGGAGCACGTAATGAATTTGTCAGCGACCTACGCAACGTGCTCCACGACCATGGTTTTTTCTATCTCACCGGCCACGGTGTCGATCCCCGGCTGATTGACGACGTGCTGTCGACGTCGAAACGGTTTTTCGCCTTGCCGCTTGAGGAAAAGCTCAAGATCGAGATGGTGAAATCGCCGCATTTCCGTGGTTACAACCGGGCGGGTCAGGAGCGCACGCGAGGCGAACAGGACTGGCGGGAACAACTCGATATCAATACCGAAGGCGAACCGGCAAAGATCGGCCCGGACTCCCCGCCATGGAAGCGGCTGTTTGGACCCAATCAATGGCCGGAGGCTTTGCCTGAGCTCAAACCCCTGCTGCTGCGATATCAGGCGGAGGTAACGCGGATCGGCATAGATCTTCTCAAGGCGATTGCGGCCGCTCTCGGGCAGCCGGAAAATGTCTTTGCCGAGATTTACGAGCCACAACCGACGCAGCTTCTCAAAATCATCCGCTATCCCGGACGAGATGTCGCTGAAACCGATCAGGGTGTTGGCGCCCATAAAGATGGCGGCTTCGTCACCGTGCTTCTGCAGGACACGACACCGGGGCTGCGGGTACGCACCGAAACAGGCGAATGGATCGACGCACCGCCGGTGCCCGGAACCTTTATCATCAATACCGGTGAATTGCTGGAACTCGCCACCAACGGCTTCGTTCGGGCAGACGTTCATGACGTCGTGGCACCGCCGGCGGGAGTGGAGCGCTTCTCCGTCGCCTTTTTCCTCGGCTCGCGTTATGACGCGACAATACCGGTCATCGAATTACCGGACGAGCTGAAACGCTCCGAACGGGGCATTACGGTTGATCCCCTGAACCCGATTTTCCGGGAGGTCGGGCAGAACCACCTCAAGAGCCGTTTGCGCTCGCATCCCGACGTCGCGCTCGCGCACCACGCCGATCTTCTGCCTCCGGAACAAAAAACCGCTTAGTCCGGTCCATATCGAACGCCACCCCGACCGGATTCATTCCCTGACGATAGGCTTGCTGGTGCGCATTGATTTCGATGCCGCCTATCGGGGTGAGGTAGGCTTCCCCCCATAGGTTCAAACATCCTTCGTCGCAGCACCGACGGGCGATGCGTCAAGATGGCGAGGATGACGGGGATCGTCATGGGGCTTCAGGAAGAAGCGGCGAGCAACATCGAGATAGCCGTCATAGACCAGACCGCCATTGATCGTGACAAGCGTGTTTCGATGACGACGGTAGAGAACCGGAATGCTGTACCAGGGAACGGCAGGCAATTTGTGATGCAGCACATGCAGATTGTTGTAGAGAAACAGCAGCCCGAACAGCGGGCTGTTCTCGACGATCGCGGTGCGCTCATCCTGATGATCGGCATAACGGTGTTCCGCATAGGACCGCAGCCTGCTCAGCGCCGCACCCACATAAACAAAACCGAAAAAATAGAGCCAGAACGGCATTCCGCATATCCCCACCACCCAGATCAGAATACCCGCAACGCCAACCGCATGCCGGGCCCAAAGTACCGTCCGTGCCCTGTCGCCCCTGAAGACCAGAGATGCCTCCTGCGCCAGGAAATTAACGATCATGACCAGCGGGCCAAGCGCCAGTCGTCCGAGCAAGGTGGTGTTCCAAAGCGCCAGATATCGGCCGATCACCCCCATTTTTTCCCAGGCCGCCTGCGTGAAATAGGAGGATTCCGGATCTTCGATCGGATCGGTCAGATGTTCGTCGCGGTGGTGGGTCAGGTGCCCTTCCCGGTAAATGGCATAGGGCAACCAAAGGGATAAAGGCGGCCAGCCGATCGCATCGTTGATAGTGCGATAACGGGTTGGATGCCCATGAATGACCTCGTGCTGGAGCGATCCATGCCAGGCGACCAGCCATCCGCCAAGGGCAATCACGACGAGAACCGGCAAAGCTTGCCAGAACCACGTCACTGCCAGAAAGCCGCCATAGATGACGACCGCCAGAGCCACCGTCTGCCATTCGATGCGGGCAATGGCTGGAGAGTTGGTGGACGAGGAGAAGATATCAGGAGATGGAAGACGGGACATGAAGCAGGTTCCGGCTGAGACGGGTTTCGCGCACCACTATAAGGCCGGGCGCTGGCGGCCGCGCCGCACGGCTTTGCAGCGGAGACGACAAAAAGGGAAAAATGGTTTTGAACAAGGGCCCTACGGAAAATATTTATTCTATAAAATTTGTAGGTTATTGGCTTTAATCCCTCCATCGAATTGGTGAGAGCCGCCCAACCGTTGGCAGGCGCTCCATACCGGAGGGACATTTCTTGACATTCAACACCACACGCCGGCAGGTGCTCGTCGGCGGCGCGTCCATTGTGGGTCTTGCTGCTCTTGGCGGCATTCATCCCGCTTTCGCCAACACCGACCGCTCCAGGATCGTCGTCCGCGTCGAGAAAGACCTTTCAAATCTCGATCCGGCCAACCGCTCAGGCCCGATCGATCTCAACGTTCTCTGGTCGGTGCAGCAGGGCCTGATTTCCTTCAAGCCGGGCTCGACGGACTGGGAACTCGATGCCGCCGAAGAACTGGAACAGGTAAGCGACACCGAAATCCGTTTCAAACTGCGAAGCGGCCTCACCTTTACCGACGGTTATGGCGCACTGACCGCCGAAGACGTGAAATTCTCCTTCGAGCGTTTCCTCAAGCCCGATGCCGAAGGCAAGCCCGTTACCTATGCCAAGGACTGGTCGGCCCTTGATCGCGTCGAAATCACCAGCCCCCTCGAAGGCCGCATCATCCTGAAGCAGCCGGCACCGGCGCTCTATACGATCGCGCTCGCCGATGGGTCAGGCCGGATCATTTCCAGAAAGGCGTTCGAAGCGCTGGGCAAGGATATCGCCACAAAATTGATCGGAAGCGGCCCCTATGTGCTCAAGGAATGGGTTCCGCGCGAGCATTTCACTCTGGAAATCAATCCCAACTACAAGGGACCGATCAAGCCGCACTTCCAACAGATCGTCGGCAAACCGATCGGAGAGCAAAAGACATCGGAGATCGCCTTCCAGTCCGGCGAGATCGACTTCACTGCGATCGATCCCGAAAGCGGCAACGCGCTGGCGAACCTGCCGGATGCAAGCGTGACGGAAATTCCGGCCATCGATTATGTCTGGTTTGGCCCGAATATCGAGAAGGCACCGTTCAACGACATCCGCGTCCGTCAGGCTATCCGCTACGCGGTCGACATCGACGCGATCCTGCAGGGCGCCTATTCCGGCATCTATCCGCGCGCCAATTCGCTGCTGGCGCCAAGCCTGCTCGGTTACTGGAAAGAAGCGCCGGTCTATGCGCGAGATATCGAAAAGGCGCAGGCATTGCTTGCCGAAGCCGGGCACCCGAACGGCTTCAAGACAAAGCTTACCATCGAAGCAACGGCACGATATGAGGCGATTGCGCAGATCATTCAGGCCAATCTCTCCGAAGTCGGCATCGAGGTGGAGATCGAGGCGCTGGAATCCGCTGCCTACTGGGCGCTTGGCAAAAACGACGCCAGCAAGGATCTCGAACTCTCACTCGTCAAATTCAACGGAAAGTTTGACCCCGGCTTCCAGACACAGTGGTTCACCTCAGCGCAGGTCGGCCAATGGAACTGGCAGCGTTGGAAGAACGCCGATTACGATGCGCTGCACGAAAAGGGCGGCGTCACGGTCGATCCCGCCGAGCGTGAAAAGATCTATATCGAAGCCCAGAAACTGCTCGACGAATCCGCAGCCTTCATCTGGATCACGCACAATCTGAATGCTTTTGCCTCACGCAAATGGCTGAAGCCCGGTGTTCTTCCGAATGGCAACAACTGGCTTTATACGGCCTTTACGGAAGCGACGGCCTGATCCGGTGCGTGTTTTCTCCATGACTGACAGGGACGTGCTGCAATGAGGAGCGCATCCCTGCACATTCATCTCGCCTTCAAGCTGGTTACGGCGCTTCTCGCCGTGGCCGGCTCCGTTGTTTTATTGATGGCGCTCACGCGGCTGATCCCTGGCGATCCCGCAACGGTAATCCTCGGTTCACGGGCAACACCCGAGGCCGTGGCGGCACTCAACGCCCGCATCGGTCTCGACAAGCCACTGATCGAGCAGGTGTTCAGGTTTTTCGGCCAGCTTGTTTCCGGCGATCTCGGCGAAGACGTCTTTAACGGCCGGCCGGTCATCAGCCTTGTCGCGGCAGCACTACCAAATACGGTGGCGCTGGCCGTTTCCGCCATGCTCTGCGCCATCGCGCTCGGCGTACCGCTTGCACTCATCTCCGCCCGCTGGCCCGGCGGCAGTACAGACCGGCTTGTCGCCTTCCTGAGTGTCGGCTTCATCTCAACGCCCAGCTTCGTCGTCTCGGTGTTCCTTCTGATGATGTTTTCGGTGAAGCTGCGGTGGTTTCCGGTGCTGGGCGCCGGCAACAGTGGCGATATCGGCGACCAGCTCTGGCATCTCGCCCTGCCGACGGCGGCGCTGGCCGCCGGCTGGATCGGTTATATCGCCCGTCTGCTGCGCGCCTCCCTGCTGGAAGTGCTCGGTGAAAACCAAATCCGCACATTGCGGGCCTATGGTGTCAGCGAGACGAAAATCCTGGTGAAATATGCCCTGAAACCGGCGATATTGCCCACCGTCGCAGTGCTTGGCATGGGTTTTGGAGAACTTCTCGGCGGGGCGGTCTTTGCCGAAGTCATTTTCAACCGTCCCGGTCTTGGCTCATTGATCTATGATGCCATCCGCACCCGCAACTACCCGGTGGTTCAGGGCGGCGTCTTTGTCATCGTGCTGCTTTACGTCCTCACCAATCTCATTGCGGACCTTTCCCAGAGCCTGCTCGATCCGCGCGAGCGCGGCCGGCTCTTGTCCGGGAGGCAACAGCAATGAATGTCCTCCACGACCTTTCCCGCCGGCCCGGCGGCACCTTTGCGCTCTTTGCGGTCACGCTGCTCTGTCTGATGGCAATCGCTGCTCCGCTGATCGCGCCCTATGGTCCGAACGCGATCGCACCGGCCAGCCGGTTCATGGACCCGTCGCTGCAACATCTTCTGGGGACCGATCATCTCGGGCGCGACATATTAAGCCGTCTTATCTACGGCGCGCGGGTCGCACTCGGCATTTCTCTTTCCGTCATCGCCATTTCGCTGACAGCGGGTGTCGCACTCGGCGTGGCCGCCGCCCTCTCCTCGCGCGTCGTTGATCTCTTCATCGTCGGTATCTTCGATGTCGTGACGTCGTTTCCAAGCATCATCCTCGCTCTGGCGCTCGTCGCCGTCTTCGGCCCGGGTCTCGGCAACGTCGTCCTGCTTGTCAGCATCGTCTTTATCCCGCATTTCGGCCGGGTCGCCCGCGCCCAGACGATCGCGATCCGCAACAGCCCCTTTATCGAGGCAGAAAGGGTCCTTGGTGCGGAAACGTGGCGGGTCGTCCTGCATCACGTCACCCCCAACATCATCGGCCCGATTTTCGTGCTGGCCTGCATGGATATCCCCGTCGTCATCACCATCGAGGCGGGGTTGAGCTTTCTCGGTCTCGGCGTGCGCCCGCCGCTCGCAAGCTGGGGCAACCTGCTCAATGACGGCTACACCTATCTCGACCAATCGGTATGGCTCGCCACCTTTTCCGGTCTGTCGCTGATCCTGGCGACACTCGGCTTTGCACTTCTCGGTGAAGCCCTGCGCGACACGCTCGATCCGAAGCTGAGGAAAAGCCTGTGACAGACGTCCTCCTCCACATCGAAAACCTCAACGTATCCTACAGGGGTGCCGGGCACAGCGCGCATATTATCGACGGCATCGATATCACCATTGGCCGCGGCCAGTCCGTCGGCCTCGTCGGGGAAAGCGGCAGCGGCAAGTCAACAGTCGCATTCACCTTGCTCGGCCTGCTTGCCGATAATGCGGAAATCTCCGCAAACCGTGCGGCCTTCGACGGACGCGAGACAGGCCTGACATCAGGGGAAACAGCAAGGCTGCGCGGCACCGATATAGCAATGGTCTTTCAGGACCCCATGACCGCGTTGAACCCGATGTTCACGATCGGCACGCAGCTCGTCGATATCCAGCGCCGGCGATTTCCAAAGGAAAGCCGGCGAACGCTCTGGGCACGGGCCGAAGCGGTGCTTTCCGATGTGGGCTTGCAGGATGCGGCGCAGCGCATGCATCGCTATCCGCACGAATTTTCAGGCGGTATGCGGCAACGTGTCGTGATCGCCATGGCGCTTCTGGTTGAACCGAAACTGTTGATTGCCGACGAACCGACGACCGCGCTCGATGCCACTGTCGAAGCGCAGGTGGTGGAGATGCTGCATCGGCTGCGGCAGCGGACTGTCGCTTCCATGCTGGTCGTCAGTCACAGCATGGGGCTGATTGCCGAACTCTGTGACAGCGTCATCGTGATGTATGCGGGAACGGTGGTGGAAAGCGGCAAAGTAGCGGACGTCCTGCATCACCCGCACCATCCCTATACCCGGGCCTTGCTTAACTGCGAGATAGACCCTTACGCCTCGTTCGATCGTCGGCAGAATCTTGCCACCATCCCCGGTACGGTTCCCGATCCAGCCGATCGGCCACAAGGCTGCATCTTTGCGGAGCGATGTCCCTCCCGCCACGACCGTTGTACGGAAAAGCCGCCGCGTCGGCAGGCGAAGACCGGACAGAGCCTCTTCTGCTGGCTGGAGGCGGCATGATGAATACCCCTGCCCTTTCCCTGAAGAACGCGGTGATCCGTTATGACCGGCTGGTTGCCGTCGATGGCGTGTCGCTCGATCTGTTCTCCGGTGAAACCCTCGGACTTGTCGGAGAAAGCGGGTGCGGAAAATCGTCCCTCGCCCGCGCCATCGTCGGGCTTCAGCCGCTTGCCGCCGGTACGCTTTCGGTTGAGGGAGAGACGCTCGCCAATGTGACGGCGACCCGACGCAACGATCTGCAGCGCCGCATCCAGCTATTGTTTCAGGACCCCGCCGCCTCGCTTTCACCGCGCATGAAGGTGCGCGCGCTTTTGGCCGAACCGCTTAAAATCCGCAAAGTGCATTCGGCCGAAAGCTGGGCACGGATATCAGCGCTTGCAGAAAGCATCGGTCTCGGCGAGCAGCTTCTTTCACGCTATCCGCATCAGTTGAGCGGCGGGCAGGCGCGACGTGTGGCGCTTGTGCGTGCGCTTGCGGCCGAACCCTCGATCATCGTTGCCGATGAACCGACGGCTGGCCTCGATATCTCCATTCAGGGCGAATTGCTCAATCTCCTGCGCGTGCTTCGCGATCGTCTGAAGCTCAGCTATCTGCTCATCTCCCACAATCTCAACGTCGTTGGCCGCGTTACCGATCGTGTCGCCGTGATGTATCTTGGACAGATCGTCGAGAGCGGGCCGACATCCGATCTTTTTCGCAACCCCGCGCACCCCTATACGCAGGCGCTGCTCTCCGCCAATCTCACGCTTGATCCCAGCCGCCGGCGGGAGCGCATCGTTCTTTCCGGAGAATTGCCAAGCCCGGGCAACCCGCCCTCCGGCTGTCGTTTCCACAAACGCTGTCCGCTGGCGCGCCCACGCTGCACAACTGAAGTTCCAGCGCTTCTTTCCACCGGCTCATCGGGCCGCAACGTCGCCTGCCACTTCCCGCTCACAGCGGAAGCGGAAGTTCTGGCTCAGGCGATAACGGGGTAACCATGACGCGCGGCATCCCGATCAAACTCGGCCAGCACCTCATAGTCGGCGTCGCCAAGCAGGCTTATGCCGCGCAGCGAAAGTGTATCGCAGATGTGGGCAAGCTCAGGGTCGGCAATAGTCTCCGCCAGCGCGCGTCGCAGCATCACCAGTTCCATTGCCGGTGTCGCAGAAGCGGTGATGAAGGGCAGACCCGGCCCCTTTACCGTTTCGGCAAGGATGCGGACGCCCGCGACCCGTTGAGGATCGAAACGCAGGGTGTTGCCGAAAGTGACACAGTCTATGGAGGCGATATCTGCCTCACCCCTCGAAACCACATCGATGCTCGCCAGATGACCGCCTGTTTCCTCCACCGAAGAAAAGAACCGGCCGCCCTTGGCATATGGCGCCACAAAAGCGCGGAAGAGGTTGTAGCCGGAATTGCTGCCCGGCTCGTTGATGGCGGCCCGTGCACCCCGCAGTTCCTCGATCGACTGCACCGGCGACGACGCATTGACGATGATGAAGCTGCATTTGAGCGGGCCGTCGCAGCCGGGCAGGTTATAGACGGGGGTGGCCACCAGTTGCACCTTGCCGCGCAGGTGGCGCACATAGGGATATCCGCAGGTCTGGCCGAACAGCAGATCAGGCCGCAGCCAGGCTTCGTCGTAGCGGATTTTCTCATCCAGCGTCTGCGGCGCATCGACGCCGCCGGCACGAAGGCGCTTGCCCAGCGCCGCCCAGAACAGCGCCGTCGCCTCTTTCACCGGCGGAGGGCTGGCATACATGGCAAGGCTGGCGAGCGACATGGCGGAACTCCGGAAAACAACTTAAAAACCTATGCAATACATAGATTTAAAGCGCAATGCGATTTCTTCGAAAGGAAGCCTGCCGTGAGCCTGCCCTTGCAAGACACCCGCTCTTCGCCTCCCGCCACCAACATCACCTGCGACGTACTCGTCATCGGCGGAGGGCCTGCCGGCTGCTGGGCGGCATTGGAGGCGACCAGCGCGGGAGCAACCGTCGTTCTGATCGACAAGGGCTATTGCGGCAGCTCCGGCGCGACAGCCTCGGCGGGCACCCAGATCTGGTATGTACCGCCGGATGAAGCCGCGCGGGAGGCGGCCATGGCAAGCCGCGAGGCAATGGGCGGTTATCTTTCCGAACGGTCATGGATGGCGCCAGTCCTCGACAAGACTTTCGAAAGCGTCAACCGGCTGGCAGACTGGGGATATCCCTTCCCCCGCGACGACAGCGGCGAACAACAGCGCATCTCCGTTCAGGGACCGGAATATATGCGGCTTTTGCGTCGTCGGGTGAAAAACGCAGGCGTCACCATTCTGGATCATCATCCGGCAACCGGGCTGCTGACGGAGAGAGCACGCGTCGTTGGCGCAACCGGCGTGCGGCGGCAACAGGGCGGACAGTGGCGCATCGCCGCCGGTGCGGTGGTGCTGGCAACGGGCGGCTGCGCCTTCATGAGCAAGGCGCTCGGCTGTGATGTTTTGACCGGAGATGGCTATTTGATGGGCGCCGAGGCGGGCGCGGAACTCTCCGGCATGGAATTCTCGTCGGCTTATGCGATTTCGCCGGCCTTCGCGTCAATTACCAAGACGGCGCTCTACCGTTTCGCGCAGTTCTATCACAAGGACCATAGCCTGATTGAAGGCGCGGGCTCCGCAAGGGGTCGCTCGATCATCGCCCGCACCCTGCTTTCGCAACCCGTTTATGCCCGGCTCGACCTTGCCGGAACTGACGAGGTGAAAGCGATCCTGCGGCGCGCCCAGCCGAATTTCTTCGTGCCCTTCGATCGCCGCGGCATTGATCCTTTCACCGAATTCTTCGAAGTGAAGCTCCGACTGGAAGGCACGGTGCGCGGCACCGGTGGATTGCGGCTGACCGGGCTCGACTGCGCAACGACGGTCGCTGGCCTTTATGCCGCCGGTGACAATGCCACGCGCGAGCCGATCTGCGGTGGTTTCACCGGCGGTGGCAGCCACAATGCAGCCTGGGCGATTTCCACGGGCGCGTTCGCCGGCGCCGCGGCGGCGGCCTTTGCCCGCGAGGCGGCACAACTGCCGGAACGCGACCTTCCGCAGCCCACAACGCAAACCGCTTCGCCTACTGAGTCCACCGACCCTGCGGCCATCATCAAGGCGGTACAGGATGAGGTCTTTCCCCTCGACATCAACTATTTCCGCACCCACTCAGGCCTTTCGGCAGCACTGGCGCGGCTTGATTCCCTGTGGGCAAGGGTTGCCACGGCAGCGGCCGCCGATGACAGTCAGATATTGGCGTTGCGCCAGGCGCAAGCAATGGTCGCCACTGCGCGCTTCATGTATCGCGCTGCCCTGGCGCGCACCGAAACGCGCGGCATGCATCGGCGCGACGATTTTCCAAAGCAGGATCCCGCCCAGCATCACCGGCTCATTCTCAGCGGCCTCGATGCCATCTCCATCCGGCGGGAAAGCGTTGATCCCGGCATTTACACGGAGGCGGCAGAATAATGATCGAGGTTCTGGATAACGATGTCTGCACGGACTGCAATCTCTGCGTTCAGGTGTGCCCGACCAATGTCTTCGAGGCGATGCCGGAAGGCCCACCCGTCATCCTGCGACAGGATTCGTGCCAGACATGTTTCATGTGCGAGGCCTATTGCCCGGTGGATGCTCTCTATGTCGATCCGGATGCCGAGGCCGTGCATGGCCTGACACTGGATAGTGTGCGGCAGAGTAACCTCTTCGGCAGCTACAGAAAGGCCATCGGCTGGCACAAGGACACACGTCAACGCCGCCACATCGACGATCACTTCCGCCTTCCCCAATAACCGGCTGTTCTGGCGCCACAAGTGCGTGTTAAGCAGACCCGGACATGAAAGCGCCCCGGCACGGCGTGCCGAGGCGCTTCCCATATCCGTTTTCCAGGCAGCTCAGAAGGCTGCGGCCGGTATCCAGCTCGCCGTAGCGGCTGTGCTGGTCGAGAAAGCGGGGATTTTCTTTGCAAGCTCTTCGATGGTTTTCACATCCGCGGTCCGCAGTTGCTCCTGCGTCACCAGTACCGGATCGACGACGATGTTTCTCGGCACGGTTTCGCCGGCGATCTCCAGTGCGGCAGCGCGCACCGACACAGCACCGACGACAGCCGGATTGGTCGCCGCGGTTGCAACCCAGGGGCTGCCCGGCTCGACGATTTCCTGAATATCGGCCGTGGAGATATCGGCGGAATAAATCCTGATTTTATCGCTGATGCCAATATCCGCCGCGGCCAGCTTCACGCCGCGGGCAAATTCGTCATAGGGCGCAAAAATCACGGAAATTTTCGGGTTGGCGCGCAAAACGGCTTTTGCCTGATCCGCCGTGGCCGCAGCGGTCGTATCACTGACCGTGCCGAAACGGGCCTTCTCGACAATGCCCTTATTGGCTGCCTTCACCTTGTCCCACACCTCGTTGCGACGGTCGAGCGGTGCGAAGCCCGCCACATAGGCATAACCGGCTTCGAAATTCGTGCCGTTATCCTTCAGGGCCTGATCGAGCGCCAGCTCGGCCAGACGATGATCCGACTGTTCGACCTGAGGGATTTTCGGATTGTTGAGGTTCACGTCGAAAGCCACGACCTTGATGCCCTTATCCAGCGCCTGCTGAACGACATCCGTCAGCGATTCCGGCTGGCCGTGATCGATGATGATGGCCTCAACACCCAGATTGATCGCCTGCAGGATTTGCTCACGCTGCTGCGCCGCATCCTGTCTGCCGGGAAATATCCTGAGGTCGGCGCCCAGCGCCTTGGCCTGCGCTTCAGCGCCGGACTGGTAGGCCTGGAAGAAATCGCCGGCGGAAATATAACTGATCAGGGCGATCTTGACGCCGCCCTTGTCGAAAGGGTTGGGCGCGCCTTTCAATCCTTCCGCGCCTGCCGCCCCGGCGGCCAGAAGCGAAGGCAAAAGCGCAAGGGCGAGATAACCGGGTTTCAAAGACATCGGGATTTTTCTCCAATTGGATGGCCGCTGTACGAACCCTCGAATTAAGAGCACATAATCTATCGGTTTTATGGGTTTAAAATTGCTATTTTGCTCGGGATAACGAGTTTTCTTTTGTCCGCAAGACGCATGCAGGGAGAGGTTTTGCTCATGGCGGAAAGACGAGCGCGCGCCAAGTCGTTTGTAACGACAACTAATGTCGGGTCCCATGCGGCATGAAATTGATGAATTTCAAAACCTTGGAACGGATGCCGGGACGCGGGGAAATTTATTCCATGCTTTGTCGACACAATAGAAGGGCCATTCTTGTCTGTCGCTGCAAAAGTATTACCAAACTGGATTGTTACAGGATGGATTTCCGCACATGCCCCTTCTCGACGTCCAGAACATTTCCCATGCCTTCGGCTCCACCAAGGCTCTCACCGATGCGCATCTCACGATCGAGGCGGGTGAAGTCGTCGCACTGATGGGCGCAAACGGCGCTGGAAAATCCACGCTCGTCAAAATCCTTTCCGGGCTTTATCGGCCGGATGCCGGAACGATGACATGGCAAGGCAAACCGTTTTCGCCGCAAAGCCCGGCAGATGCGGCATCGCAGGGCATCGTGACGGTTCATCAATCAACGGATGTCGTTGGCATTCCCGGTCTGACGGTCGCGGACGCGCTGCTTCTCAACCATTTCGTTGATGGCCGTCATCCCTTCTTCCTGTCGAAAAAATCGGTCCGCCGGCAGGCTGCGGCCATTCTCTCAGAAACGGGTTTCGATCTGCCGTTCGACCGGGATTTCGAAACACTGAGCGCCGCCGACCGGCAGCAGGTTGCCATTGCCCGCGCGTTAGCGAACAAAGCACGGTTGATCATTCTGGACGAACCGACGGCCAGTCTTTCCTCCCGGGAATCCGCTCGTCTCTACGATCTCGTGCGCTCCCTGAAGGCGCGTGGGATCGGTGTGCTCTACATCTCGCATCGAACCGCCGATCTAGAAGCGCTCGCGGACCGGGTCGAAATCCTCCGGGGTGGGCGTAATGTCGGCTCCTTTGTGCGGCCGGTCGATTTCAATGCAGCCATTGAAACCATGATCGGCCGCTCACTGAATGCGGCGCGCCCGGACCGGCGGCGCGATTTCGAAAAGACGGTTCTGCGGCTGGAAAACACGCATCTTCTGCCGGAAAGCGCGCCGTTTTCCCTCTCCGTTCGGGAGGGAGAGGTGGTCGCCATCACCGGCGTTCTCGGCGCCGGCAAAAGTCGTCTTCTGTCCACGCTGTTCGGCCTTGGCGCGTTTTCGGGCGGACAGGCGTTTCTGGATGGCAAGGCCTATGCGCCGGGCAGTCCCGCCGGAGCAATCGCCGCCGGTGTGGTGATGGCCGCCGAAGATCGGCATAAATCGTCCTTCATCCATGCCGACTGGCCGGGCGAAAGCATTGCCGCAACCATCAGCCTGCCGCATCTCAACCAATGGTATCCATCGGGCTTCCTGTTATCCAACCGGGAAAAAGAAGAAGGCCGCAAAGCGATCCAGCGCCTGTCAATCAAGGCGCAATCGGCCGACGCTTCCGTCTGGTCGCTTTCGGGCGGCAACCAGCAGAAGGTCGTCATCGGCCGCTGGGAAGCCGAGCCCAGCCGCCTGCTCCTGCTGGATGAGCCATTTCAGGGCGTCGATGTCGGCGCCCGGCAGGATATCATCGCCGCCATCCGCCATCATTCCGAGCGCGCGACGCTCATCGCCACGTCCGACCCGGAGGAGGCTTACGAAGTGGCTGACCGGGTTCTCGTGATGGATGGGCACACCCTTTTTGAACAAACCAACGATGCCGGAACGCCGCATCTTCACAAGGAACTTGCCTGATGGTCGACGGCACCCGAGAGATTTCGGAACAAGCCAAACAAACAGCGACGCTGGAAAACCTGCGAAACGCGATAAGACGCGGTGCGGTTTTCCTGTTGCTCGCGGCAATGGTGGTCGGCTTTTCGCTGGCGCAGCCCGCCTTCATTAACATCAATAATCTCATGAGCATCCTGCAGGCGGTCTCGGTCGTCGCCATCATCGGTGCGGGGGTTAGCGTCACGCTTGCCATCAATGGCTTCGACCTCTCGGTCGGGGCGGTGGCGGCATCCAGCGTCATGGCCGCAAGTTATGCAATGATCGTGCTGGGGCTGAACGTCTGGCAGACGGTGCCGCTGGTGCTGGCCTTCGGCGCGCTTGTCGGCCTTGCCAATGCTTTCCTGATCGTCAAGCTCAAAGTGCCCGACCTGCTGGCCACGCTCGCCACCATGTTCCTGCTGACCGGCCTCCAGCTCATCCCGACGGCCGGCCGTTCCATCTCCGTCGGTCTCATCCTGCCCGACGGTTCGACGGCCAGCGGCAAATACGATCCCGCCTTTCTCACCATCGGACGCTCGAGCCTGTTCGGCCTCATTCCTCTGCCCGTGGTGCTGATGGCCATCGTCGCCATCGTTCTATTCATTCTGACCGAAAAGACGCGGCTCGGCCGCCTGATCTACGCCACCGGCGGCAATGAAACAGCCGCGCGGCTTGCCGGGGCCAATGTCGACAGGATCAAGACCTTCGCCTATGTGCTTTCGGGCACGCTCGCAGCCCTTGGCGGCATCATCGTTGCCGCCCGTGTCGGCCGGGGTGACGTTTCCTCCGGCGCTTCGCTGCTGATGGATTCGGTCGCGGCCGCGCTGATCGGCTTTGCGGTTCTGGCGCTGCGCCGCCCGAACGTTCTCGGCACGCTGGTGGGTGCCGTTTTCGTCGGCGTGCTGCTCAATGGCCTCACCATGCTGAACGCACCTTATTACACGCAGGACTTCATCAAGGGCGCCGTTCTCGTTGGCGCGCTGGCGCTGACCTACGGCGTTGCCCGCACAAAAAACTGACCTTTCAATATCCGTCCAGAGAAGTGGAAACCATGTTCAAGACCGTCAAGAAACTGGCCGCGGCCGTCATTTCGCTTACCCTCATCTCCACCAGCGCCTTTTCCGCCGGCATCGAAGGTGCCCCGGCACCCTTCGACAAGAAGACCGTCAACATCGCCGTCGTCAGCTTCCTCGGCAGCGGCGACTGGTTGCAGGCCTTTGAGGCGGGCGTGAAGCGCCAGGCCGATACGCTCGGCGTCAAGCTCACTGTCTCCCAGGCCCGCAATGACAACGACACGCAGAGAAACCTCGTCGAGCAGGCGATCAATCTCGGCGTTGACGGCATCATCATCAACAACGGCCGCCCCGAAGTGCTGAAGGACGTGGCGCAGAAGGCGCTCGACAAGGGCATCAAGGTCGTCGCCTATGACGTGGACCTCGAGAACCCGCAAATCCCGCAGATCGAACAGAGCGACAAGGACATGGCGAAGCTTGTGCTCGATCAGGCCGTGAAGGACAAGGGTGACGGCTTCGTTGGTGGGGCGGTCTACGTGGCCGGCTTTGCGCCTCTCGACCGGCGTTACGCGGTGTGGAAAGACTTCATCGCCAAACACAATCTGAAGGAAAAAGCCGTCTGGGGCGTCGTCAACGATACGGTGCCGGCCTCCGTCGCCGATCAGACAAAGGCCATCCTGCGCGCCAATCCGGATATTTCGGTCATCTTCACCCCTTGGGATGAGTTCGCCAAGGGCACTAAACTCGCCATCGACGAACTCGGCCTGTCGCAGCAGGTGAAGATTTACGGCGTCGATATTTCGACGGCGGACATCCAGCTCATCACCGAGCCGGACAGCGCATGGGTCGCCACCGCCGCGACCAACGCTGCCGTCGTCGGCGAAGTGTCGGTGCGCGCCGCCGCACTTTCCATCGCCGGCCAGTTCCCCGGCCGGTCGGTCCTGTTGCAGCCGACCCTCATCACCCGTGACGATCTGGTGAAAAACGACATCGGCACCATCGAGGATCTCCAGAAGAAATTCCCGGCATTTCTGAAAAGCGACGCCGCAACCGCCACCTGGATTCCCGCCGTCAAGCACTGACCCCTTTCGCCAAGATGCGCCGCCGCTCACGGACGGCGCTTTTCCCGTCGCAACGCAAGAGCAGACCATGGCCGCCACAGACCTTCCGACACCCGATTTTGCCCGTAACATGAAACTCATCGGCCATAGCGATATCGGCGGCCGTGGCGATGGCCTGCAACTGATGGTCCACCGGGGTTACGCCTATGTGGCGCATCCATGGTCGCAGGGTTTTTCGATCATCGACGTGCGCGACGCGAAAAACCCTGTCACCGTCAACTACGTACAGGCTCCGGCCAATACCTGGAACATTCACCTGCAGACGCATGACGACCTGCTGCTGGTCATCAACGCGCTCGATCTTTTCGCTGACGTCCAGTCGTTCACCGACGAAAAGGCCTATTACACCAAATCGGTCGGCGAGACGGTCGCTGCGGAGAAACGGGAGCGGGTCTGGACTGCCGGCATGACGGTTTTCGACATCTCGACACCCGATAGCCCTAAGAAAATCGGACAGCTGGATGTCGAAGGCATCGGTTTCCATCGCCTGTGGTATGTGGGCGGCCGTTATGCCTACGCTTCGGCGCTGCTGGACGGCTTTTCCGATTACATCTTCGTCACGATCGATCTTGCCGATCCAACGAAACCGCAATTGCTGGGCCGCTGGTGGTTGCCCGGCATGAACACGGCCGAGGGTGAAAAACCGGCTTGGGGCAAGGGAAAACGGTATGCCCTGCATCACGCGCTGGTGCATGGTGATACCGCCTATGCCTGCTGGCGCGATGGCGGCCTAACTTTGCTCGACGTAAGCGATCATTCGACCCCCAAACTCATCGCCCACCGCAACTGGTCACCGCCCTATGGCGGCGGTACCCATTCTCCCCTGCCCTTGCCGGGCCGCGACCTGCTGGTCGTTGCCGATGAAGCCGTGCTTGATAATGAGGAGGATGGGCGCAAACATACCTGGATTTTTGACATCCGCGTTCCGGAAAATCCGGTCAGTATCTCGACATTCCCCATCCCGAACGAGATCGATTACGCGAAGAAGGGCGGCCATTTCGGCCCGCACAATCTGCACGAAAACCGGCCGGGTTCCTTCGTGTCGGAAACGCTGATCTTCGCCACCTGGCAGAATGCCGGCATCCGGGCCTTCGATATTTCTGACCCCTATCATCCCGTTGAAACCGGCGCCCTCGTTCCGGCGGGGCCGACAACGATGACGGACCGGCGACCGGGCCGCCCAAAGGTCATCCAGTCGGCCGATGTCTTTGTTGATGCCAATGGGCTGATATACGCGACCGACTATAATGCCGGGCTGGAAATCATCGAATATGGCGGTTGAAGCGAATTCTTAAAGAAAATCGCCCGGGGAAATCCGGGCGATTGTTGGTAGAACAGGGTGCATCAGACCACTTCGTCGTGGGACGGTTTTTCCCACAGATTGATGCCGCCTTCGACGGCATAACGATCGATTTCCGCCAGCTCGTCCGTCGTGAAATACGGGTTGTTGAGTGCGGCGACATTTTCCTCCACCTGCCTGGCAGAGCTTGCACCGATCAGTGCCGAGGTAACGCGCTGATCGCGCAACACCCAGGCGATGGCGAGCTGCGCCAGCGACTGGCCACGATTTCTGGCAATTTCATTCAGCGCACGAGCCCGTTCGATATTTTCCTGCTTCAGATGCTCCGGCCGCAGGAAATCCCCGCCGGGACGGTTGACGCGCGCATCCTGCGGCACACCATCAAGATATTTGTTGGTCAGCAGTCCCTGCGCCAGCGGCGTGAAGGCGATCACCCCCGCGCCCACCTCGTCGGTCGCGTCAAGCAGGTCCTTTTCAGCCCAGCGATTGAAGAGATTATAGGCAGGCTGGTTGATGAGAAGCGGCACACCGCGCTCTTTCAGCAGAGCGGCAATTTCACGCGTCTTCGCACCGGAATAGGACGACACGCCGACATAGAGCGCCTTGCCCTGGCGAACGGCCTGCGCCAGTGCATCTGCGGTTTCCTCGAGCGGCGTTTCCGCATCGAAACGATGCGAGTAAAAAATATCGACATAGTCCAGCCCAAGCCGTGTCAGGCTTTGATCGAGGCTGGAAAGCAGCGCCTTTTTGGAGCCGCCGCCACGTCCATAGGGACCGGGCCACATGTCCCATCCGGCCTTGGTGGAGATGATCAGCTCGTCGCGGTAATTGGCGAAATCCTGTTTCAATATATGGCCGAAATTCACTTCGGCGCTGCCGGCGGGCGGGCCGTAATTATTGGCGAGATCGAAATGGGTGATGCCGAGATCGAAGGCCTTGAAAAGAATGGAACGTTGCGTTTCGAGCGGCGTCGTATCGCCGAAATTGTGCCAGAGACCAAAGGAAATCGCCGGCAGTTTCAGGCCGCTACGCCCCACACGGCGGAAGGTGGCGTCTTCATAGCGGTTGGGATCTGGATGATATGTCATGGTCTGTGTTTCCTGGTGGCGTTGAATAGCCGTCCGGCGATTGGTGATCGCCGGTTCGGGTGGGAGATTTGATCTTGAAACCGGAAGCTAGATGGCCCCGTGTCGCGGCGGCAGCGCGCCGTTCAGATAAAAATTGCCGATATGGTGATATTTCCAGCGGACGGGATCATGCAGCGAATGTGTTCGGGCGTTGCGCCAGTAACGATCGAGCCCGTAGCTTTCCAGCGTGGAGCGCGCGCCGCCGAGTTCGATGAGCTTGGTAGACGCAAGCTGCGCAACTTCCGTGCCCAGTGACTTGACCTCCGCCACCGCGATGGAGGCCGCTGCCACCGTTTTTTCGTCCGGTGCCGCAATTGCCGCGTCGAGAATACGACCGGCTCTTGCAAGAAGCGCATCGGCCGCATGCACGCGAATGGAAACGTCGCCAACGGCATGGATGGTATGCGGGTCTTCGTAACCGTGCTCGATGCTCAACTCGAAAAACGGGCGGGCATGGGCGCGAACATAGGAAATCGTCTCCGCCAGCGCGCCGCGCGCAATACCCACCTGAACCGCCGCATGAATGATCTGCGCAAAAGGTCCCATGGCCGTCGGCCGCTCGAAAACGACATCGTGATCCACGACCTGAAACGGTGTGATTTCGATATCATCGAACGTCACAGTGCCGCTGCCGGTCGTGCGCTGGCCGAAGGACGTCCAGTCATCGATGAGGGAAAGGCCGGCCGTTGCACGATCGATAAAGACGATATTCACCCGCCCGTCCGGCCCCTTGGCGACCACAACGATAATGTGGGCAAACAGAGAACCGGTGGAATAGAACTTCTGTCCGTTTAGCAGCAGCTTGCCGTCCCGCTCGGCGAAGTGCGTCTTGTAATCAACAGGGGTTTTCGTGCCGATTTCGGTAAAGGCATTGCCCAGCCGGTCTCCGTCGAGAACGCGCTCAAAGTAATGCCGCTTCTGTTCTTCGCTGCCCGCAAGCCGCAAGGCCTCGACCATATAGAAATGGTTTTGCGGAATTTGCCCGATGCTGCCATCGGCGGCGGAGATGATCGCCGTCACTTCCGCAAGCGTGACCGCTGAAACACCGGCACCGCCGAATTCTTTCGGCACGGTAATGGCCCACAGGCCGCTTTGCGAGAAGCGCTCGATTTCGGCGAGCGGCAGCCGCCGCTCGCGGTCACGCTCGGCGGCCCCGGCGGCAAAGACGCGCGCCAGTTCGTGCGCAACGGCAATGGCCTCGGCATCGTCCTTTATGATGTGCGCTTTCGTCCGGCGCGGCGGAATATGCGGCGCAGGCTTTCCCGAGGTCAACGCGGCCTCGCGATGCAGCTTCCGGTCAGTCGTTGTCATTGAAGCCGCCTCAATTCCAGGCATGGCGCGGGGGGTGCGCGCCGTTCAGATAATAATTTCCGACATGGAAATATTTCCATCGCACTGGATCGTGCAACGTGTGGACGCGGGCGTTTCGCCAGTGCCGGTCAAGCCCGTGCTCGGCAAGTGTCGAACGGGTGCCGGCAAGTTCGAACAGTTTGTTGGTTGCCAGAATAGCGATTTCGGTGGTCAAAACCTTCGATTCCCCGGTCTTGATCGTCGCTTCCGAAACGGTTTCCAGCGTCGTGTTCCGCTTTGCGGCGTCGATGCTATAACCAGCAATTTCGAGAAGCGCCTCGGCTGCATGCAGGCGGATTTTCAGATCGCCGATGGCGGCGATGGTAAAGAGGTCTTCGCCGGCCGTCTGCTTGCCGCTGTCGAGCCATGGCCGGCTGTGTTTGCTGATGAAGGCGATGGTGTCATCGATCGTTCCCCGCGCGATGCCCACGTCGATTGCCGACTGGATGATCTGCGAAACCGGGCCGCCAATGGTGGGATGATCGAAGGAGGTGACCTTCACCGCCCTCTCCCTGGGAACACGGACATTTTCGATTTTCACCGATCCCGACGCCGTGGTGCGCTGGCCGAAGCTCGACCAGTTGTTGGTCACCGTCAGGCCCGTAGCGTCGCGGTCGGCGAAAACGAGATATCCCTGCCCCGACTCATCGACGGCGACAATCGGCACGATATGCGCGAGAAGTGCGCCGGTCGTATAAAATTTCTCGCCATTGACGATGACATTGTCGCCGTCATGGACCACTTTCGTCTCGAAATCGGCGACGGTCTTGCTTTTCAGTTCGGAAAACGCGTTGCCGTAACGAATGCCCTCAAGCGCCAAGCCGAAAAACAGCTTTTTCTGGTCTTCCGTGCCATCAAGTTCGACGGTGGCGACGATTGCCAGATGGTTCTGGGTGATCTGAGCGATGGCGGGATCGGCTGCCGCAATCGTCGCAATGACTTTGGCAAGCGTGGCATAGGATACTTCGGGCCCGCCATAGGCCTTGGGAACAAGGATACTCCAGAGACCGCTCTGGGAATATTCGTCCAGCTCGTCGATCGGCAAAAGGCCTTCGCGATCCCGCAGCGCCGCCCCGACCTTGAATTTTTCCGCCAGCCGCTGCGCAATTTCTATGGCTTCCGCGTCTGATGAAACGATATGCGCCGGTGTGGATGGGCGCGGACGCGGCGAAATCGGGTCCGCGGAATTGACGCGTGGATGAACACTATAATCGATCTTGGTCTCGGAAATCGTGCCCATGGGACGCCTCGCAAACACGGTGAATGATGGCGTGAGCATCGCACAAGGCGCGGCACTGAACAGTAATTCTATGTTTTTTATGCTCTAAAAGAGAGAAGGTTTTTCTCTAAATAACGAGAAAAATGAAAGAGCGCCTCAACGGTCAGAGGGGGTGGCAGCGTGACGTCTTGAGGCTCGCGTCTGGCGCAAGAGGCTTCTTCCCTTTCGTTTTGCCGGTTCAGCGATCAGACGTCGATTCGAGCGGCTCCAGTGACCCGTGGCGTTCCGCCGCTGCCGATGCAAGGCTGTGCGCAATCTCGCCGGCCACGTAGACCGCGTGTTCCGTCACCTGTGGCAAGCCCATCAACTCTCCGAAGGTTCCGCGCGCCAGCGGACCGCCGATCAACAGTGTTTCGACACTCTTGCCCAGACTGTCGATGGCGCGCGATCGTTCGTCGCAACGGATACCGAGACCTGTCGGGCAGAGTGTCAAAAGGCCGGCATCCTCCAGACCGGACAGAAAGGCCTGAGATTTCAAAATTCCGCCATGGGCGGGACCGGTGGTGACGATGATCGCATCCAAATCGATTTGCGTGATGTTCTTCTGGCCACGAAGCCTGAGATCGACATGCAACGAACCCTCCTCGTCAGCTTGCGCAGACACGAGCGAACCGGCGACGATCCGCAACTGACCGGAGACGATGGCTTCGTCCAGAAGCGTCTCCACCTGCGGCGCGATCCTGAAACGATGCGCGTCCCAGAAAGGCCGCAGCCAGCGCACGACCCTGCGTCGTTCATTCAAGGGGAGATTCCGCCATATGTCCCGCCCCTGAAGTCGAACGGCATCCAGAACGCCATGCCACGTCACGCCGCTTGCTTGCGCCGCGCGCAAAGCTTCGCGAACCCGCCGCAGCAATTCCGACGCGCTTCTCAACGGCGGATCGGCAAAATCCCCATAGGGCTCCTGCGGCACGGCCGGATGGCCGCGCGACCGCAGACCCCTGCGCGATAGTGAAACGACCGACCCGTGATGGCCGCGCCGCTTCAGCGCGGCAAATGCATCGGCCGCCGTCAGACCATTGCCGACGATCAGAATGCGATCACCCGCGGCGATGTCATCAAGCGCGGCATCGGCATTTACATCAGCCACCAGCTTCGGATGGTTGGCAAGCGGGACCAGTGCCCGCGGAAGGGCCGGCGGGGGATGGCTTGTCGCCACCACCACGATATCCGCGAAGTGACTGTCGCCATCTGCGGTATGCAGTTCCCAGCCGTCGCCGTGACGGGCCACATGCACGACCTTGCTGCGCTTGTGCTGAAGGGTGCCCGCATCCAGCAAAGGAGCAATTTCGGCGGCAACATAGGCGCCAAATACCTTGCGCTGCGGATAGGCCTGCCCATCCGCCAACACCGCCGCCGCATCCTCGGTCAGGGCGTTCGTGCTGTCGAGATAACGGACGAAACTATCGGGATCGTCAGGGTAAAGCGTCATGCGCCCGGCCGGCACGTTGATCCGGTTGGCGGGCTCCGGCGTGGAATAGGCTAGTCCCGCGCCGAGCCTCTCCCTTGGCTCGAATACGACGATCCCTACCCCTCCAAGCCCACCAACGGCCCGATGGAGATGAACGGCAAGCGCCGCTCCGCTAAATCCACCGCCAATGATGGCGACAATGGTATTCTTCCGGTTTACTGACATCTCAACTCATGTGATCCCGTCGGCTTGCGACCTGCACGAAATCTACAACATTTATCGATTTAGGGACCTTACGAACTTCCAATTTTGACAGGCGTGACGAAAAATTCATCCGCGACACCCATCGCGCTGCGGCAGTTTTATTCGGCTGCATTTCTTATTCTTCCGAAACGCGGGGATAGGGCTCCTGCCAGCGCCAGACAATGCGCAATTTTATTCTCCTCATTAGTCTATAAAAAATATCAGGAAACTGTAACGCGTCTCATGTCCCCATTATTCTCGGCTGCGACACATCCGGGAGTTCAGCATGAGCAAGACCATTCGCTTCAACGCCTTCGACATGAATTGCGTTGGCCATCAATCGCCGGGCCTATGGGCGCATCCGCGCGATAAATCCTGGAAATACAAGGATCTCGATTATTGGCAGGATCTGGCCCGCACGCTGGAGCGCGGCGTGTTCGATGGCATCTTCATTGCCGATGTCATCGGCTACTACGACGTCTATAAGGGTTCGAACTATCACGCGATTCATCAGGCCGCGCAGATACCGGTGAACGATCCGCTACAGCTTGCCGCCCCGATTGCACTAGCGACGGAACATCTGGGCATAGGCATCACAGCCTCCACCTCGTTCGAACATCCCTACACATTCGCGCGCCGGCTTTCGACCGCCGACCACCACAGCAAAGGCCGGATCGGCTGGAACATCGTGACCTCCTATCTGGAAAGCGGCGCAAAGAATATCGGAGAGGGTGGCCTGCGCCGCCATGACAACCGCTATGAAGTGGCCGCCGAATATATCGAAGTGCTCTACAAGCTTTTCGAAGGAAGCTGGGAAGAAGGTGCGGTGCTGCGTGACCGTGACCGGCGCATCTTCACCGATCCCGCCAAGGTTCACGAGATCGGGCACAAGGGCAAATATTTCGAGGTGCCGGGCTACCACCTGAGCGAGCCCTCCCCGCAACGCACCCCGGTTCTTTATCAGGCCGGAGCTTCAGGCCCGGGTAAGGCCTTTGCCGCCGAACATGCCGAATGCATCTTCGTTGCCGCCCCGACCAAATCCGTTCTCAAGCAACACGTCGCGGAAACCCGCCGCCGCGTGGCCGAAGCCGGACGTGACCCCAAAAAGGTCTACATCTACACGCTGGTCACCATCATCACCGACGAGACGGACGAAAAGGCACAGAAGAAGTTCGAGGAATACCGGGATTATGTCTCCTATGACGGCGCGCTGGTCTTCATGTCCGGCTGGAGCGGTATCGATTTCGGCCAATATGCGCCAACGGACCAGGTCAAGAAGGTCGAAACGAATGCGATCCACTCCTTCGTCGAGCACATTGCAGGTGGCGACAAATCCTGGACGATCGACGAACTGGCGAAATTCGGCGGCATCGGCGGCCTCGGGCCCGTCTTCGTCGGCTCCCCTTCCCGCATTGCCGATATCCTGCAGGAATGGGTAGATGATACTGATGTCGACGGCTTCAACCTCGCCTATGCGGTGACACCCGACAGTTTCGAGGACGTGGTGGCTTATATCGTACCCGAACTTCAGAAACGCGGCGTTTATCCCAAGGCGTACAAGCCGGGCACACTCCGTGAAAAGCTGTTCGGCGATGGCGACTATCTGGCGGCCAACCATCCGGCCAACCGCTATCGCGACATTGAAGCGGTCAAGCGGGAAGAAGCGGAAGCGGCCGGCACGATACCGAAGAGTGCCGCGGTCTGAAACGACCTGTCGCCCAGGCCGTCTCGCGCCGCCCCTGCTAAGGCGCCATCCGCGGTGGTTGAAAATATTGGGCTCTTGAAATGACATGAACAGAATGGATATGGTGCCGTGCCACGTTGGCAGACCTCAAGAGGGAAAAATGCAGGTTTTAGTTCGCGACAACAATGTTGATCAGGCGCTACGCATTCTCAAAAAGAAGCTCCAGCGGGAGGGCGTTTTCCGCGAAATGCGCCTGCGCGAAGCTTTTGAGAAACCATCCATCCGAAAAGCGCGAGAGAAAGCTGAAGCTATCGGTCGCCAGCGAAAGCTGGTCCGCAAGCAAATGCAGCGAGAAGGTCTTCTTCCGTCAAAACCCAGGAAAGGCAAGTGATCGCGACCTCAACGTCGAGCTAGCCGGTTTTATCGATGGAACCGACTGCACATGCGCAATCGTTGCGTATGTGCAGTCGAAACGGCCACCCCTAAGAAAATTCAATCAAACGACGGGATTTGCGATATCTTATCGTAAACAATGGCTTGCGGAATATCCGCCACCATTCGCCTCGCGGTGGCCACTAGTTGCTCCACCTCGTAGATGACCGGCCGCCCGGCCGCCGTCACGAGACCCCACTGGAATGGGATGTGGAATGAGAGGGGCAGAATGCGGACGCCCTCTACCGGCAAGCCCCAGAGGGTGATCGATTCGACGATGGCGATGCCGAGCCCCATGCGCGCCAGCGAAAGGGAAACATAGGTCGCGTTGCTGTCGATCACGGAAGAAAGATCAACACCGAGATTGGAGAGCACGTCGTTGATCCGCATGCGAAGGCGAAAGGGGTTTGCAGAGGCGATAAGCCGGTGTCCGGCGAGGTCTTGCGCAGAGATTACCGCCTTTTGCGCCAAGGGATGATCCTCCGCAACCACGGCCACGCATGGCACCTCCCCCAGCCAGTGGATGTCGATGCCGGGATTGTCGAGCGGAAGACTGACGGCGCCCAGATCCGCCGTGCCGGCCATCACCGCCTGCACGACATTTTCCGAGGAAATGCTCTGCAGATGCACATGATCGGGAAACCTGTCGGCTGGAAGGGCGGCAAGCGCCCTCGGCAGAAGACTGGCTGCAATCGCCGGAATCGACGCCACCTCGATGGCCGTGCGGCGCGCGCCATGAATGCGCCTTGCGCTTTCACTGATCGTTCTGAGCCCGCTGAGAAACAGTTCCGCCTGGGCAAAAAAGGCGACACCCTTTTCAGTTGGGGTGATGCGCGGGCCGTTGCGATGCAGCAGCGCAAAACCGATTTCGCCCTCGAGGTCCTGAATGAGGCGCGTGACGACGGGTTGAGACTTACCCAGCGCCTTTGCCGCGCCCGTAATGCTGCCGATCGAAACCACGGCTACGAAAGCCTCGAGCTGCCGCGTATCGAGATAGTCAGACACCATTTTCCACTCCGCCCCGAGACCTGTGTTTCTTCGTCATCGTCACCAAGCGCTATACCGGTCGACGATCTTCATGACCAGCCGGCAGCCAGAGCGCCTCACGCCCGTCAAAGGGATCGGGAGTAACGCCAAACCCTATTGGACCCGCCCGCAGAACCGTTGGCCTTTGGGCATGATAACGCGGCCACTCGCCGTGCGGCGCGGTCGGCTGTGCATCCTTGATGAATGAGGCCCACAGATCATGGATCGCCCTTGCGAAACCCGCATCCGTCACACGCTGCCGCTCCGGCAGGTCGCGGCTGTTCGAGCCATGGCGATACCAGACGGAGCCGACTTCCGCCCCGTGCGGCGCACCCAGTTCATTGGCCTCCAGAGAGCCGTAGAGATATTTATAGACCGGGTTGAAGCGGGCATGCAGCTTGGCGAAACGGATCGCGGGAAGTTGGAAGACCAGATCGCCGGCAATTGCCCGCCAGATGCCGCGTGGGCTGTGGCCCGGCAAAGCGGTGCGATAGCGCTCCACAATGCCGGAACCGCTGAGGCCACAGGGCAGAACACGTTCATGCAGCAGGTCCGCACAGCGCACGAAATCCATGTCCGGCTGCGCCGTCGCATGGGTCACGTATTCTCCCGTCGTGCAGCCGATCATCATCGGCACGGCGGCGGTGCGTCCTGCCTGCGCGGCGGTTTCGGGATGTTCCGGCAGGCTCATCCCATCAACAACAGGAACGAAAGGCACGCCGAGCATCGCGGCCGCCCCGTCGCGGGCAAAATCATGGTGCTCGTAAGACTGGTTGCAGAGATCGCGCTGGATTTCGAGCAGTCTCTCTATAGGCAGAGCCGCAAGCGCTGCATCGTCCATTTCCGCCGCTGCCCGGAAGCGGCGCGAAAGCTTGGCGGCGTCGTCCAGGGAGGCGATTGCCGTGCTTGCGCCGCTTTGCGGCATGGCGCGATGAAAAAGCCCCTGCGCTTGCGGCATGGCCATCAGCGTCGCAACCGCAAAGCCGCCAGCCGAGCGCCCCGCAAGCGTCACACGATCAGGATCACCGCCGAAGGCGGCAATATTGTCGCGCACCCATTCGAGCGCGGCCATGAGATCGAGTAGACCGCGATTGTCTGGCTTGCCCTCAACGCGGAGAAAGCCAAGCGCGCCAAGGCGATAATTGACCGTGACCTCGACGATGCCGCTCGCCGCAAACGCGCCACTCTGCAGCACCGGCTCGTTGGCCGAGCCGACCGCATAACCGCCGCCATGGATCCAGAAAAGTACCGGCGCCCGGCCTGTCGGGTCCGGCGTGCGAATGTTGAGCGCCAAAAAATCCTCACCGAAGGCCAGTTTCGAGGTCGCGGCGGTGCCAACCGGACCGTAGGTGGGAATTTGCGGACAGACGGGGCCGAGCCGGGTCGCGTCCCGCACCGCCTGCCACGGCAAAACCGGCTGCGGCGCTTCGAAACGACGCTCCACCGTAACGGGCGCGGCATAGGGCACACCGAGAAAGGCGTGAATTCTGTTTTCCCTGATACCCTGCAACGCGCCGGCTGCCACTTTCACGATGGTCATGTCACAGCACCTTGCGCAACCCGATCAACCGCTCGACCGCCACGACCACGCCAACCGAGATGAGGATGAGGATGACGGAAAGGGCGGCAATCTGCGGATCGGTGGAATATTCGAGGTAGTGATAGATTTCCGTCGGCAATGTCGAGGATTTGACGGAAACGATGAAGAGCGAGATCGTCGCTTCGTCGAAAGAAATCAGGAAGGCGATGACCGCGCCGGCAATGAGGCCAGGTCGGACAAGCGGCAAGGTGATGCGCCACAGCACCATGGCTGGCGATGCGCCGTGAACGCGCGCCGCCTCTTCGACACGACGATCCACTGCCATCAGGCTCATGGTGATGGTGCGCACGGTATAGGGCGTGGTGATACCAAGATGCGCGAGAAAGATGCCGGTATAGCTGTCGAGCAAGCCGAGCGGCCCGAGCACCAGCATCACACCGACGGCAAGCACGATATGCGGCACGAGGAAAGGCGCAAGGATCAGGAAATTGACGGCGCCCTTACCACGGAATTCGTGCCGCGACAGCGCCAGCGACAGAAGCAGTCCCGCGAAAATCGAGACGAAACCGACAAGCAGGCCGATGCCGAGGCTTCGCCAGAAGGCGGAGATGAACTTCACATTGGCGAACACCTTGGCATAGGAGCCGAAGGACAGGCTTTCCGGCGGAAAGGCCAGATATTGCCGCGTATCGAAGGAAATGATCAGGACGACGATGATCGGCGCCAGAAGAAACAGGTAAAGCAGTGTCAGCAGAAGCGCGTGGGCGAAGCGTCCGAATTTCGCGTCCATGGCCGGCCTCACATCTCAAGCGCGCGCATGGCGCGCTGGTATATCACGATCACACTGCCGAACAGGACGAGCAACAACACCGAAAGTGCGGCGGCCAGCGGCCAGTTCAGCGTCACCGTCGCCTCGTTGAAAACCTCCGTGCCGATGACGAAAACGCGGCCGCCGCCCATCAGGCGCGGCGTAACGAAGGACGAGATGGCGAGCACGAAGACCAGAAGGGCGGCGGTGAGAACGCCGGGCAGCGAAAGCGGCAGCACAATGCGGGTGAACACGCGCAAACGGTTCGCACCCAGCATGGCGGCTGCCTCCTCGAACTGCGTGTTCAGCCGGCCAAAACCGCTCAGCATCGCAAGGATCGCATAAGGCATCAAGATTTCGACCAGCGCGACGGTCGCACCGAAATAATTGTTGGTGAGCCGGATGACCCCATCCGTCAGGCCGGAAGATTGCAGCGCCGTGTTGATCACGCCCCGATCCCCCAGAATGACCATCCAGCCATAAGTGCGCACCACCGAGGAGGTGAGAAGCGGTGCAACGGCAAGTGCTGTCAGCACACCGCGCCAGCGGCTGGTGGTGCGGGCTAGGAAAAGCGCGATGGGATAGGAAAGAACGACCGCCAGAACCGCGACATTCACGCCGAGATAAAGCGTGTTCCAGGCAATTTTCCAGTAGAATGGGTCTAACAGCACGGTTCTATAGGATTCGAGCGTCCAGTCGCCGCCGCGGAGTGCGGCCATGGCCGAGGACGCGAACGAGGCCCGCACCAGCCAGATGAGCGGCAAAAGAAACGTCGTCAGCAGCGCAATGAGGCCCGGCAAAAGCAGAAGAAGCAGAACGCCGCGATGCGAGGTGCCGCCACCGGAAGCATGACTTGCCGCCGCCATCAGGCCGCCTCCCCGATCAGCGTCACATCCTCCGGCGCGACGGAAAGCGTCACCCGCTCCCCCTTAGCCGGCAAGGCGGCAGCATGTGTGGGCAGATCGGCCTGGAGGCGATGGTCGCCCGCGCGCACGCCGAGCGTCAGCATCTGCCCGCGATAGGTCACATGTTCGACGATGCCAGAGAAAGCATTGACGCCCTCACCCAGCACGAAGCGATGCGGACGCACCAGAAACCGCGCTTTTTGGCCAACCGGAACAGCGGCCGAGAAATGCAGGAAACCGAGACCGGGGATTTCCGCCCTGCCCGGCGCAACCACCGTGCCCGTAAGGAAAGAACCAGCGCCGATGAAGGAGGCGACAAAATCCGTTTTCGGCCTGTCGAAAATCTCGCGCGGCGTGCCGATCTGCTCCAGCCGACCATCCGACATCACCGCCAGCCTGTCGGCCATTGACAGGGCTTCATCCTGATCATGCGTCACGAAAATGCTGGTAACCCCGGTGCGGCTCTGGATGTCGCGGATTTCATCGCGCATTTCATCGCGCAGTTTCGCATCGAGATTGGAGAGCGGCTCGTCAAACAGCAGCAGCGCGGGTTCGATGACGAGTGAGCGGGCGATTGCCGCGCGTTGCTGCTGGCCGCCGGAAAGCTGGGAGACGCGCCTTTCGCCAAGGCCGGAAAGCTTGACCAGATCGAGCGCCTTTGCCACCCGCTCCGTGCGCTCGGATTTGGCGATGCCGCGCATTTCCAGCCCGAAGGCGATGTTTTCGGCAACATTCATATGCGGAAACAGGGCATAGGCCTGAAAGACCATGCCCATATTGCGCTTATGGACTGGGGTCGCGGAAATGTCGCGACCATCCAGCCGGATCTCGCCCGAGGTTACCGGGATCAGACCGGCAATCATGCGCAGGATTGTCGTTTTGCCGCAGCCGGATGGGCCGAGCAACGCCAGCATTTCCCCGCGCGGCAGGGAAAAGCTGACGTGATCCACGGAGGGCTTGAGGGCGCCCGGATAGGTCTTCACGAGACTGTCGATCTCGACATGATGATCGGCCATGACGTCCTCTGCTTCCTGTCTCAATTCGCCGCGATGACCTCGCGGTTGATCCGCTGTATCCATGCCGAATATTTGTCCGCCACGAAGGTCCAGTCCAGCGAGGACTGCGCGGCCTGGGCTTCCTTGCTGCCATAGATGCGGGCGGCAACCGGCTCGCTGAGCGAAACCTTGGTATTGACCGGACCATAGAAGCTCTTCTCGGCAAATGTCGCCTGCGCCTTCGCGCTCAGCGCATAGTTGACGAAAAGCTCGGCGGCCTCCTTGTTGGCAGAACCTTCGACGAGACCGATGGTGTTCGTCTGGCCGATGGAGCCTTCCTTCGGCAGGGCCACGCCGATCTTGCCGCCCTGCGTATCATGCAGATATTGCGCGCGGCCGTTCCAGCAGACGGAAAGATCGACCTCGCCGCTCTGCACCACGGCATAGCAGTCCGGTGCGGGCTCGAAGGTCGAGACGCTCGGCGCAACCTCCTTAAGAAAATCGATGGCCGGATCTATGGACGTCTTGTAATCGCCGCCCTTCAGCTTGGTGAGGATCGGCAGGAGAATGACGCCACGCGTATCGGAAAGCTTGGCCGCGATCTTTCCCTTGTATTTCGGGTCGGCAAGATCGGCCCAGCTTGTCGGCGGTTCCTTCACCGCGTCGGTATTGTAGAGGATGGCAAGATTGTCCTGCGAGAATGCGATGGCGCGGTCGCCATCGATGCGCGCCCATTCCGGCTGTTCCGCAAGGTTCGGCACCCTGGCGGGATCGAGTTTGGTGAACAATTCCTCCTTGTTCGCCTTGATGGCGACCGAGACGTCGATGAGCGCGACATCGACCTTCGGTTCGGCGCGCTGAAGGGTGAGCAGCGCCAGCGTTTCGGCCGAATTCTTGCTCTGCTGATAATTCACCTCGACGCCGGGATGTTCGGCCTTGAAGGCGTCAATGATGAATTTTTGATAGTTATCGGCAAAAACGCCGGAAAAACCGACGATATTGACGGTGCCCTTTGTCGCATCCTGCGCATAGACGGTTCCCGAGAGCGATGCGATCCCGGCGGCAACGATGCCGGCGAAAATCGCGGCCTTGCGGCGCTGATGAGCTTTTTTCATTTCAATTGCCTCCGTTTGATTTGGTTGTCAGACTGCAGGCCGCCACGCGGCATCCAGCACGCGCAGCCAGTTCTGTCCGAGAAGTTTCAAAACGAGCGTTTCGCTCCAGCCGCGCGCCAGCATGCGGGCGGTGATATTGGGAACCTCGCCGATGCGCTCGATGCCCTTCGGCTTGGAAATCTTCACCGTCGCGAATTCCGTCAGCGTCCGGGCCGTGCCCTTGTCGCGGTTGGCCCAGAGCTGCCACGGGCCGGGACGCGGCCGCTCCTGCGAAAAATCCGTGCCGATGCCGACATGATCCTCGCCGACGAGATCGATGACATAGGCCATGGCATCGAGGTAATCCTCGACCGTCGCATCGTTTCCGGCAGCAAGTCCCGGCGCGAAAAGGCTGATGCCGACGATGCCGCCCTTTTCCGCACAGGCCTTCAAGAGTTCATCCGGCTTGTTGCGTTTCACGTCGCGAAGCGCGCGCGGCAGCACATGCGAGATGCAGACCGGTGCTTTGGAGCGGGCGATGACATCCGCCGTGGTTTTGTCGCCGACATGGCTGAGATCGCAGAGCACGCCGACGCGGTTCATCTCCCCAAGCACCTCACGGCCGAAGCCGGTCAGGCCGCTGTCATTTTCCTCAAGATAACCCGCGCCGGAATAATTCTGGGTATTGTAGGTCAGTTGCATGATGCCGACGCCGAGATCCCTAAAAATCTCCACATAATCAAGCTTGTCCTCGAGCGGCGAGGTGTTCTGCCAGCCGATGATGATGCCCGTTCTATTTTCCGCCTTGGCCGCGTGAATATCGGCCACCGTGCGCACCAGGCGGATCAGATCGTCGTTTTCCCGCAGGAAACGCTTCCATTCGCTGACATAACCGATGCCCTCGCGGAAATTTTCCCAGATCACGCTTGAGACGTTGACGGCGGTGAGGCCGCCGGCACGCATGTCCTCGAATATGGATCTGCTCCACTGGCAGGTTTGCAGACCGTCGATGACGATGGCCTCATTGTGGAGTTTTGCGGCATCGGTCATGCGGATGTCCTCACGGCGGATTGTGAAAGTTGCTGCTTGAGCGCCCCAAGGGCGCGGCTTGCGAATTCCAGGCGATCCTGCCCCCAGAAAAGCTCGCCGTTCACCACATAGGTAGGTGTTCCGAAAATGCCGAGACGCTCGGCTTCGGCAAGATTTCCCTGCCATTCCGCAACGACGTCCTGCGGCTGCGGATCGCGCGCAAGCGCTGCGCCTTCGGGTCCGAGCACCGCCTGCGCAATGGCGCGCAGCGTCTCGAGATCGGCGATGTCGCGGTCTTCGCTCCACAGGGCGCGCTGGATGGCGAAGGAGAGGCCGATCGCATCAAGCCCGGCCGTCTGCGCGGCGATGACGAGCTGGGCGGCGCGCTCGATGGTGGCGCAGGGGTAAAACTTCGGAGTCAGGTTAAGCGGCATGGCGAGATAACGCCGCCACCGGTCCAGTTCCACGGCATGATAATTCTGCCGGGCATCCGGACGGCTGCGCAGCGGAATGCCGCCATTGGCCTCGATGATGCGGATGGGCCGCAGCACGATTGCGGCGCCATGTGTGCGGGCGACTTCGACCGCCCTTGGCGCGCCGAAATAAGCCCATGGTGAGGAGATGCCGTAAAATATCTCCAGTTTCAGCGCCGCTTCAGCCATTGGCATGCTCCTTGGTCTTGTCCTGCGCATCTGCGTCGCGCCATTCGTCGCCGGTGATTTCAGCGGCGTCGTGATTCATGAATGTATGGTAATGACGGGCGCGGTCTTCGACGAACAGCGAGCGGGCAATGCCCTGCGCCAGACGCTCCGCCCCCTGGCTGACTGCCGGAATGCCGCTGGTGATTTTCCCGTGGGATGGAACTGCCGGATAGGCAAAGCAGTGGATACGGGAAATCGTCTCCGCCTCGGCGGCCGACAGATCCGGTTTCGGCAGAAACTCGAAGGCAGGTCCGAGATAGGGATAGGACCCCAGCACATCGTTGCTCTGTCCGGCGGGCGGCTGGTAGGCGTCGCGCCAGAGCAGGACGCGGTCGCTCAGTGCGGTAAATTCCGGCCGCCGGGCGAAATCGACGTCGAAGCCGGTGGCGAAAATGATGAGATCGGCCGGATAGCGCCCCTTCGGGGTCTCGATCTCCACCGCGTCGTCAACCTCGGTCAGGCTGAGAACGGGACTGGCCAGATGGAAGAACGCATTGTCGTGGCGCGAGACCCTGAGGACGCTGTGGCGCGGCGGCGGAATCTGCGTGCGCTCCGCTTCGACCATGAAAGCCCAGCGATCGGCCTCAGGCAGGCCGATATAACCGTGGGTCATCCCGAGGCTTGCGATGCCGCCGAATTTTTCGACCCGGGGGATATCGGTCCTTCGAATGAAAAGATCGACCCGGGCAGCGCCAGCCTCGAGTGCTGCGGCTGCATTGTCCATCGCCGAAGCACCAGCGCCGACCACGGCGACGCGCCTGCCGCGCAAGGCGCTCACATCGAATACGTCGCCGCTGTGACGCACGAAGCGGGCAGGAACCGTTTTCGCCACATCCGGCAGGCGCGGCGCGCCGAGGCCATCGAGCCCCGTCGCCAGTATTACCCGCCGCGCCAGAACCTTTGCTGGTCCCTCCGGCCCTTTCAGAACGAGTTCGAGCAGCCCATCCTCACGCAAAACGAGGCTGACAAGCGCGGTCTCGTTGGTCACCGGCAGCGCCAGCACGGTGCGATACCAGACCATATAGGCCATCCATAATTCACGCGGGATGAGGTCCATATCGTCGTAGGCACGGACACCGAACTGCGCCTCGAACCATGCGCGGAATGTCAGGGACGGCACACCGAGCGCCGGCCCGGCGAGTTCCTTGCGGGTGCGCAATGTTTCCATGCGCGCGCTTGTGACCCAAGGACCCTCCCGCCCGCTCGGCGCCTTGTCGACAGACCTGATATTGTCGATTCCGGCAAATGACAGGGCGGCCAGCGCGGTTAGCCCGCAAAGTCCAGCGCCGATGACCGCGACATCCAGCACTTCGACGCCATCGAGCTGCATACGCGGCACCCACGGCTTCGCCGGCCGCTCGAGCAGCGCCAGCTCCTGCGCAAGCCTCGCCTCAAGCGCTGGCAAGCCGACAGCATTAGAGGACACAGCATTGGTTTTGCGATCTTTCATCATGTTATTTCTGAATTAATAGGCGTCAAAAATTCTATTTAAGCATTATAAGAAACACAGAAGCCCAGATGCTGAAAGCAAAATTCTTCTAATCATTTGCGGTTTTCAGCAAATTTTGGCGCAGGCGGCAGGAAGTGAGGGTCGGCCTGTCGATTCTCGCGCTCATCAAGGCCGAAACAAACCCGGCCCTGTGACGGGATCATCGCCAAATGAACAATTTCAGGAAAAATCTTTCGGTTTGCAAATCATAATCGGAATAGTCTTTGCCGCGCCAACGCCCCGGCAGGGATATCGTTGCGATAAATATCGGGCCTGCCTTCGCCTGTTAGAGGCCATCGGCACAAGCAGCCCGTATCAGAAACATCGACGAGTGAGTGAAGCCCAATGGCAAATGATCGCAAACTGCATCTCGGCGCATTTATGCGGCCCGTCAGTCTCCACACGGGCGCATGGCGTTACCCGGGATCCTTCCCGGATGCGAATTTCAATTTCACCCACCTGGCGCGCTTTGCGCAACAGCTTGAAGCGGCGAAATTCGATGCATTCTTCATGGCCGACCATCTGGCGGTGCTGAACATGCCGACGGAAGCCCTGCGCCGCAGCCACACCGTCACCTCCTTCGAGCCCTTCACCCTGCTTTCGGCACTCGCCGCCGTTACCTCCCGCATCGGGCTGGTCGCCACCGCCTCCACCACATTCGATGAGCCCTATCACGTCGCCCGGCGTTTTGCGTCGCTCGATCACCTCAGCAACGGCCGCGCCGGCTGGAACATCGTCACCACGTCAAATCCGGATGCGGCCCGGAATTTCGGCCGCGACGTACAGCCCGATCATGCCGAGCGTTATGGCCGGGCGCGGGAATTCTACGATGTCGTCACCGGCCTCTGGGACTCCTTCTCCGATGATGCCTTTATCCGGGACGTCGATAGCGGGCTGTTCTTCGAACCTGACAAAATGCATGTGCTCGACCACAAAGGGCCCGAATTTTCCGTGCGCGGGCCGCTCAATATCGCGCGTCCGGTGCAGGGTTGGCCCGTCATCGTTCAAGCCGGGGCGTCGGAGCCGGGACGCCAGCTTGCCGCCGAAACGGCAGAGGTGGTTTTTGCGGCGACACCCACGCTTGCGGCGGGAAAAGCCTTTTATAAGGACGTCAAGGACAGGACTGTCGCGGCAGGCCGTTCCCGCGACGGCATTGTCATTCTGCCGGGCGCCTTCGTTCTGGTCGCTGATACCGTGGAAGAAGCGAGGGCCAAACGCGCCAGGCTCGACAGTCTCGTCCACTATGAAAGCGCGATAGCCTCGCTTTCCATTGCCCTTGGCCACGATGCTTCGAGCTTCGATCCCGATGCTCCCCTGCCCGATATTCCCGAAACGAATGCCAGCAAATCCAGCCGCGAAAGGGTGATCGAACTTGCCAGAAGTGAAGGCCTGACGGTGCGCCAGCTCGCCCAGCGACTGGGTGGTTATGGAGGTCTCGCATTTGTCGGCACGGCCAAAACCATCGCCGACGAGATGGAGCGATGGCTATACGAAGAGGGTTCGGACGGCTTCAATGTCACGTTCCCGTTCCTGCCTGCCGGTCTTGACGATTTCACGAACCTGCTTGTGCCGGAACTGCAAAGACGCGGCCTGTTCCGAAAGGAGTATGAGGGAACGACATTGCGCGATCATCTCGGCCTGCAACGACCGGTCAATCGTTTTTTCCCTGGGTAACGCCATCGCGTCCCAAGAGTGTCGCGACGATATCTAGAGCCGGATGGGGGTGCAGTCGGAGCGACAGCGGAGCCATGCAAAGTTTTAGTTGACCTCTTTGACGGCGAGGCCACAATTGACAGCCAAGACAGGGGGGAAATGATGGATAAGTCAAACCGATGGCGCCATATGGCAAGCGCGCCCAAAAATGGCGAACGCATTCTCGTCACGATCCGTTCGTCCGAACAGGGTTCGTCCCAAGTCGATCTCGCTTACTGGTCGCAGGGTGACCAATATGGTTGGGAAGGCTGGCGTGCTGCTGACTCTTCGCCCGGGCGGATCGTCGAATACTCTGAACCGGAATTAAAGTGTTGGATGCCTATGCCCTCAGCCGATATCGATGACCTCTCAATACCCACGCCCTGGGAAGGCGAGGACGCCCGGGAGCTTGATGGCTCTGGGATATGAAGTCTCCGGTGACACCGCGCCCCTGGAGTTCGTCTCGGAACTTTAGCGCCTGAAAATTGGCTGGACCTGCCCCAAATGCGCGTGGCGACTTACCTCAGATAACAAGTGCGCTCGAAAAACGCGTTTGAACTGGCGGAACGTGTCGAAACCAAGTGAATTTGCGACGCGAACAACTGTGGAAGGAGACACGGCGCACTCGCCGGCTAGAGAGCCTATGGTTCCGAAGGCCACGATATGTGGCCGGGTCAGAATGGTTCGTGCAACACGTTCCTGCTGCTCTGACAATCGGAGCTCCGTGATCAAGTCCTGCATTTCGTAAATGCTCGTCGGTGTCTTGAAGGTCTGCCGCGTGCGCATGAAGCCTGCTCCTTGGCGGGATCGGAAAGCGCGCTGGCCTACCAGCGCGCATCGGGGTCAATCGAGGGCAACGGGCTGTTTGCGCGAGACCGACTCTATCGCGGCAAGAGCGATCGCCAATGCGTTACGCGCATCAAGACCATCGGGGGCGCCGTTCATTGCTCCCTGGCGAACGGCCGTTATGAAAGAGGCAAGCTGCGCCGTGTAGCCATGAACAAAGTGATCGGTATCGCGACGCCAGGTCTCATTCGAGACGCCATGTTCACCAAACAGCGTCATGCTGGAACGGCGCACGTCGCCCATCGTCACCATACCCGCGGAACCAAAGACCTCCCCGCGAATGTCATAGCCATAAAGCGCCGAGAAATTCGCTTCCGCGACGGCGATCGAACCATTGTCGAAACGGATATTCACGACCGCCGTATCGAGAAAACCGTTGGCTTTCGCATCGGGACGGACAAGCGCATCCGCCATGGCGAAGACTTCGACGGGCTTGGCGCCGGGGTTCAGCCATAACAGCGTGTCGAAATCGTGGATGAGGGTCTCGTAGAAAATCGTCCAGAGCGGAATACGGCCGGGGTCTCCTCCGAACGGACCGGGGTCCCGCGTCAGCGATCGAATGAGCTGCGGCGCGCCGACCTTGCCGGCATCGATCGCGGCCCTGCCTTCCAAAAAAGCCTGATCCCACCGGCGATTGAAGCCAACCTGGAGGGGAATACCGGCAGAGCGTGCCGCGGCAATCGCCCGGTCAGCATCCTCCAGCGTCAGAGCCATCGGCTTTTCGCAGAAGATCGCTTTTCCAGCCTCTGCAGCCTGAACCAGAACATTGGTATGGAAGCGCGCCGGCGTTGCGATGATGACGGCATCGAGACCGGGATGCGCAAGTAATTCGGCGATGCCGGTATAGGCCGCATCAACGTCGAGTTTTTCCGCAAGTATGGCGGCTGCACCCGGCGCGGGATCGGCAATGGCGACGAGTTCGGCGTCGACCAGCCGCCGGGCGACGGTTTCGCCGTGGAAGGAGCCGATGCGGCCGGCACCGATGAGGCCGACATTGACGGGTTTTATCTTGGGCATGGGGTTCGTCCTTGAGAATTATGATTTCAGATTGTGAATGCGGTGCGAAAAGCGGAAAGCGCTGCATCGGCATCGCCGAATGCCCATGCCTCCATGCCGATCGGTCCGGAATAGCTCATGGCTTTCAGCGCTCTGGCGATACCGTTCCAGTTGACCTCACCCGTACCCGGCTCATATCGGCCGGGCACATCGGCGACCTGAATTTCCCCGATCCACGGCAGGGCTTTGCGGCACAGCTCGATCAGATTTCCTTCGCCGATCTGCGCGTGATAAAGGTCGAGGTTGAGACGCAGCCGGGGGTGGTTGATGCTGGATACCAGAGCCAGCGTATCTTCCGCGCGCCCGAAGGGTACGCCGGGGTGATCGACGGACAGGTTAAGGTTCTCGAGGGTGAAGACCACATCCTCTTCTTCCGCCAGATCGACGATACGGCAAAGCGTGTCGCGGGCCTTCAGCCACATGGCGCCCGTAACGACCTCGACCGGCTGCACGGGCAGGCCGCCTTCTCCGAGGCCTGTACCGTGCAGGTTCAGCCTCTGCACGCCAAGGCGCTTGCCCACCTGGGCTGTCTGACGCGCCGTCCTGAGCAGCTCTTCCGCGCCCTCGTCGTCTGTCAGCCGTCCCGTGAGATAGCCGTTCATGATGGTGAATGTCGCACCGGTGGCTTCGAGTCTGGTCAGGTCATGGTCCGGCCAGTTCCACAGGCCGACACCGAAACCCATGTCCTTGAGCCGGGCGGCGCGCCATTCGATCGGCCTGTCACGCCATAACATCTCTGCGCAGGCCGCGAGCGAAAAGGAAGTTGCGGGAACTGTCATTGCTAGTACCTTGCTGGTGAGTGTGAGGGGCCGTGGTGCGGCGCGATTGCGCCGAACCTGATATTCATTCCTTGGTGTCCGCTCAGATGGTTCCGCCCAGCTCCTCGGAGATCGACTGCAATTCCTTGCCGCCTGCCATCAGGTTTTGCAGATCATCGATGCCGATTTCACTTTTCGAATAGGTCCCGAGCGTTTTCCCGCGGTTCAATGCCGTGAAACGATTGCCGACGGCGTAGGCATGGCGAACGTTGTGCGTGATGAAAATGACGCCGAGCCCATTGTTGCGAACCTGATTGATATATTTGAGGACCATCGACGTCTGCGCGACGCCGAGCGCCGAGGTGGGTTCATCAAGAATGAGCACCTTTGCGCCGAAATAGACCGCGCGGGCGATGGCGACGCATTGCCGTTCACCACCAGACAAAGTGCCCACCGCCTGATCCGGCTCGCGCACATCGATGCCGATCTTGCGCATCTCGTCCCGCGTGACCCTGTCGGCGAGTTCCATGTCCATGCTCTTGAAGGGACCGAAACCCTTCAGCGGTTCCCGGCCCATGAAGAAGTTCCGGGTCACTGACATCAGCGGGATCATCGCAAGATCCTGGTAAACGGTCGCGATGCCCGCATCGAGTGCATCGCGTGGACCATTGAACATGCGTGCCTGTCCGTCGATGAGGAAGTCTCCTGAATACGGCTTGAAGACGCCGGACAGGGTATTGATGAGGGTGGACTTACCGGCGCCGTTGTCGCCGAGAAGGCAGAGGACTTCCCCGGCATTGACACTTAGCGAAACACCATTGAGCGCGATGATGGAGCCGAAATATTTGACGAGGTTCCTGACCTCTACGATTGGCGTCTGCGACGTGCTCATCAGCGTTCTCCCGTGACGCGTTTGCGGATCACATTGTTGAAAATCACGGCTGTCAGCAGCATGCCGCCAAGGAACACAAGATACCAATCCTGATCGATTGAGGTGTAGGTGAGCCCGATCAGCACCATGCCGAACACAACGGAGCCGAAGAATGCGCCGATCGCCGAACCATATCCGCCTGTGAGAAGGCAACCGCCGATGACGGCCGCGATGATGGCCTCGAATTCCTTCTGAAACCCACGGCGGGCATCCGTTGAGCCGGCATCCAGCACCGTCAGGATTGCAACGAGGGTGGCGCACATGGCCGTTATGATGAACAGCGTGGTCTTCACGCGCGCTACAGGCACACCCGATTTACGCGCCGCACGCGGATCGCCGCCGGCTGCAAAAATCCAGTTCCCGAAGCGTGTCCGCAGAAGTACCCAGGTAGCGAGCAAAGCAATGAGCACAAACCACAGGATCTCCACGGGAATGCCGGGAACTTTCGGCGCGCCATTTGGAAAGGTATCGATAATGCCCCTGCTGCCGAGCCAGGAAAACAGGCCGGGAAACGCATCGCCGGAAAAAAACGGTGCAAGCGGGCTGTCGGCGACGGCTTCCTTCATGCCGCGAAGCTGCGTTGCGCCGCCGCTTGCCCATTTGAGCCCAACCAGAGTGAGACCGCGCAGAATGAAGAGAAACGCAAGCGTGACGATGAACGAAGGGAGACCGGTCCGCATCGTGAGCTGCGCATTCGTAACCCCGATTACCACGGCGAAACCCAGCGCAATTAGAATGGACACACTCAGCGGAAGATCGAGAACCACGAGCGCCGTGCCGAAGACGAGGCCAGCGAACGCGACCATCGATCCGATCGACAGGTCAAATTCACCACCGATCATCAGCAAGGCCGCGCCAATGGCGAGAATTCCTAGCTGAGCGGCAGGCGCCATGAAATTGACCACGCCTGCCAGCGTGAACATGGCGGGGTTGGCCGTGAAGAAAAAGAAGATGGTGACGAGCACCAGTCCAGCGACAGCGCCGAGTTCCGGACGACGCAGCAACGCGGTCATCGTCGAAACCTTTTTGAGCCGCTCGTCGGACGGGGTCGGGGTCCCGTTCTGTTCGTTGGCCAGCGTCATGGGTTCGTTCCTTGGATTATGTGTTGTCTTTGCGCGCGAATGACATCGACGGCCGAGGTCGCGCATGGTGGCAAGGGTTGCGGTCGGCGTAGCTCCCGTCGACACGGGAGCTACGCTTCATCCGGCTAGCGGATGCCCTGGGAGGATTTTTCGATGACCGCAGCCGCCGTGTCCTTCTCGACGAAGCTCGGACCGGAAGCGACGTTTCCTGCCGGAATGGTGCCGTAGCGCGCATTCAGCGCCAGAAAGGTTACCGGCAGATACCCCTGCAGGAAGGGCTGCTGATCGACCGCGAACAGCGCTTTGCCATCTGCAACCGCCGTCAGGAAGCCTGCCGACAGATCGAAGGAGGCCACCTTGACCTTGTCGCTTGCCCCCATTTTCTCCACGATCGCGACGGCACGTTCACCGACCAACGGAGCAGAAAGGCCGAGAACAACATCAACCGATGAGTCCGCGCTCAGAGCCGCCTGGATTTTGGCCTCGATTTCGGCGGGATCCGCCGTCGTCGGCAACACCGTCACCTTGCCGCCTTCGAACCCTTTCTCGGTTCCGGCGCAACGCTGATCGAGCGCGGCATTGCCCACCTCCTGATTGACGCACAGGACATGTTTAAAGCCGAGAGATTTCAGCTTTTCCCCCACCTTGATGCCGGCCGGCAGCTCGTCCTGGCCGACATGCAGTTTGATGCCGAGTTTTTCGGCGGCCGCGATACCGGAATTCATGGATATGACCGGAATTCCGGCAGCAACCGCTTTTTCAATCGCCGGACCAAGGGCGTCCGGATCGGGATTGGAAATCACGATCCCCGCCGGAGCCTGGTTTGCGGCTGCGTCGATGAGCTGGCCCATCGCAACCATGTCAAATGTTTCAGGAGCGCGATAATCGACGCGCACATTGCTGTCCTTGCCCGCCTGCATCATGCCGTTCTTGACGATGGACCAGAAAGGATCGGATGCCTGACCATGGGTGACCGCGATGATGGTCAACTGGTCCTGCGCCCCGGCAGCGGCTGCGCCGGAGACGACAATTCCCGCGGTCAGAAGGCCATAGGCGAATTTTCTCAAAATGGATTTCATGGTGTTCCTCCTCTTTGTGCCGCCCACTCCCCAGGCGGGTAAAAATATGAATGCTACCGGGTGCAAAGAGTTTGCTACCGGGTGCAAACAGGTGCATCATATCCACGAATGGGTTAAAAGCAAGCGTCCATTTCATCGGAACTCAAAAATGGAATGTTCGTTCTATTTTTCTTGGGAGGCTCAATGCGGAAGCGGGCGACAGCAAAACAAGTGGCGGAAGCGGCGGGCGTATCGAAATGGACGGTCATCAGAGCCTTCACCCCCGGCGCCTCGATCACAGAGGAAAGCAGGCGCAAAGTCCTCGAGACCGCCGCCACTTTGAATTACAGCCCCAATCTTCTGGCGCGCAGTCTCGCGACAAATTCCACGCGGCAAGTCGCCGTCTTTGTTGACGATTTTGCGAACCCCCAGAAGCTGCCTTTCCTGGAGGCGCTGACAGAGCAACTGCAGGCGGCCGGTCTCGTCGCGATGTTGATCAACATCAACAACCACTTCGATCATGTCCACGCATTGCTTCATGCCGATCAGCGCCAGGTCGATGCAATCATTCTGTTTGGTACCGCATTCCGCGACGAGACACTGAAAGATCATAAGCTTGGGCAGGGAATGCCCCCCATGTACGTGCTTGCCCGCGACAGCCAGATCGATGGAGTGCCGGCTGTCGTTTGCGATGCCGAACTCGCTCTCAAGGACATCGTCGATCACCTCTACGAGAAAGGATACCGTCGGCCGGCCTTCATGAGCGGCGCAATGGCGCTATCAACCGCGCTGCGCCGCCGGCAGCACTTCACCGAATTCTGGGCCGAAAAGGGTATCAAAGACATAGAATTGCTGTCAGCTGAAAGGTACAGCGCTGAAGCCGGTGCTATATCGGTACGGGATTATCTTTCCAGAACGGCACCGGCAGATCGGGCGGATATTCTGATGTGTGAGAACGACATTCTCGCATTCGGGGCAATGGATGAAATCCGGGGCAAGTTCGGGCTTCAGATCCCGCAGGACATAGCGATTGTCGGATTCGACAATTACGAGCTTGGCGGATCCCACGCCTACGGCCTCACCACCTACGAACAACCGCGATACGAAATGGTCGAGGCAGTCATCGCCATGATCTTGGGAAAAGTTGAACCCGAAACCGTCACCATACCCGGCAAGCTGGTCATTCGGCGCTCGACGTGATCCCCGCATTGGGGACCATCCGATATCCGAACTCAAAGACCTAAAATTAGCGATTTATGACGGCTTCGGGTGCGGGTACTAAGGTCTTTCAGACGGCCTCCCACGCGCAAACATGGGAGGCCCCTTCGGGCCGTCAACTCCAGGCATGAAGCGGAGGCTTTTCCCCATTCAGAAAGTACTTTCCGAGAATGGCATATTTCCAGCGAACAGGGTCATGCAGCGTATGGGTGCGCGCATTGCGCCAGTGGCGATCAAGATTGTGTTCGGCAAGCGTTGAGCGAGTGCCTGCGAGTTCGAACAATTTGTTGGTCGCCGCAATTGCGATTTCGGTCGACAGGATCTTGGCCTCAGCCGTGACGATCTGTGCCTCAGCCACGGTGTCGGCGTTGGGATTGGCTATAGCACGATCGATAGCATAACCGGCTTTCTCCAGAAGCGCTTGGGCGGCATGCAGACGCAGTGTCAGGTCTCCGATAGCCTGGATCGTATAGGGATCTTCCCAGGCGTGATCCTGGCCGCTATCCACCCAGGCGCGGCTCTTGGTGCGCACGAAGGCGACGGTCTCGTCAATGGCGGCCTGCGCGATACCGGTGTCCACGGCAACCTGGATGATCTGGAAGATCGCACCATCGGCGGTCGGCACTTCATAGCCCTTGTAACCCGGCACAAGATGGGTCTTCGGCACTTTGACATCATCGAGCAGCACGGTGCCCGAGAGTGTCGTGCGCTGCCCGAACGAGGACCAGTCATCGATGACGGTGAGGCCCGGCGCATCGCGTTCGGCAATCGCATACCAGGCCCGCCCTTCATCATCGAGTGCGACGATCGGCACCAGATGTGCAAGCAGCGCGCCGGAAGAATAGAATTTGCGCCCGTTGACGACGACATGGTCGCCGGCATCGGTGAAGCGCGTTTCGAAATCGACTGCCCGTTTGGAGCCGAATTCCGAAAAAGCGTTACCGAAACGGGTGCCCTTCAGCACTTCAGCGAACAGAAGCTTCTGCTGGGCGGCATCCGATACGGTTCGGATCGCAGCAACGACGCCCAGATGATTCTGAGCGATCTGGCCAATCGAGGAATCTGCCGCTGATATGATCTCGATGACCTTTGCGAGCGTGGCGTAGGAAACCTCCGGCCCGCCGAAGGCTTTTGGCACGTTGATGGACCACAAGCCGCTTTGCGAAAATGCATCGAGTTCGGCAACGGGCCAAATGCGCTCACGGTCGCGTTTGGCCGAGTCCTTGACAAATTCGGCCGCGAGCCGGCGGGCAACGGTAATTGCCTCAGCGTCGTCCTTGATAATATGGGCAGACTCGGCCGGGCGAGGAACCGCCGGCACAGCCTTGACGGCGTTTTCGGTATTGACCTGTGAAAGCGTCATGATGGTTTCTCCTGGTTGATGATGGCGGCCGATCAGGCCGGGGGGAGGCTTGTTGCGGCGGTTGTGGGCGCCGGCGTGGATTTGTGGCCGAGATAAAAGGCCTTGACGTCGTCTCGCCTGCGCAACTCGGCAGCATCTCCCGAAAGCACGGCAGCGCCGTTTTCGAGCACGGTCGCACGGTCGGCATAACGCAGGGCGATCGCTGAATTCTGTTCGGCAACGAGAATGGAAAGACCGCTTTCGGCATTCAGCCGCCGCAGCGTCCGGAAAATATCCTGCACGACGATCGGCGCCAGCCCCATGGACGGCTCGTCGAGCACAAGAAGCTTTGGTCGTGACATCAGCGCACGGCCGATCGCCGTCATTTGTTGCTCACCGCCCGAGGTAAGGCCGGCCAATGCACGGCGCTTTTCCTTCAGCCGGGGAAAAATCGTGTAGACTTTCTCCAGATCGGCGGTGATCTCGGCGCGCGAGCCGCTGCGTCCAATACCGCCGGAAACGAGATTTTCCTCGATGGTCAGATTTCGGAAGCAATGCCGGCCCTCAAGGACCTGCACGAGGCCGGCGCGCACCAGTTCTGCCGGCGATGCCGTGGTAACATCACGACCCTCGTAGAGAATGGCGCCTTCGGTGATCTCGCCGCGCTCGGCCGGCAGCAGGTTCGAAATTGCCTTGAGCGTCGTCGTCTTGCCAGCGCCGTTGGCGCCCAGCAGTGCGAGAATCTCACCACGGCGCAATGTGAAGCTGACACCGTGAAGCGCCGTGATCGCAGCATTATAGGTCGCTTTGATGCCGTCCACTTTCAGGAGAACGTCTTTTTCAGCCATGGTCCACCGATCTCGGTTTGGTTTTGTGGTAGAGCCGGGGCATCGGCGGGGATCCGGGTCCCGCCAATGCCCGGCCATTGGCTCAATTCGTCACTGTCTGTGCATCTTCGGCGGTGCGCAGCTTGATGCCCTTTTCCTTCGCATAGGCTTCCGAGGACTTTTCGATAATCGGCCTCAGCAGCGCCCAGTCCGGCGCGATCCAATCGGAGACGACATTCCATTTCTTGCCGTCCCACTGCTGGAAGGTCACGTAGCCATTGCCCTCATGGTTGTCCCAGGTGACGTTGATGGAATGGAACAGGCCCTTGGCGCCCAGGGCTTCGACGCGCGCCGGGTCAAGCTGCAGATGCTCGAAACCCCAGCGAACCTCATCACCGGTCAAGGTGCGATGTCCGAACTTTTCCTGCGCGATGCGGATGGCTTCCACATTCAGGATGCCATTGACGATGCCGAGATTGTGGTAGACCGAGCCGATGCGCTTCTTGTCTTCAAGGTTGCCCTTGCCGTTATCGTAAAGCGTCTTCACGATCTCCTGGACGACTGGATATTCCGCGCCCGAGGCTTGCGTGGTAATCGCGGTATAGCCCTTGGCTGCATCGCCCGCAGGGATGGCATCCTCCTCGGAGTTCGACCAGACATTGCCGATGATGTGGTCGACCGGGAAGCCGGTCTTGGCCGCCGTCTTGAGTGCGACCGGATTCATCACGCCCCAGCCGCGCAGCACGACATAATCCGGCTTGGCACGGCGGATCGTCAGCCATTGCGCCTGCTGCTCGTTGCCGGGATGCGGCACTTCGATCTGCTGCAGTTCGAAACCATATTGCTTCGACAGCAGCTCATAGATCGGGATCGTCTCCTTGCCATAGGGCGAGCCGTGATAGAGCACGACGATCTTCTTACCCTTGAGCTTGTCGGATCCGCCCAGCTTGGAGGCGATATAGTTCACGATGCCCGAAGTCTCGCTGTAGGGATTGAGCAGCAGCGGAAAGACATAGGGGAAGACGCGGCCGTCGGTGGAGTCGGTGCGGCCGTGGTTGATGGTGATCAGCGGCGCCTTGTCCTGGGTGATGCGGTCGATCATGGCATAGGCGATACCGACGGAAAGCGGGTTCCAGGCGGCAATATTCGGATTGCTCTTGAGGCGCTCATAGGCTTCGACGCCGCGCTCCACCTCGTACTGCGTTTCCGCTTCGGACCAGGTGAGCTTGACGCCGTTCACGCCGCCGTCGCGCGTATTGATAAGATTGAGATAGTCGATGAAGCCGCCGAAGAACCCCGTGCCGCCGGCCGCATAAGGCCCGACGCGGTAGCTCTGCAGGGGGAAATATTGTTCGTCCGCATGGGCAGCCGGTACGGCGGCCGAGACGGCAAGGCCTGCCGCGAAGACAGCGGATTTCAGTTTCGCAAACATGGTCATGTCTGGATACACTCCGGGTATTGTCCGGTGCTGCGACCGGATCAGGTTGAAGAAGCAATGCGTCTGGTGCTTGCGGAGCTTGCGCCCCGGTATTGGTCAGGCTTGTCTGCCGACAGCGGAGCCGAGCCGCCTTCGGATCTTGTCCCAGAGCGAGGAGAGCCCGTCCGGTTCGAGGATCAGAAACAGAATGATCAGGGCGCCGAGCACGATGCGCTGGCTCATCTCGAGCACGCCGGAATCAAAGAGATCACCGAGCAGGAACGAACCCAGCCGCGACAGCAGCAGCGGGAAGACGACGATCAGCGCGGCGCCGAAGAAGGCGCCTCGCGTCGAGGCAAGCCCGCCAATGATGATGATAAAAAGGATCTGGAAGGAGCGGTCGAGGTTAAAGCCGGCCGGCTCCACGGTTCTGAGATAGGCGAAAGCCCACAGAACTCCCGCCACCGCGATGATGAAGGAGGAAATCGCAAAAGCGAGCAGTTTGGTCCTCAACACGGGCACCCCGATGATACGCGCTGCCGTCTCGTTGTCCCGCACGGCGATGAAGTTGCGGCCGGTCTGCGAGGTCGTCAGCCGGTGGGCAAGAAACGTCAGGACGACAACGACCGTAAGAGCAAAGAGGTAGCGGCCGACCGGGCCGGTAAACTCGATGCCGGCAAGCGTCAAAGGCGGTGCATCGATGACCCCGGAGGCGGAATCGTTCGAAAACCAGCTGAATTTGGTAAGCGTCCACTGCACGAAAAACTGCGCGGCAAGCGTCGATACCGCGAGATAGAAGCCTTTTAATCTAAGGCTCGGCAGGCCAAAGACGATACCGATCACCGCCGCCGACAGGCCAGCCAGCAGAATGCTGACGATGAGCGGCAGGCCATCGACACGCAGATTGAAATTGTAAGCAGCGAAAGCCCCGACCGCCATGAAGGCGGCACTTCCAAGCGAAACTTGACCGGCGTAGCCGGTAAGCAGGTTAAGGCCGACCCCGGCAAGGCTGAGCGCCAGGAACGGCAGGAGGATTGCTTCGAACAGATAGGTTGAGCCGATAAAGGGAACAACAAGGTAGGCGCCCGCTACGATGGCAATCGGCGCCAGCTGACGATTGAAAAACCATGTGGGATGAAGATCTGTGGTAACGACAGCCATATCAGACCCTTTCCACAAGCTTCTGCCCGAACAGGCCGGACGGGCGGATGAGCAGGAAGGCAAGTGCTACGACATAGGCGATCCAGCTCTCGATGCCGCCGCCGAAATATTCGCCGATATAGACTTCCGCGAGTTTCTCCGTCGCACCGATCAAAAGACCGCCGACGATCGCTCCCAGAATGGAATCGAAACCGCCAAGGACGAGGACGGGCAGCGCTTTGAGCACGACCAGCGACAGTGAGAACTGCACGCCGAGCCGCGCGCCCCACAGCAGACCGGCAACCAGCGCCACGACACCGGCGGCCGCCCAGACGGTTGCCCAGATCCAGGGCAGTTTGAGCCCAACCGCAAGGGCGGCGAATTGATCATCCGCTACGGCGCGAAATGCCAGCCCAATCCGGGTGTAGCGGAAGAAAGCTGACAGCGCCGCTACCATCAGACCGGCAACAGCGGCCGCAAACAGATCGAACTGGCTGATGAACACGCCGCCGATATCGAAGGGAACATCCTCGATCCCCAGCTCCAGACCGTGGACCTGCGTGCCCCAGAGGAGCTGTGCTGCCCCTTCGATGATATAGGAGAGCCCAAGCGTCGCCATGAAAAGGGTGATCGGCGGCTTGTTGGTCAATGGCCGCAGCACCGTGCGCTCGATGACGAGACCAATCAGCACCATAACGGCGAATGTGAGGACGAGTGCGAGCGCGAAGGGAACGTTGCGTTCAAGCAGGCTGACAAAGGTCAGCGCGGCAAACAGCAACATCGCACCTTGAGCGAAGTTGAGAACGCCCGAGGTCTTGTAGATCAGCACGAAACCGATGGCGACGAGCGAATACATAACGCCCGAAAGCAAGCCGCCAACCAGCACTTCGATCAAAAACAGCCAGTCGAAATCTGCCATCAGATGCCCTCCCCGTCCTCGTTTTCCTCGATGACGCCGAGATAGGCGTCGATAACGCGCTGGTCGGCACGAATTTCGTCCGGGCTGCCATCGGCAATCTTGCGGCCGTAATCGAGGACTGCGATCCGGTCGGAAAGCTGCATGACCACGCCGATATCGTGCTCGATCAGGATCACCGTCGTCTCATACTGATCGCGGGCAGACCGAATGAAGTCCGCCATGTCGTTCTTTTCGGCGGCCGTCATTCCCGCCATGGGCTCGTCCAGAAGCAGAATCTTCGGCTCGGCTACCAGGGCCCGGGCAAGTTCGACACGTTTTTGCAGCCCATAGGGAAGCGTGCCCACGAGACGATGGCTGACCTGATCCAGATGCAGGAACTCAAGGATACAGGCCGCCCGCTCGCGCGCATCCGCTTCTTCGCGGCGTGCGCGGCCAAGGCCAAATATCTGCCCGACAAAGCTGGAGCGCACCGTATAGGCTCGGCCGGCAACGACATTATCGATGACGCTCAGGCCCTTAAACAAGGCGAGGTTCTGGAACGTGCGCGCGACGCCAAGCGATGCCAGCCGTTCCGTCGGCACATGCCGGAAGGAACTGGAACCAATATGAACATGGCCATGGCTTGAGCGATAGACACCGCTGATAACGTTGATCAGCGAACTCTTGCCGGCGCCATTTGGCCCGATAATCGCCCTGATCTCCCCCGGCTCCACGGAAAGATCCACATCAACCAGAGCATTAACCCCACCAAATGACAGGCTGACGCCATGCAAAGCGAGAGCATGGGATTTTTCGCCATGCTGCCGGGTGCCGCCGGTCTTGCCCGATGGCAACGCGTGGACGAGCTGGTCGCCGTTGTCCCGCAGCGTGCCGGGAACAGGCACGTCAAGGGAATAGATCGCGGCAGGCATTTGGTGTCCTCCATCGGTTGGGGTGCGGCTTGAACATGGCATGCCAATCCCGTTGGCGCGGACCAATCGGCCCGCGCCCCCATCCCGTTACATGCGCAAGATATTCTGGTGTTAAAGTGAGCCTATTCGGCTGCCACCGATTGCGTGCTCCCGGCCTCTTCAAGCTCGCGAACCAGCGGGATCACATGCTTGCCAAAATACTCGACCTCCTCCTGGAAATGCAGGAAGCCAAGCAGGATGAGGTCGGCACCGGCGCGCTTCAGATCGACGACGCGCTCGGCCACCTGTCGCGGCGTCCCAATCAGGTTGGAGCGGAAGCCGTCATTGTACTGCACCAGATCCTCGAAACTGGACTTCGCCCAGTTCCCCTCACCTTCCGGGGAAGACTTGCCGGCGTTCTTCACCTCATGGCCGAAGGCATTGACCGCTTCGGGATTAGCCTTCTCGATGATCTCGGCGAGCACGGTTCTCGCCTCTTCCTCGGTCTCGCGCACAATGGCGAAGGCATTTACGCCGACCTTGACTGAGTGGTTGTTTTCTTTCGCCTTGGCCCGGATATCGTTAACCTGCTTGCGGATCTCCTCCGGCGTATTGCCATTGGTGAAGTACCAGTCGGAGACGCGTGCCGCCATGTCGCGAGCCGCGCGCGAGGAACCGCCCTGGAAGATTTCCGGCTGCGGATCGATGGGCTTCGGTTTCAGCGAGTAATTGTTGAAGCGATAGAAATCACCGCGGAAGGTGAAATTGTCCTCAGTCCAGATACCGCGAAGCGCACGGATGAACTCCTCCGAGCGGCGATAGCGCTCGTCATGATCGAGCCAATGCTCGCCGATGGCGGAAAATTCGCCACGGAACCAGCCGCTGACGATATTGACTGCGACGCGACCGTTGGTCAGGTGATTGATGGTCGCAATCTGCTTGGCGGCAAGTGCCGGGTTCCATGGGCCAGGCAGGATCGCGGCTATCACCTTCAACGTCGTCGTGGATTCGAGAAGAGCATGGCTGAACGAAACGGACTCGTGCTGAAATTCCGCCCCGTAACCTGCCGTGAAGCGGATCTGGCTCAGGGCATAGTCGAAACCACTGGCTTCAGCGATCTGGGCAAGCTTTCTGTTGTATTCGATCGTCCAGCTTGTGCGCTGTTCGATGTTCGAAATCACGAGGCCGCCCGAAACATTCGGCACCCAATAGGCAAATTTGACTGGATCGTTCGAAGCGTCGGAAAAAGTCATGTAAGGCTCCCTTTGAATTTCGTTCTATAAGTTAAGCCGCCAAGCCACCGTGCGTCCCCGCAGGGGTCACCGTCGAATTGGCTAGCGGTGTGATGGCCGCGAGCTCCTCGATGGCGCGATCGACACGTTCGAGGACCTCAGGATTTGTGAGTTCGTAATCGGTAAAGTCGGCCTCGAGCGCGTAGATTGCGGTCGGGACGGTCAGCGCATTGAAGAAACCGAAGAGCGGGCGCAATTGGTGCTCAAGCATCAGGCCATGCAGCGGCGTGCCACCCGTTGCGATCAGAATGACGCGCTTGCCGGCAAGCGCCCGGTAGTCAACGAGATCAAAAAGATGTTTCAGCGCGCCGCTATAGGATGCGCGATAGACCGGCGATCCGACGACGATGACATCTGCATCTTCCACCGTGGCAATGATTGCCTTGCCTTCGGTATCGAGCTGATCCGCACGAAGCGCGCGAAAGAGCACGGGTGCCGCGTCAACAAGCTCGATGGACTGCACCTGCCCGCCAATCCGTTGCCGCAGGCGATCGGCCGCGATGCCGACCAGCGACGCAGTCCTGGACGGTTTTTTTACATTGCCACTCAACGCTATGATTTTCATGATTACGACTGCCCAATTAATACTTTTACTCTATAAATTTAATAGATTTTTGACAGGCGAAAATGTTCTAATCTTATGGGCAAATTGGACAGAATTACCGCAGACTTCGGCATATAACCGGACGAAATTTCTCAAACGCAACGTGTCAAACATCACAGACGGGTGACTGTAATGCCTCCGGAGCACAGGGGAACATCGATATTCGAGCACGGAGAACCGCCATTTCATTAAAAGCCCTTGCGGACTTCGTGGAGCGGCGCATCGCTGGTCGAAACTAAATCCCCTTCAAAAGATAGTGCCCGACACCCCAAACTTCACCATCCTGATGACCGAAAAGCCCGGCGGTCGCGAGGAAGAAAAGCCGCCAGCGGCGCTCCCACAGTCGCGCGTCGCTCCCATAGACGCGCTTGAGGATCGGTCGGATATGGTCAATTTCCCGGTCGAAATTTGTCAGCCAATCAAGGGCCGTCCGTCGGTAATGTAGGCCCGACCATCGCCAGTCCTGTTCCACCGTGAAAATTCTCCCAAAACGGTGGGGCAGATCGAAGGCAGGCATGATACCACCGGTGAAGAAGTGCTGCGCGATCCAGTCTGCCGGATTATTGTGGTCAAAACGGTAGGAGCGGTCACGATGATTGAAGACGTGCATGAAGAACCTGCCTTCCGGCTTCAGCCAGGAATGAACCCGCTCGAATAGCGTCTGCCAGTTCGACATGTGCTCGAACATCTCCACCGACACGACACGATCGAAACGATTGCCGGTCGTGAAATCATTCATGTCGGCGGTCACCACCGAAAGGTTGGAGAAGCCGCGCTCTCGGGCGCAGCCGACTATGTAGTCACGCTGCGATGCTGAATTCGAAACGGATGTGATGCGCGCATTGGGAAAACGTCCTGCCATATAAAGGGAAAGCGAGCCCCAACCGCAGCCGAGTTCAAGGATGTCCATGCCATCAACCAGTCCGGCATGGGCCACGGTCTCGGAAAGGGCCGCGGTCTCGGCTTCGTCGAGCGTCGTTGTGGCATCGGGATAATAACAGCAGGAATATTTGCGCTGCGCTCCGAGAACCAGCGAGAAGAACTCCGCTGGGACTTCGTAATGTTGTCTGTTCGCCTCGGCGGTATGGCTGGCGACGGGAAACGTCGCCATATCCTTTGCAAAGGCCAATTCGGCATCATCGGGAATTTTTGCAAGCCGCCGTTTCGTTCGTGCGCAGAGCATATCTATACCGGCGAGTGTGACCGCGTCATTGAGCGGTGCGCGTTCTGCGGCATTGATGGCGAAGGCGAGCATGTTCATGGCGTTTCCTCGTTCTTGCGCGGCCCCGGAAAGAAGGCATTGACGCGGCGTTGCAGGGCGCGGAATTTCTCCCCGCGCGATTTCAGCATGTGCTCTTCAAGCGGCGGAATGCCGGAGACGTGGACGAGCAGCCAGTACATCATGATGGGTGCGGCGAGCGACACCCAGGACAGGAGCTGCTCCTGAATGGCGAGCAGCGGAAAACTGCACCAGAAAAGCCATTCGAAGAAATAATTGGGATGGCGGGAATAACGCCAAAGGCCGGTTTCACAAACGCCGGTTTTGGCTTCCGATGTTTTCCGGAATTTTGAAAGCTGGGCATCCGAGAGCGCTTCACCGGCCAGTGCAGCAAAAGCGACCACCGTGGCGAAAACATCGACGATACGCGGAAAATCCTGACTGTTACTGGCAGCGAGATAAACCGCGAGAACGAGCACGAAAGCAGCAATGGCCTGTATCTGGAGGAAAATGAAAAGCCTGAGAGAGGCGGCGCTGCCCCATTGCTCGATGAGCTTTGCATAACGGGGATCTTCTCCGCCGCCTCGCGTGCGCATGCCGATGTGACTGGCAAGCCGCAAGGACCAGACGACGACAAGGAAAAATACGGCCGCGCGACGCCAGCCGTCTCCTTCCGCGAATAAAACGGCCACAACGCCGCCAAGCCCGACACTCGCCGACCAAACGGTGTCGATCCAGCCGCTCGAATCGGTTGCTCTCTGCAACGCCCACGCGCCTGCCATCAGAAGCGACATGAGAATGGCAAGCGTCAGGATCACAGACAACATCACTACTTCGCTCACCGTTTGAACAGATTGAGGCCGGGTTTCGTGATGGCAAATACGACCCAACCGGCAAAAGAGTTTCAGGTTTCGGAAAAGATTCCAAAAAAACACCAGCGGCTGAAACTTATCCGACCCCTACCTCGTATCTGCGCTGTTCCAAGGCAAGTTTCTGTAATGCGATAGCGAGGATAGATGACCGACACGGAAGCGAGACAAAAAGACAACCGGCGCCGCATCGCAATTGTGGGAACGGGAATTTCCGGCCTGTCGGCAGCGTGGCTTTTGTCGAAACGGCACGATGTCACAGTCTTCGAGGCGGCTGACCGCATCGGCGGCCACAGCAACACCGTTGCATTTAATACGGATAAAGGACCGGTTCATGTCGATACCGGGTTCATCGTCTATAACGAGTTGACCTATCCCAATCTCACCGCGCTTTTTCGAACGCTTGACGTGCCGACCGCAGCCTCCAACATGTCTTTTGCCGTTTCCCTTGACGATGGCGGTTTTGAATATTCCGGCGGAACCGGCCTTGGCCTGCTGGCACAGAAGAGAAATGTTCTCAGACCACGTTTCTGGGCGATGCTGGCCGACCTCCTTCGTTTTTACCGCAATGCCCCCCGCGACCTGCATTTGATGGGCGATATATCGCTCGACGAATATCTCACGCACAACCGGTATGGATCGGCGTTCCGCGACGACCATCTTTACCCCATGGCGGCGGCCATATGGTCCACGCCGGCGATGGAGGTCGGCCGTTATCCGGCAGCGCATTTCATCAAATTCTGCCGCAATCACGGCCTGCTGTTGCTTCGCAATCGGCCGGTCTGGCGCACCGTTGTCGGTGGCTCGCGTGAATATGTAAAACGCATCACGGCGCCATTTGCCGACCGCATTCGCCTCTCTACGCCGGTGATGCGCATCCACCGTCTGCCGGGCGGTGTCGAAATCACCACCGCAGACGAAAAATCCGCTCGCTTCGATGACGTCGTGATCGCAACCCATGCCGATCAGGCTCTGGACATGATGGCGGACGCCTCGCGAGCGGAACGGCGCATTCTCGGCGCATTTAGCTATACGAAAAACCGCGCCGTGCTTCACACGGACAGCAGTTTCATGCCGCGTCGCCGCGCCGCCTGGTCAAGCTGGAACTATGTGGCCGACACGCGCATTGGAGCGGGTCAGCCGAGCATCACCTACTGGATGAACAGGCTTCAGCCGCTGGGCGAAACCCAGGACACTTTCGTAACGCTGAATCCGGTCCGGGAACCGGATCAAAGAAAAATCATTGCCGAGGAAACCTACCACCACCCCGTTTTCGACGCCGGCACCGAACAGATGCGTCAGGAATTATGGGCCTTGCAGGGGCTTAGAAATACCTGGTTCTGCGGCGCTTATTTCGGATCGGGTTTTCACGAGGATGGGCTTCAGGCCGGCCTTGCCGTCGCCGAAGATTTAGGCGGGGTGACACGGCCATGGAAAGTTGCCGACGATAGCGGCCGGATCATTCGTCTGGATTTGGAAACCATTGCGACCGGCGCGGAACTCATGGAGGCGACAGCGTGACGCTTCCCCTCACCTCAGCGCTTTTTCCGGGCCATGTAACCCACGCCCGCTTCAAGCCGAAAACCCATAAACTGGCCTACCGGATTTATTCGCTGCTTCTCGATCTCGATGAGCTTGAGATGCTCGATCGGAAATTGCGGTTTTTCTCCGTGGACCGGTTCAACCTCTTTTCATTTCATCGCAGGGACCGAGGCGACGGCAGCGCGATTGGCTTGCGCCGGCAGATAGAGACGGCGATGGCGGCGGCGGGTATCGCCGTGGATGGAGGGCCTATTCGCCTTCTCACCATGCCGCGCCTGCTCGGCTGGGCTTTCAACCCTCTCAGCGTGTTTTTCTGCTATGGGCGCGACATGTCGCTGAACGCCATCCTCTGGGAGGTGGATAACACCTTCGGGCAACGGCATTCCTATCTGATCCCGGTGGAGGCCGGCAAAGAGACCGAGATCATCCAGCGTTGCGACAAGGCCTTCTATGTCTCGCCCTTCATGGACATGGACCTCCGTTATGTTTTCCGCGTCGTCCCCCCGGGTGACAGGCTGAAGATCATCATCGAAACTTTCGACGATGACGGGCTCGTCCTGACCGCCCGTCACCTTGCGCGGCGAGTCGAACTGACCGATCGCGCGCTGCTCAAAGCCTTCGTCACCATCCCGTTCCTGACGCTCAAGGTGGTTTTCGGCATTCACTGGGAAGCCCTTAAAATCTGGCTGAAAGGCGTGCGGCTCAAAAAACGTCCGTTGCCGCCCGCCGAGCCTGTCTCCTTCGTTCATCCTTCATCGTCGCAAATCGAGGCCAGAATTCATGACCCCGTTTGAAAACCTCTCTGAATTACCGACGCAGAGCACACGCCTCCACGGCCGTGCCGGAATAGGCATATGGCTCATCAATCGGCTGCTGAACAATATCGAGTACGGCCGGCTGCGCGTAACCCTTCCCGGCGGCGCAACCTTCGAAAAATCGGGAGGTTCCGAAGGCAGCGAGGCCATTCTCGTGCTGCATAACTGGCGCGCAATCCGGAGGCTGCTTGTCAACGGCGATATCGGCTTTGCGGAAGGCTTCATCGAAAATGACTGGTCTACGCCTGATCTGACGGCGCTCATCCGTTTCGCCGCTCAGAATCAAGATGCGTTTGCAAGGTCTATGCGAGGCAGCCTGCCAATGCGCCTGATCAATCGGATAGCACATGCTCTGAACGCCAATACCAAACGCGGCAGCCGCCGTAATATCGAGGCGCATTACGATCTCGGCAACGAATTTTACCGGCAATGGCTCGATCCCTCGATGCTCTATTCCTCGGCGATTTTCGACGATACCACCCCCACCCTCGAGGCCGCGCAACGGAAGAAACTCGAGCGTATTGCCGAGAAGCTGCAATTAACCGGCAACGACACCGTGCTGGAAATCGGCTGTGGCTGGGGTGCGCTCGCCATCCACCTCGCCACGCAGCAGAATGCCAACGTGACCGGCATCACCCTTTCCCCCTCCCAGTTGCGCTGGGCAGAAAATGCGGCGGAGAAAGAAACCACGGCTGGCCGGATCGATCTTCGGCTGCAGGATTACCGAGACGTGCAGGGTCAATTCGACAATATCGTCTCGGTGGAAATGTTTGAAGCGGTCGGCGAAGCCTATTGGCCAAGCTATTTCGAAACGCTGAAACGCTGCCTGAAACCCGGCGGCCGTGCGGTCCTGCAAATCATTTCCATTGAAGAAAGCCGCTTCGATACCTATCGGCGCAAGGCTGACTTCATTCAGAAATACGTCTTCCCGGGCGGTTTCCTGCCCTCCGATTCAGCGCTTGAAAAAGCCGTCGGACAAGCGGGCCTGAAACTCACTGACACGGAGCTTTTCGGCCAGTCCTATGCGCTCACACTGGCGGAATGGCGCCAGCGCTTCCATGCCCGGTGGCAAACGATTTCCCTGCTTGGCTTCGATGAACGCTTCCGGCGGCTCTGGGATTATTACCTCTGCTACTGCGAAGCGGGTTTTGCCGAGGGAACCATAAATGTCGGTCTGTACACGATAGAACACGGATGAGGTGGGGGCGAACAAGCGGAGAAAGACGATGAAAATCAGGAGATTGGCAATTGTATACGGCGTCTTCCCAATGCTGGTTGGCTTCAGTGCGGAAGCAGCCGAGATCGACGGCAACTGGGTGCGCGGCGACGGCAAGGCGAAAGTGCTGATCGCGCCCTGTGGCGAGAAAATATGTGCCACGAACACATGGATCAAACCCGGCACCCCGAAAGAGAAGACCGGCGACCGCCTGATCATGGACATCACGCAGAGCGAGGCGGGCAGCTATTCCGGCACTGCCTTCGACCCGCAGCGGGACAAATCCTACAAGATAACAGTGACGGTCGCGGGCAATAACATGACCACGAAAGGCTGCATCGTCGCCGGCCTCCTGTGCAAGGGCATAAGCTGGACCCGGATCGACTAGCGCTCGCCGCCTTCTCAAGGCCTCATAAAGGACAACACCGATGAAGACCTATCTTGTCGCTTATTTCTTCACCCTTATCGCATTTCTGGTGATCGATTTCATCTGGCTGAGCACCATGGCGTCGCGTCTTTATCGGCCGGCCATCGGCGATCTTCTGGCGGAAAATTTCCGTCTTGCTCCAGCAATCGTCTTTTATCTCATCTACGCCGCCGGCCTCACTTTTCTCGCCGTGCGCCCGGCTCTGATTTCGGGCGAATGGACCACAGCTTTGCTCTATGGCGCCGCGGTGGGCTTCATGGCCTATGCCACCTATGACCTGACCAATCAGGCCACGCTGAAAAGCTGGTCCACTACCCTCACTATTGCCGATCTTCTGTGGGGAACCTTCGTCTCCGCGGCAGCGGCCATCATCGGTTATCTCGTCACGGTACGCCTCATCGGCCCACTTGAAAACTCGGCGGGCCTGTCATGACAATTGTCATAACCTGCGGCTTGCGCCCGACGCCCAAAGGGAGTGTCTGCAGCGAACGCCCCAAGCATCTCTTGTCTTCCCCCGAAAGACGACCCTATAAAGGAAGGACAGCAAGGAAGGTTCGAATGCAGGGCACAGAGATCGCAACGCTTATCAACCGCGTCGGCATGGGTGATCGTTCAGCATTCGTCTCGCTTTACCAGGCAACAAGCCCGAAGCTTTTTGCGATCTGCCTGAAAATACTGCGGGACAGAACGGAAGCCGAAGAGGCGTTGCAGGAAATCTATATCAAAGTCTGGCAGCGCGCCCGCACATTTGCCGTAAGTGCCGGCAAACCGGCGACATGGCTTGCCACCATCGCCCGCAACCACGCAATAGACACCATCCGTGCGCGTAAACCCGCAGGCGACGACATTGACGAAGCTTATGATCTCGCCGACGAGAGCCTTCGTGATCCCGAGCAGCAGGTCGTTTTGGCAGATGAAGGCCGCAGGATCGATGACTGCATGCGGGAACTTGAGACTGTGCATGCACAGGCAGTACGCCGTGCCTATGTCGAGGGTTTGAGCTATCTTGAACTCGCCGATGAATTGCGCGTGCCGCTGAACACGGTCAGAACCTGGCTGCGGCGCAGTCTTCTCAAACTCAGAGAGTGCATGCAGCGATGACAACGGGCGACCAGAGCGGCGGAATGCACTCGCGCGATGAAATCCTCGCCGGCGAATATGTGCTGGGCGTTCTGCCGCTTGAAAAGCGCCGTGAGGTGGAACAGCGCATCCGGGACGACAAGGTCTTTGCACAACTGGTGCAGCGCTGGGAAGCGGAGTTTTCCGACTTCAACACCGATTATCAGGAACAGGCACCGAGTGCGACTGTCCTCGCCCGCATCGAAGAGCGCCTTTTCGGCAGCAGGGCGGTCAATACAAATGGCAGCCTGTGGAACTCCGCGTCTTTCTGGCGCTGGATATCGGTGGCCACCAGCGCAACCGCCGTCGCTGCCGTCGTCTATGCTGCGTTTCCCGAACAACAGCAGGGCGCCAAGCCGTTGGTGGCCGAACTTGCGACAACCGACAGCCAGGTCAATCTTCTCGCATCCTACGATGCAGAATCGGGCCGGATGCACATCGTGCCCGTCGCAACCGGCAAGACGGACGAAAAATCATTGGAATTGTGGCTCGTCATGGATGGCGGCAAGACCCGCTCGCTTGGCGTTTTCCAGCCCGGCACGAACGGCGACCTCATCATTCCCGCCGACATGCGCGGCAACATAACCGAAGGCACGACCTTCGCAATCAGCGTGGAACCCTTTGGAGGCTCGCCGACCGGCCAGGCAACCGGCCCCGTTATCGCTGTCGGCACTGCGCGGTCACTATGATTTCGCTTACCTGACACGGATAAGAACGCTGTCGGAAGCATGCGAATTCGCATGGATCAATGATACTGACAGCAGCTGAGATCGTTGTCTGCGTCGGAGCATCGAAGGCCTTGCGGTCTTAACACGAAGACCGGCTGGCGGCGCGATCTCTCCCGAAATCGCTGATTTCGGGAACTGATTTTCTACAAAATTAGTAGATATAGAATGACCGGTCTTCCTTTCCACCGCTCGCAGGCTTTACGATCCGTTCCAGAATGCTTTTGACACGCGTCTACCACCGTCGCCAATTGTCGCCAGCACAGACCGCCGAACCAATGAACAGCCGAAGCCCTCCGGAAAATCCAGGGCGTGAAAAAGACGAGACACGACAGATGCCACGTTACGTTATTATCGGCGCCGGTGCGGTGGGCGCGAGCCTTGCAGCACAGTTCGCACTTTCCGGCATTGATTATGCGCTTTTCGGACGGGGTGCGCAGATCAGCCATATCAGGCAACATGGCCTTACCTTTCAGCGCCCCACGGAGACTCGCCAGATCGATCTTAGGGTTTTCGACCTGGCGGACCTTCCGGAATTGACGCTGGATGATATCCTCCTGGTGACGGTGAAAGCTCAGGATGCCGTCAGTGCGCTTGCCTTCTGGTCCTGGCAGAGCGTCTCGAACGCGACGACACCGGCAGCGGCAAACCTTCCTATCGTGACCTTTCAAAATGGACTGGCGACCGAAGCAAATGCGCTGAGAACATTTGCGAGGGTCTATAGTGCAAGCATCCTGACCCCGGCCCGGTTCACGGAAACCGGCAAGGTGGTGGTTGGCGGCGAGCCGCAGCTGGGCATCGTGACAGTGGGACGTTTTCCGCGCGGACAGGACGACGTGACCACGCAGATCACGGCAGACCTGAACAGGGCCGGATATCTGGCCGAGGCGAGCGACGATATCCGCCGCTGGAAAGCAGCAAAGCTTCTTCACAACGTTCGCAACGTCCTGGAACTTTTCGACGGTCCAGCCGATCTGAACGACAGGATCAGCGCGGCTCTGGTGGATGAGGCCCGCCATGTGCTGGAGGCAGCGGGTTACACTCTTGCCTCGCCCTCCGAGCGAACCGTCGATATCTCGAACTGGCGCGTTGCGCCGAACAGCGGCATTCAACCGGGCCAGCAATCAACATGGCAGAGCTTCAAACGCGGAGCTTCGAGCGAGGTGGATTTCCTCAACGGGGAGATCGTTTTGCTGGGCCGGCTTCACGGTATTCCGACGCCTTATAACGAAGCCGTTCAAACACTTGCTGGAAAACTGGCGTATCAGGGCGGGTTTTCAAAGCCGCTGCCGCTCGATGCGATCACTTCTCTCATCGTCGCTCCGGATAGTGCGGCACATCCCAGTGCTGTCGCTCCTTTATGACGACAATCCGTAGCGGTGCAATTTATGAAACGACAGTGTGAAGCGATACAATGAGAGAAGCCATATCAGACCATATCCTTACCGCCGCCGGCACGCTCTTCTATCGCGAAGGCATCCGGGCTGTCGGCATAGATCGGATCATCGAAGAAGCGAATGTTGCGAAGGCGACGCTCTATCGACATTTTCCGTCCAAAGATCACCTCGTTGCGGCCTATCTGGAGGCGCGGCACGAGCGGGTCATCTATTCGCTTCAGAAAGTGCTGGATGCGGATATGGCTCCGAAAGAGCAGATCCGACTGATCTTCGATCAACTCCACGAAAAGGCCGACAGCCCGGATTTTCGCGGCTGTGCCTTCGCTCTTGCGGTTGCGGAACATGGCGAGTCCGAGCGTGTGGTATCCGTTGCACGTACCCATAAGGCCAAGGTCAGAGACGTGTTTGCGGCTGTCCTGGCAAAAGCCGGTAGCACTGCGCAGATCGCCGCCGCCCATCTTTCACTTCTCTACGAAGGGGCACTGGCAACCGTCGCCGTCGGGCGGGATCCTAAAGCTGTCCTGATTGCGCGTGACTGCGCTCTCTCCGTCTTCGAAACGGCCGCGTCCACCAATCAATCCAACTGAAAGCAGCACACAATGACAAAGACGATCGATTATTTTTTCAGCATTGGTTCTCCCTGGGCCTTTATCGGTCTTGAACCGTTTGCTGCGCTGGCGAAAGAACAGGGTGCCACGATCCGCCCGCATGTCATTCCGCTGATCGAAGAAAACGGTGGCATTTATTCGCGAAACCGGCCGGAGGCCAGACGGGCCTACTGGATCAGAGATCTGAAGCGCTGGGCGGCCTTGCGTGGAAAAGTGCTCAATTTCGACAATCGCGCAGCCCTCTCCGATCCCTCACCGGCCGGCCTGATGGTTGCGGCAGCGATCGAGGCGGGTGAGGACTGGCTCACGCTGGCAATTGCGCTTCAGGAGGCTTTCTGGGTTGGCGGTAAAGACATCGGCAATGCGGATGTCCGGCGGGCGATTGCGACTGCCACAGGCTTTGATGCTGCGGCACTCGATGAACATGGCCAAAGCGATGCGGTCGCGGCGTTGCAGAAGGCCAGCTTCGAAGCCGCCAGAACAGCCGGTGTGTTCGGCGTGCCGACCTATCGCTATCAGGATGAACTCTACTGGGGACAGGACAGCCTTCCGTTCCTTGAGCGTCATCTCAGGGATGAAAAGCTCGCCGCCTGATATCGTCGCCAGATGGCGGGCGACGGTTTCGCGGTCCTGCCGCGGCGCTTCGTCCTTAATAAGCCTGTCGTAGTTTTCTGCCGCAAGGCTCCCATGGAATCTCTTATGCCTGATCTGTCCGCTCCTCTCATCCAATCCCTCCGGGACCTCCTCGGGGAGCGTCTTTCGACGGCGCTTGCACTGCGCGAGCAGCATGGGCGCGGCGAAGCGCATCATGCAGCTGCGTTTCCCGACGCGGTCGCCTTCGCTGAAACCACGTCTGAAGTATCCGAGATCGTGCGGCTATGCGCGGCCGAGGGCGTGCCCGTCATCGCATTCGGCGCCGGCACTTCGCTTGAGGGCCATTTGACGGCTGTCAATGGCGGGGTTTCGATCGACCTTTCGCGCATGTCGAAGATAGCCCGTATCAGCAGTGAAGACCTGGATTGCACGGTTGAGGCTGGCGTAACGCGGGAGCAACTGAATACCCACCTGCGAGACATGGGATTGTTCTTTCCCATCGATCCCGGCGCAAACGCCTCCATTGGCGGCATGGCTGCAACCCGCGCTTCCGGCACCAATGCCGTCCGCTATGGAACGATGCGGGAAAACGTGCTCGGGTTGACCGTGGTACTGCCGACCGGCCAGATCATCAGGACCGGCGGTCGCGCCAGAAAATCTTCCGCCGGATATGACCTGACACGGTTATTTGTAGGCTCGGAAGGCACTCTCGGGATCATCACCGAAGTAACGCTTCGCCTCTATGGAATACCGGAAACCATCTCGGCAGCACTCTGCTCTTTCGAGAGCGTCGAACAGGCGGTGGCGGCAGCCATTCAGGTCGTGCAGCTGGGCATCCCGGTCGCCCGCATGGAGCTTATGGACCGTGGCTTGATCAGGGCCGTCAACGCCTATTCCGGGCTGGACCTGAAGATCGAGGACACATTGGCTTTTGAGTTTCATGGCTCGCCCGCCGGTGTTCAGGAGCAGGTCGACATGGTATCCGCCATCGTGGAGGACCATGGCGGCAAGGATTTCGAGTGGGCGAATGCGCCCGAAGACCGTAATCGCCTGTGGAAAGCCCGACACAACGCTTTTTATGCCGTCGTATCCCAGAGGCCAAACGCCAAAGGATGGTCATCGGATGTCTGTGTTCCGGTCTCGCAGCTCAGCAACTGCATATTGAAGACCCGCGAGCTTTTGAAGGATTGCAGCGTCCCGGCGGCTATCCTCGGCCATGTCGGCGACGGCAATTATCACGTCGTCTTCGCGGTGGATCCCGGTAATGCGGAAGAACTCGGCGAAGTAGCAGCCATCAACAAAAAGATGGTACAACATGCCCTCTCAGTCGGCGGCACTTCAACCGGCGAACATGGCGTGGGCACCGGCAAGATCGCTTATCTGCGTGAAGAACATGGCGACGCGGTTGATCTGATGGCGCTCATCAAACATGCGGTCGATCCCGCCGGCATCATGAATCCGGGAAAAATCCTGCCGAAATAGAATTGCCATTCTGCAATCCTGACCGTGAGGCCATGCGATGAATTCCTTCAAGACTCACAGTTCTCACTGGGGCGCGTTCTCCGGTCGGTTTACAAATGGGCGACTGGAGATAGAGCCGCACCCCGGTGACCCGCACCCGTCACCGCTTCTGGGCAATCTTCCCGCAGTTGCCCATAGCCCGGCTCGCGTCCGCCGGCCTGCCATCCGGCGTGGCTGGCTAGAGCGTGAAACGGACCATGCACAGCGACGCGGCGCTGATGACTACGTCGAGGTCAGTTGGGCCGAAGCGACGAAGCTGGTCGCGGATGAGCTTGGGCGGGTCTATGACATTCATGGCCCGAGCGCGGTATTCGGCGGCTCCTATGGCTGGTCAAGTGCCGGCCGGTTTCATCACGCACAAAGCCAGATACACCGCTTTTTGAATGTCCTTGGCGGATATGTCCGGTCCGTCAATACTTACAGTTCCGGCGCGGCCATGGTCATAATTCCCCATGTGCTTGGACCATATGACAGCTTCGACCGCAAAAGCGTGACCTGGGATGCGATCGAGCGCAGCACCGAGCTGGTGCTTGCCTTCGGTGGGATGCCGATCAAGAATGCCGATGTCCACGGTGGAGGGATCAGCACCCATACCGTGCGACAGAAACTGGGCGGCGCCAAAGCCCGTGGTGCACATTTCACATTCATCAGCCCGCTGGCAGACGATTTTCCGGGTGATCTGAATGCCGAATGGCTTTCCATAACTCCCGGCACGGACGTGGCGATGATGCTGGGACTTGCCCATGTTCTTGTCACCGAAGGACTGCACGACCGGGGGTTTCTGAAGCGTTACACGGTTGGATATGACAGGTTCGAGACTTATCTTCTTGGCAAGGAGGACAGTCAGCATAAAAGCCCGGAATGGGCGGCTGCAATCTGCAACATCGCCCCGGAGGCGATCCGAAAGCTGGCGCGGAAGATGGCCAGCTCCAGAACCCTGATCACGGTCAGCCACTCACTCCAGCGCGCCGATTATGGCGAACAGCCGGTGTGGATGGGCATTGTCCTTGCCGCCATGCTCGGCCAGATCGGACTGGATGGCGGCGGATTTTCCTATTCCCTCGGCGCGCTGGGCAATATCGGCAAGAGCCTTCTCGCTGTTCCCCTGCCAACGCTGCAGCAGTTCAAAAATCCCGTGCCGGACTATATTCCCTGCGCGCGCATCGCCGATATGCTGCTCAATCCCGGTGCCGAGTTTCATTACAACGGGGACGCGCTTCGCTATCCCGATATACGACTTGTCTATTGGGCGGGTGGCAATCCGTTTCACCACCATCAGGATATCAACCGGTTGCGGACCGCTTTCCGGCGTCCCGAAACGATCATCGTCCACGAATCGGCATGGACCTCGACCGCGCGACATGCCGATATCGTGCTGCCCGCCACGACCACCCTTGAGCGTGACGACATCGGCGCAGCCGATCGCGATCCCCTGATGATCGCCATGAAGCGCCTGATCGCTCCCATTGGTGAGGCGCGCGATGATTATGAGATATTCGCCGGGATTGCGCAGGAACTTGGCAGATTCGACGCCTTTACCGAAAACCGCAGCAGCAGAGAATGGCTCGCCTTCCTGTACGAGACGACCCGTCAGGCGCTTGCAGCGGGCGGCCACGACGCGCCCGACTTTGAAAGCTTCTGGGAACGGGGGGAGCTGCATCTTCCGGTTAAACCCGATGAAGGTGGCCCGGCGCGTACTTTCCTTCAGGACCCCGAGACTAAACCACTGCCGACCCCCTCAGGAAAGATCGAGGTCTTTTCTGAAACTGTCGAGGGCTTCGGTTATGAGGACTGCAAAGGCCATCCGCGCTGGTATCCGCCAAGAGCGGAGATGTCGGATGATGCACGCCTCCATCCCCTTTATCTCGTCTGCAATCAGCCGTATCAACGTCTGCACAGCCAGCTGGATTTTGGTGACTTCAGCCGTTCGACCAAGATCAAGGATCGGGAACCTGTTCGTATCCACCCCGCCGACGCTGCGGCCCGTGGAATATCCCAGGGCGACGTCGTCAGGCTTTTTAATGCGCACGGCAGCTGCCTCGCTGGTGCCATTCTCAGCGAAGACGTCATGCCGGGCGTGATGCAGCTTGCCACCGGCGCATGGTTCGAGCCAATTGATCCCGCTGCGGACAATGCCATCTGCATCCATGGCAACCCCAATATCCTGACCCGCGACATCGGCACTTCGAAACTGGCGCAAGGTTCGACCGGCCAGATCGCCAAGGTGGAGATTGAGCTTTTCACCGGCGATTTGCCGCCGGTCAGGGTTTTCGAAGCCATGACCTTTGTGCCGCGTGACCCAGCATCTTCGGCACTGGGCCATCACCGATCACCAGAGCGGGACAGCAATTTAACTGCGTCTGAAACACCAATCCAAACTGCCGGCAAAATGGCGATAAAATAATTCACTAAATCCATAGAAAAAGAATAACCAGTCTTTCTCCCTCGCGCCCGGCTGCTACTTTATGGGCAAGATAAACACCGCAACGAAGGGGCCGCGACATGACTGAAATATGTAGAAGCGGGCGCGCTCCTCAGCCAGGCGAGCTGCCAGGAGCCGCTCGCTAACCCTCGCGACGCCCAACCCGGTCACTCAAGGAAATCAAGCATTCTTCCGCTCGGCTGAAAGGCCGGTGCGGCAACGGTTTGACGTGCTTTTTGCCGACGGCAGCAGCATGTCCGTTCGGAAGGAATGCCGAAATTGCAACGAAAAAACTTTGAATTTTTCAGGATCATACCATGACAAAACGTTCTTTCTCATTCTCCCTTTCGCGCCGCCGGCTGCTTTTTACGGCCTCTCTGGCAGTCTCCGCCTCGCTGTTTTTATCAACAGCGGCGCCTCTGACCGCAGTGGCGGCCGACACGCCACGCGATGGCGGTGACATCACATTTCTGATCGATTCACTGGGCGATACGTGGATCCCCAACAACAGCGCCATCTCCAGTTTCCAGGGTCACATCTGGGGTCACGTTGCGGACAAGCTGCTCTATGTCGATGCGGAAGGTAAGGTCAGCCCATGGATTGCCGAGAAGTGGGAGCAGAACGATACCGCGACTGAATTCACCCTCCATCTGAAAAGCGGTGTGACCTTCTCCGACGGCGAACCGCTGGATGCGAAGGCCGTCGTTGCCAATCTCAACATCTGGTATGCCGGCCGCAAGAACGAGGGAATTAACCCGATCGGCCTCTTCCCCAAGACCTATGATCGCGCAGAAGCGGTCGATGCCACTACCGTGAAGGTCTACTTCAAGAAGCCGACGCTCGGCTTTATCCCGACACTTGGATATCACGGATCGATCCTGATCTCGCCCAAGACCCTTGCCCAGCCGGCCAGCGAGCAGGCAGACCTTGGCAAGACGTCTGGAAGCGGTCCCTATGTCGTTGAGTCCTGGAAGGAAGGCGACCATGTAACCCTCGTCAAGCGTAAGGACTACAACTGGGGCCCGGCGGCTGTCGGCCACACCGGCCCCGCCTATCTCGACACCATCACCTACAAGCTGGTGACGGAACCATCCCTCCGCGTCGCTTCCGTTCAGTCCGGTCAGGCGGACGTCGCCTACAACGCCTCGCCCCAGGAACTGAAATCGCTCAAGGATGAAGGTTTCACCGTCGCGACCCCGCGTTATCTCGGCTTCGTCAACGGCTGGGCGGTCAACACCAAGCTTCAACCCTATGATGACGTGAAGGTGCGTCAGGCGCTCCAGGCGGGCATCAATCGCCAGGAAATCATCGACACCGTCTATACGCAGGACTGGAAGCTTGCGACGTCGTTCATCCAGAGCAACGTCCCGGGTGCGACGGACCACAGCGATCTCCTCGCCTACCACCCGGACAAGTCAGAGAAGCTTCTGGACGAAGCCGGATGGGTCAAGGGCGCAGACGGAATTCGGGTAAAAGACGGCAAGCCGCTGGAATTGACGATCCATTCCAATCCTTACCTGGCAACTTCGAAATCCGTCGACGAGCTGATTGCCCAGCAGCTTGGCAAGCTCGGATGGAAGGTCAATATCAGGACTTATGATGTCGTGACCTACGGCGAGAAGGTCAAATTCGGCGGCGCCGCAGTTCCCACATATGAAGTCACACGCAGCTTCATCGACGCCGGCACGGTCGCCAGCATCCTGACCAACGCCAATAACGGCGAAAACTGGTTTGCGCTGGATGATCGCGACGCCAAGCTGAACGACTTGCGCGACAAAATCGCTGGCGCAGGTTCCGTCGAAGAACGGAAGCCTCTGCTGGACGGCCTGCAAAAATATCTGCTGGAACAGGGCTACTTCATACCGCGCACGCAAATCGTTCAGCGCATTTACGTGCAGTCGCCGAAGCTGAGAGGCGAGGTCTATAACGGCGTCGCTTACGCCAGCTATTACACAGCGTTCATTGCCGAATGACGCCAGCACCCACCGAGTAATGTCAAGGAGGTGACGGCATGAGCAATGCCTACCTTACCTACGCCGCAAAGCGGCTCGGCCAGGCGATCGTCGTCATCCTTCTGGCCTATGTCTTCACCTTCGTGGTCGTCAGCGTCCTGCCTGGCGACCCGATCACCAGCGTTCTGCGCAACCCGCAGAACGGTTTCACCGAGCAGGAGATCGCCGAAATCATCGCCGCGCAGGGGCTGGACAGGCCGATCATCGTGCAGCTCTGGCACTCCCTCTCGGCATTCCTGACGGGCGATCTCGGCGTCTCGATGCGCTCCAATCGACCCGTCGCAACCCTGATCGCCGAGGTGCTGCCATCGACGCTGGTTCTGGCCTCCGCCGGGCTTGCGGTCGCGTTGATCCTGGCCTTCGCCGTTGCCTATGGCACACAGGTCGTGCCGAAACGGTATGGGCAGGGGCTGCTGCGGGCCTTCCCGTCGCTATTCCTGTCGACACCCAATTTCGTCATCGGCCTGTTTCTGATCCACCTCTTCGGTTTTCAGCTCCGACTGTTCCGCGTCATCGAGCCCGACAGTTTCTGGGCGACGCTGTTTGCGGCGATCACCATCGGCATACCCTTCTCCGCACAGATCGCGGAAGTCCTGATCGCCAATCTCGATCATGAAGCGGAGCAGGATTACGCCGCGGTCGCCCGCAGCCGTGGCATCGGACCAAGACGGCTTTTCACGACACATCTGCTCAAGCCCGCTTCGCTACCGGTCGTGACCGTTATCGCGCTGACCGTGGGCGAACTTCTGGGCAACTCGCTGATCACGGAAACAGTGTTCGGCCGCACCGGTATCGGCAGTCTCGTACAGCGCTCCGTCAGCACCCAGGACTTGCCCGTCCTGCAGGCCATCGTCTCGCTGGGAGCTGTCGTATTCGTCGTCGTCAATCTCATCGCCGATCTTCTTTATCCGCTGCTCGATCCGCGGGTGAAAATTGTCGTCGGCCGAAAGCGCCGCCTGACCACCATCGATGACACATCGCTCGGCCTTGAAACGGGGAGCAAACCATGAGCCTCATCACCAGCCCGGTTTCCGGCAGCAATCCTTTCGAGAGACTGAGAGCTCTCAACATAACTGCAACGGTTGCCCTTTCCCTCCTCGTCATCGCAATCGTCGTCGCCTGGTCCATTGCGCCGCAACTGTTCACCAGCCAGAGCCCGATCAACGGCGTCCCGGCCGACAAGCTTCTAGCGCCGAGTTTTGCGCACTGGTTTGGCACGGATCATCTGGGGCGCGATCTCTATACAAGGGTCGTTTATGGCACAGCCTCATCCGTATCGAGCGCTTTGGTCGCTGTCGTCATCGGCGTCTTCATCGGTGGCCTGATAGGTCTGCTTGCCGGATTTTTCGGCGGCTGGGTGGATATCGTCTTTGCGCGTTTTGTCGACGTGCTGCTGTCCATCCCGAAGTTCTTGCTCGCGGTCATCATCGTCACGGCCATCGGCTTCGAAACGATCAATGCAGCGATCGCGACAGGCATATCAGCCATTGCCTTTTTCGCCCGCGTCGCGCGCTCCGAGGTCATCAAGACCCGTCAGGCAACCTTCGTGGAGGCGTCGTTTCTCGCAGGTGGCTCACGCGGCTACATCGTGCTGAGACATGTCCTTCCAAACGCATCGCGTTCGATGCTGCCACTTGCCGTGCTGCAATTCGGCGAGTCCATCCTGGTGATCGCCAGCCTCGCCTTTCTTGGCTACGGCGACCCTCCGCCTTCCTCCGACTGGGGCCTGCTGATTTCAATTGGCAAGGACTATCTCAAATGGCCCTGGCTCGTTTATGCGCCCGCGTTCGTTACGATCGTGACCGTCCTCTCTGTCAACAGGATCAGCCGATGGCTTCGCAAATCGCACTGAAAACAGCGCCAATCCTTCCCGAGATCGTGGCAGCGTCTCCCCAACATGCGACGCCGCTCCTCAAGGTCGAAAATCTTGCCGTTTCCTACGGACGGCAGGAGGTCGTCCATAATGTCGGCTTCGAAATCGGGCGCGGCGAAAGCCTTGCCCTCATCGGGGAATCCGGTTCTGGAAAATCGACAATCGCAAGAGCCGTGCTGAGGCTTCTGCCCACCGGCGCGAACGCCACCGGTCAGGTCGTTTTCGACAGACAGGATATTCTCGCCTTGCCGGAACGGCGTTTCAGGCCGTTTCGCGGTCGTGAAATCGGCTTCGTGCCGCAGGATCCGGGCAATTCTCTCAATCCTGTCAGAACAATCGGCTCCCAGGCACTGGAAGCCGCAGCGCTGACGGAAGAGGTCAATCCTTCGATCCGCAAGGCACTTATTCTGGAAACATTCGCCAAAGTGGGTCTCGACAATCCGCAACGAGTCTACGATTCCTATCCACATCAACTGTCCGGAGGAATGTTGCAGCGCGTGCTGATCGCTCTGGCAATATTGCCACGCCCTGCATTGCTGGTGGCAGACGAACCTACCTCGGCACTCGACGTGACGATCCAGAAACGTATCCTCGATCTCCTCTCCCGCCTTCGGGATGAACTGAATATCAGCCTGCTTCTCATTACCCACGATCTGGCAATAGCGGCAGAGAGGGCAAACAATCTCGTCGTGCTGAAGAACGGCGTCGTGCAGGAAGCAGGAAGAACAGCCGCCGTTTTTTCCTCCCCTTCCTCGTCCTATGCCAAAAAGCTTCATGGCGACGTGCCCGCGCTCAACCCGAATCGCTATGCCAAATTCCGTGATCCAGGCTTCAGCCTCCTCGATGGCGACAGGGCGCCAAAGATCGCGGTGAGCGGCGTCACCAAGCGCTTCACCGTGGATGGCAAAATCCTGACCGCGGTGGACGATATTTCGTTTACGGTTCCGGCAGGCACGACCCATGCTCTCGTCGGCGAATCCGGATCCGGCAAGACGACGGCGATCCGCCTGCTGCTGGGGCTCGAAGAGCCGGAAAGCGGCACGATCACGGTTGCCGACGAGACCGTCACGAGCAAAAGCCGCGCTTCGCTGCGGTCCGTCTGGCGGCATCTTCAACTGGTTTACCAGAACCCGTTTACGTCCCTCGACCCGACGTGGAAGGTGGGGCAGCTTGTTCGCGAACCACTCGACCGGTTCAGGATCGGGACGCCGAAAGAGCGATCCGAGCGGGTACACGAAGCTCTCGCGAATGTCGGCTTGAGTGAACACCTCTTGGAGCGCAAGCCATCGGCCCTGTCCGGCGGGCAGCGCCAGCGTGTGGCAATCGCCCGTTCGCTGGTTCTCAAACCGGATGTGATCGTGCTTGACGAACCCACTTCCGCTCTGGATGTCAGCGTTCAGGCAGATATCGTCGAGGTTCTGCTGTCGCTACAGGCGAAGCTCGGCCTGACCTATGTCTTTGTTTCGCATGATCTCGCTCTCGTCCGGCAACTTGCGCACAGCGTTTCGGTGATGCAGCGGGGACGCATTGTCGAACATGGAGCCGTCACGGAGATTTTCGGCAATCCGAGACACGAATATACCGCGTCGCTGCTGAACTCCATCCCGTCGGGCATTGCTGCGACGGGTCGCGTTCCCGCTATCCAGCGCGCCCTGAGGAAGGAGCAACTCGCATGAATGTTGCAGCACCTTCCAGCGATCTTCCGCTGTTGTTTCGACCGAAACAGCGGCTTGGCTTCAATACGCGGGTGTCGTTCAACGACGATGACGGTCCGGCAAAGGGGCTGCGACAGGGCATCGAACTGTTCAGGCAGGCGGAAAGGCTGGGTTATCAGTCGGGCTGGGCCTATCAGCGTCACTTCGACCACTATCTGTCTTCTCCTTTACCCTTCTTTGCGGCAGTCGGTCAGCTTACGCGGCACATCACACTTGGCTCTGCCGTCATCCCGATGCGGTATCAGGACCCTATCCTCCTGGCCGAGGCGGCGGGAACAACCGACCTTTTGATCGATGGTCGCCTTGAGCTTGCGATTTCGACTGGGGCCAATGGTGCATTCGATGCCGTGTTCGGCACCGTGGACACCGATGCCCGCACGGAGGCAAAGCGTCGCCAGTCGCGCTTCCTCGCGGCCATTGCCGGCGATGTTCTGCACACTGTCACAGAGCGGGACACAGGTGCACCTCCGGGAGCCGAGTTGCGGGTTACCCCGCATAGCCCGACCCTGCGCAGCCGTATCCGACAGGGTTCTGCCAGCATCGATTCAGCGATCCAGGCCGCCGAACTTGGGATCGGCCTGATTTCCGGGACCGTCCTTCACGATCAGGCCGAAGGCGAGACTTTCGGTCAATATCAAGCGCGGATCATCGATGCCTATCGCACCCACTGGCTGCGCATCTGGAAGACGACGCCGCCGCCAGTCGCCGTTGCCGCTTCCATTCTGGTCGGCACCACCCCGGAACTACGGGAGAAATACGCGGCTTACGATCTTGAGCGTCGCACGGCCGGGATTGCCGCCTCGCGCCCAAAGGGAGCACTGGCTCCCGCCGGCCCGCCCGTCGGAGCACAGATTTCTCCGGTCTTCCAGGGCACACCGGATGCAGTCATAGAGGCGGTGCTGAGCGACCCCGGACTGGCAGCAGCCGATGAACTCGTCCTGTTTCTGCCTCCCGCTTTCGGATTGTCCGAAAACATAAGATTGCTCGCCGATCTTGCGACGACGGTCGCTCCGTCTCTGGGGTGGAGACCCACGGGGGATCATGAGGGGGCCGGAACGGCCGGCGATCCGGGGTTCTAGATCATCAGCATAGTCAGGCAATATTTTCTACATATTCCATAGAAATAGAAAGACCTGTCTTCCTCATTTGCCACATCGGCTTTAGCTTTTACCCGACACTCAGAAACACCAAGGAGCTCCCATGGCTGCGGAATTCATCAGCGTCAGCTTTCCCAATGCGTCCAATGATCTAGACCCCATCCCGGATGCTCCGGTCGATCCGCTCTTTCTGGAACGTTATGCGCGTGCACTGGACGACTACGGGTTCAACTACACGCTCGTTCCCTATTCCTCCTCCTCGTTCGATCCCTTCACTTTGGGCGCTACGGTGCTCGCCCATACGAAGAATATCAAGATCATCGTCGCGCTCCGACCCAACACCGTTTATCCGACGGTTGCCGCCAAATCCCTCGCCACGCTTGACCAATTGAGCGGCGGTCGCGTCGTTGTCCACTTCATCGCGGGCGGAAGCGACGAGGAGCAGGCTCGCGAGGGGGATTTCCTCAACAAGGAAGAGCGTTACGAACGTCAGGAAGAATATATCCGTATTCTCCGCCTTGCCTGGACATCGACCGAACCCTTCGATTTCGACGGGAAATATTACCAGTTCAAGCAATTCCGCAGCGCAGTACGCCCCACCAACGGTCTGATCCCGATTTCGCTCGGCGGTTCGTCGGATGCCGCCTATCGTATTGGCGGCTCGCTGTGCGATATTTTCGGCCTCTGGGGCGAACCTCTGGCTGAAACCAAGCAGCAGATCGACCGTATCTATGCCGAAGCCGCAAAAGCAGGCCGAACCGATCGACCGCGCATCTGGGTTACCTTCCGGCCAATCGTGGCGGAAACAGACGAATTGGCCTGGGAGAAAGCGCACAGGGTTCTCGACCGTCTGAACGAGAACCGCCAGAAGGGTCTTTCCCGCGCGCCGGTCAAGGCAACACCACCTGCCAATATCGGATCCCAACGCCTGCTCGATATCGCCAAACGTGGCGACGTTCACGACCGGGCGCTGTGGTACCCAACGGTCACCGCGACCAATGCAAGCGGTGCGACAACCGCTTTGGTCGGATCGCCCCGCACAATCGCCGATTCCATTCTCGACTATATTGATCTCGGCGCCGATCTGATTTCGATCCGTGGATACGACAATTATAATGATGCCGTCGACTATGGACGATACATCCTGCCCCTCGTCCGAGAGGGCATTCGCGAACGCGAAGAGGCAAAGAAGAAGGCAGCCGCCTGATCGTGTCAATCCGGCGATGCCGTCGGACCTATCCATCTCTTCTTACAGGACTGGGATCATCCACGCCCGGAACGGATGATCCCGCCTCTCGACCTCCAGAAAGCCGTTATCCGCATGTCCTATGATCCCGCCGCACTTGACGCTGCCGTGCGCATCCTTTCCGAAGCCGCACCGGATGCGGATCAGACCGGCCAGTTTCCCTGGACCGGCATTCGCGCCGTTCATCAGGCGGGGCTTCTTGAGAGTACCGTAGCCACGCGTTACGGCGGCCCGGGAGGAACCTTGAGCACCGCAGCCCATATTCTGGCAGCGCTTGGACGCGGTGATCCCTCTGTGGCGCTCATCAGCGCGATGACGATCTTCACGCATCTCGGAGAGGCAACGAAGGACCACTGGCCCGACGGGCTTTACAGGGAGCTTCTTTCCACGGCCAAACATCAGCCGCTGTTGCTGAATGCCGCCCGTGTGGAACCCGAGCTGGGCTCGCCGGCCCGCGGCGGATTGCCGGCCACACGTGCGCACCGGACTGCAAATGGCTGGTCGATCACGGGCCGCAAGCGTTTCGTGACAGGTGCACATGGCCTCACGCACTTCCTCGTCTGGGCGCATACCGACGAGGTTCAGGCTCGGGTCGGCACCTTCGTCGTACCCAACGGCCTGCCCGGCATCAAGATTATAGAAAACTGGAAAAGCCTCGGAATGCGGGCAACCGGTTCGCACGACGTCGAATATACCGAGGTTGAAATCCCGGCAGAAAATGCGCTGGAACTCGTTGATCCGTCTGTTGCACAGCAGGATAATCGCGGCCATGCGGCAATGACGCTTGCGCTGACTGCAATCTATCTGGGCGCGGCCGAAGCGGCTCAGGAGGCGTTCATTCGCTTCGCCCATGAACGCGTGCCCGCCAATCTGGGCCACCCCATTGCGCGGACAGAACGTTTTGTCACGCTTTCGGGCGAGATCGACCTTTTGGTCTCGGGCGCCCGGCAGATCATCTTCGGCGCGCTCGCAGGCCATATCGGTGACGCCGAACACCTGATAAGGGCCCGGCTTCTCGCCGGCAGGCAAATCCGGGAAGCGGTGCAACTGGCTGTCCGCGGCATCGGCAATCCCGGCCTCAATGCCGATCTGGGTCTGGAACGGCATTTCCGTGATATCCAGTCGGTTCTCGTCCATGCTCCCCAGGAGGACACCTCCGTCGCCATTCTGGGACGCGCCGCCTTTGATCGCTGGAAAACGGGCGAGAATGAGCGATCGGCACATCCGACCGGCCTGTCAATCCTGAAGACGGCTTAAGGCACGGATGCGCAATCCGCCTTTCCTCAAGATCACTCGAAAGAACCTTCAATGAGCAACAATTTGATCGTCGGTTTCTCCGGCAACACCTCGCGCCCATCAAGCACGAAACGCTTTGTCGAAAGCGTCAGCGAAACGCTGGCCGGACAATTGGGCCTGCGGCACCAGGTTTTCGACATTGAGGATATAGGCGCGTCATTGAGCTCTGCACGTTCCGTAGCCGATCTGGACGGGAACGGGCGGCGGGTGGTTCAGACGATCATAGAGGCCGAAGCTCTTGTGATCGGCTCGCCAACCTACAAGGGAAGCTATACGGGTCTCTTTAAACATGTAATCGATCTTCTCGCCCCCGCTGACCTCAGAGGTAAACCGATCATCCTGACGGCGACAGGCGGCGGAGACCGCCATTCGCTTATGGTGGAGCATCAACTCAGACCGCTATTTGCATTTTTCGAAGCCTTCGTGACACCGACCGCAATCTACACTTCCGGCCGGGATTTTATAGAAGGTGAGCTTTCACCGACCATAAATGCTCGGGTAGATCAGGCAATCGCAGAAGCTGCTTTGCTTGTGAAAGCACGGTCTGAAAACGTCACTATCGCTGCGGAATAACTGGTCCCTGCGCCAAGGATACCCGCCGAAACGTAGAAGGTCCCGCGACCTGCTGATCGCGCGCGAGCCCCGAAGAGGTCGATGCCATGGTTGTCGCCGCGGCAAAAGCGGGCGGTCAAACGGATGTGCGAGAGCCGCAGGATCTGGGCTTTATGTATCTCCGGGTCTTCGCCGACCCCGCTGGCCACGTATTTGAGCCGGCCTACATGGATTTGAGCAGCGAGAGCTGACGTCATCACTGACCTGCAGAGGATTTGGGCCGGGCAATCGTGCCGCCGATAATTTCCGCAGGTTCAAAGCGATGAATACCGCGGGGTTGGAACGGCAGGAACTGCTCCGCCCCGAGAAGTTTCGCGGCAAGCCAGAGGACAGTCATCCACATTTCCGTGCCCTGCAGTCCGGCCGGATGCCCCTCGGCGAAGGCAAATCCCTTCCCCTTTTGCCATCGCCCCTCGTTTCGGCTCAAAATTTCGCGAGCGATCTCTTTCGCCTCCTCTCGCCTGTGATCCGCCTGTTTCAGGCACAGAAGCAGGGGATGGATCGTATCCAGCAGGTTGCAGGCGTTAAATTCCATGCCACGAAAGCCGCCATAGTCGCGGTAATTGGCGATGACGGAGTCGATTGCCGCCTCCGGGTGTGGAACAGGCAGACCGAACTGGGCGTAAGTGCCGCGCGTGAGACGGTAAAAGCCGTTGACCGGTTGCAGCAGGCCTTGCGCGGCGGTCGGTTGACCCCAAAGCCCGGTTATCCTGTCCGCGTTCATCGCAAGCCACCCGAAGAGCAGGGCAAGATTGTCGCCCGATGTGAAATAGCGCCTGTTGAAATAAAGGGCTGTCGCGAGGGCGTCGATGGTGGCGCCGCAATGCCACGCCCGGCTTTGCCATGGCAGGTCTTCCAGCAGGCGGGTCAGTTCCCCCGCGCGCATGTGCTCGACAAAGACAATCGGCTGTTTCGGAGCGGTGCCAAAGCATTCCAGCGCATACCCGATGGCCAGAATATTGTAGAGGATGGAGGGATCCTGTTCTGGCGGTGTCGAGTGGTGTTGGTCGGCGGCAAAAAACAGCCCCGTTTGCGCATCCTGCATGGCCAGCAGGCTTGCCACGGTTTTTTCGGCGTCGAAGGCGGTTCTTTCCTGTCCGAAAGCCGCAGCTATCTCGATCGCGTCGCACAGATGCCTGGCACTTTCAACGACTTGCCCGGATGCATCGGCTGAATGATAGGCGCTCTCTTTCTCATAGGAACGAATGGCTGTCAGCCAGTCGTCGGCAATTTCCTCACCTAACCTCCGCAGCAGGCGTTCGGTTTTCGGGAAGTTTGAAGTAGCCGCCTTTTCTCCGCGATATCGCAGAACCCGGGCGGGAACGCCGCCGGCAATGGCCATGGCTGGAATATCCTTCGATACGGTTGCGCCTGCCGCGATAATCGCTCCGCGTCCAATCTTCACACCATCCAGCACCACGGCATTGGCGCCGATCCAGACATCGTCGCCGATCTCTATGCCAAGCGACGTCAGCGGCTGGCGATAGATGGGGGTGTCGATGTCATCAAAACCGTGATTGAAGCCGACGATGCTGACATGAGAAGCGATACGCACCCCGTTGCCGATCGTCACCTTGCCGGAAAGGCAGGCATAGGGATTGATCGAGACGTTGTCCCCGAGTTCGATATCACCACGCACAATCGCGTAACCGGCAATCCAGGACCGCGCCCCCATTTGCAACCGGTCCGTATGCACCTCGGCTTTGGCGGCAATGTAAACGTCTTGGCCGAAACTGGCATTGGCAGAACGCTCAAGGTCATGCAGCCGTGCCTGATGGTCGGGACTGTCGATATCCTCCTGTTTCCGCTCCCAGGTCAGGATGTTCAGCCGATCCGGCCTTTGAGAAACAATCGGTTCTTCGTCCGCCATCATGGTCAGCCCGCGCGGTTTTCTTCGAGGGCATAGGCTGGAACACGCCGTCCCTCTCGCCTGAACATATCTTCCAGCGCTGCGAGATCGGGCATATCGGGAGGGGCAGCCAATGCGGCGTCTGCCCCTTTGCCGACAGGGAGCGCCATGGATGCCGTCACCAGGAGGGTTTCGCCGGGCGGAATGGCGCCGCGCAATTGCGGAACGAGGGTTCTGGCGTGGATAAGATTGGTGTTGGCGATGGCTTGAAGGCAGAGACCTTCGCGACGAATACCAGCCGGGAGATCGACAATGACGCTCGTGTCGCTCCATCCGTAGCAGACAGCCCGGCATTCTCCTGCTTCAGTTCTGTCGCGGTTGAAATCGGCGCGTTCTATGGCAAAGCCACCTTCGGATGTTTGCAGCGCGCGCGGCGTGCGGATGCGGTGCAGTCTTATATGCCAGGGGTTATGCGGAACGAGCCATGTCTCGATCTCGACATCCGCCCAGGGCCGCCAGCGTGAATAAAGGCAGTCCTTTGCGATCAACGCCTCCTCCATCGTCTCACGCGTGCGGAAGTGCACGCCATCATCGGAAAGACCGAGCATGCCGTCGAAACTTGCCGCGGCAAAATGCCGGTCATCCGCCTCGACATTGAAGGCATAGCGGGTGGAATAGACGAATTTCGAATATTTCTCCTGCGCGCCGCGCATCCTGTCATGTTGTTGTCCGGAGGATAAGACGACGACATTGCCCGGCGTGTGAAAGGCCACCATGCCGGGTTCCGGCAATGGTATCGGTTCGAAGAATTCCTGCGGCTCCGCCTCCGGCGCCATCCAGAAGAGATGGTCGGCCGGCAGCGCCAGCGGCAGGAAAAATTTGAGCGCCCAATAGGGTGAGCAGGGAGAATTGTAACTCTCGCTCATCAGCAGGTTCGGATAGCCATATCCGACGGAGAGAACGCCATCGCGATCGGCGATGGGCCGCTTCGACCACCAGCGGATATGGCGCATATAATAACCCTTGGTCTCCGGCCATGGCAGCGCATTGAGATCGGCAAAGGCGAGAGCACCCCAGAAACCGCCGGCCGCAAAACGATAGGTCTGGCTGCGTCCGAAGGCAAGCGAAGCGCCGTCCGGTCCGAACCAGTGCCGCATGTCGCGGGCGAAAATGCGCGAGCGTTCGATAAGTCGTGTTTTTCGGGCCTCGTCGTCTTTCGCCAGCACCGTGTAGATCAGGCCGTAAAAATGCATGGCGAAGGGAATATAATGGTCAACGCGCCGCACCGGCCCGTCGCGATACCAGCCGTTGCCGATATCGAAAGCCTCAAGCTCGTCGAGATAGGTTTGGGTCTTGCTGCGGTCGAATTCAACACCCACTCGCTCCAACCCGAGATCGATCAGGACACGGAAAAATTTCCAGTTATTATCGACGAATTCCCGCTCGCGCGCGGCCAGAAGATAGGCGGCGACAGTCTTTTTGTCCGTTTCGGCAAGCGGCTCCCAGATGTGTTCGGGAACCATGGCAAGCGCAAATCCTATGGCCGCCAACTCAACCAGCCTCTGGTGCCGGTCTGCCGTGTCACCCCAATATTCGGGGTGAGCCGGGTTGGCGCCGTTGGCCAGCCCGCGCCGGTAGAGGTCCCAGTGCGGAAAATCATAACCGCCGGCAGCAAGGGGGACGATGCCCCATAGTGGCCGGGCAAAGCCCTCAAGTTCCGCCGCAGGAAAATCGAAAATCGCTCCCGTTGCGCCAAGCCGGACACGCGCCCCACCCGGTGAAAAACAGCCTAGCAACGGGTTGAAAAGATCAATCACCGCCTTTGCGAGATCGTCCCTGCTGAGAAGCGGATTGTGAAAGAGCGGATTGGCTGCTGCGGTCTCGTGAGGCACGGTTACGAATGTCCGGAACATGATCAATGGGGAAGGCCGCGGGCTCTCACCTGCGGCCCCGTGGCAATTATTTGATGGCCTTGACGCCATCATTCATGTCCTTGATGCCGTCATCGATGGAGATATTGTCGGTCATCAGCGCGTCATGCACGCGGTTCAGGACGACTTCGATCTTGGCCGCATTGGGATTCACCGCCATTTCCAGATAGGCCTTGCCGGCCTGCAACGCGTCCTTGCTGGCCTGATCCTGCGGGAAGCCCGGCAGCGCTGCGATCTTCTCGGCCACGTCATCGGTTCTGAGTGCGGGGAAGGTGCCGGTGGAGGCAACGATGGCCGCACCCTCAGGGCCGGTGACGAACTTGATGAAATCCAGCGCCGCTTCCTTATGACCGGAATTGGCATTGACCGACAATCCGGCGATCTGAGCGGCGGTCGCGCCTGCCGCCACACCGTCCGGGTGCGGGAACTTCACGATGCCCCAGTTGACGCTTTTCGACTCGCCGGATTTCACCTTGGCGATCTGCGTTCCGACGAACCATGTGCCCATGGGCAGCATGCCGATCGTTCCGTTGAAGAACAGAGCGGAATAATGGGTGTTGGATGTCTTCAGCGAAGCATAGGACGGAATCGCGCCGCTCTTCTGCAGGGCGAGCGCCCGTTCATACCAGGGTTTCAGGAATTCATAATTGCCATCCACCAGCGTGTGCTTGCCATCCTGAATGCCGGGCAGCTGCACCGTCGAACGCCATGTATGCAACAGCGCGCCATAGATGCGGTTGGCGCCCATGCCACCCTTCAGCTTGCCCGCGATTTCATCAAACTGCGCCCAGCTCATGTCATTGGTGGGGTAAGGCACGCCTGCCTTGTCGAAAACATCCTTGTTGTAATAGACCACCCAGAAATCCGAGCGGAACGGCAGGGCGTAAATCTTGCCGTCGATGGTCAGCTCCTCGATCAGGCCGCCATAGGGAGCCGTCTCGATTTTCTGATCCTTGATGAAGCTGTTGAGATCCGTGATGTTGCCGGCGCGCACCAGATTGGCGTAACCGGGCACATCCTTGATGGTGACGACGTCGATATCCTTGGAGCCGCCGGTGAGCTGCGTGGATATCATCTGCGTATAGTCCTGCGAGCCGAGGTCCACCACCTCGAACGTCACATTCGGATGTTTCTGCTTGTAGGCCTCCATCAAGGGCTTGAAATAAGCGCCCTTATCCAGATCCCACAGCGCCCATTTGAGCGTTACTGGTGCATCGCCCGCAGCGAATGCCGTTCCTCCCATGCCCATGGCAATGCCGAGACCGGCGGTTGCGAGAGCAAATGCACGTCTGGTTGTTTTAAACTCCATAGCCCGTTTCTCCTTCCCTGACTGATGTCGTTTGATCTTAGGTATGCTTTAAGTGCTGCTCCCCGCCGGTTCGGACACCCGCAGGCGCTTTTTCGCGACGGCGTTTCTTGCCGCAAAGCACAGGGCGAACATGCCGAGCGAAAAATTGACGGTTGCCGGCATGAACACGGACACCGGATAAAACAGGATATGCGCGATCCAGAGTGCCGTGACGAAACCGAGCACCGCAAGCATCGGCAGCGGCCTGGTGAGTGCAAAAAATGCCGCTTGCCGCAGCGTCTCCCGAAGCGGCAGGTCCTCTCGCACCATGAGAACGGTGGCATAGGCGCAGACTAGGATGAGGAACAGCGTCACCGCCAGACTGATCGCAAAAGGCAGGCTATAGATGAGTTGATGCCGAACGGCCCCGGCATAGCTGACGGTCGCATAGGCACCGGCGCTGACCAGAAGCCCGCTGACAGCTGTAAGTGCGGTGCCGCGCAGGGCGAATTTCCGCATCGCCTCGAGAAAATCGCGCAGCAGATAGGTATTTTCGTCATTTGCGAGGGAAACGCAGACGCGGGCCACGGCCAGCATCGCCGCCGGCATCGTCACCACCGGCAGGCTGGCGATGATGAAGAGGAGATTGAGCTTCACCATCTCCCACCATTCGCGCTTGATGATATCGAGGAACAGGGCGAGGCCGATAGGCGACGGGGCGTTCTTGTCGATCCCCGCTCCTTCTTTCGTCCATAACCCTTCCAGCCATTGCATCGCGCTCTCCCCGCCGTCTCAGTAAAGGATCGATCGCTCGGTGGCGGGATCGAAAAGCTGCGCGTTCGTCAGATCGGCCACCAGCTCGACGGGATCGCCGATCTTCGCCCTGAAACGCGGCGAGACGCGTGCGACGAGATTTCGGCCGCCGGAGACGAGGTTGAGATGCACTTCCGACCCCATCGGCTCCGCCAGTTCCACCGTCGCCCGGAAGGGTGCGACATTGGCGGCATCGATATCCGCCGGGGCGAATTCGTGGAAATTTTCCGGACGGATGCCGAGAACGATGTCCTTTGCCTCATAGGGAAGCAGGCGTGCGGTATCGATGTCCGCCGGCAGGGGCAACGGATTGCCGTCGAACAGGGCGATGACGCGGTCGCCGTCGCGGCGCAGCGTCACGGGCAGCATGTTCATCTGGGGCGCGCCGATGAAACCCGCCACGAACATGTTGATGGGCCGGTCATAGAGATTTTGCGGCGTATCCACCTGCTGGATATGGCCGTCCTTCATCACCACGATCCGGTCCGCCATGGTCATGGCCTCCACCTGATCGTGGGTCACGTAAATGAAGGTGGCGTCCAGCCGCTTGTGCAGCTTGGAGATTTCCGATCGCATCGTACCGCGCAGCTTGGCATCCAGATTGGAAAGCGGCTCATCGAGAAGGAAGACTTCCGGATTGCGCACCATGGCCCGGCCGAGCGCGACGCGCTGGCGCTGGCCGCCGGAGAGCGCTTTCGGCTTGCGGTTTAAGAGATGAGTGATGTCGAGGATTTTCGCCGCATCCTTGACCTTGGTGTCGATGAGATCGCGCGGCGCCTTTCTGAGTTCCAGACCAAAGGCCATGTTCTTGTAGACGGTCATGTGCGGATAAAGCGCATAGTTCTGGAACACCATGGCGATGTCGCGGTCTTTCGAGGGGACATCGTTCATCACGTCCTCGCCAATGCGCAACTCGCCGCCGGAGATTTCCTCCAGCCCGGCGATCATCCTGAGCGTCGTGGATTTTCCGCATCCGGAAGGGCCGACCAGAATGATGAATTCCTTGTCGGCAATATCCAGATCGATATCGTGAACGACCTTGAGCGCGCCGAAGGTCTTGTTGAGTTTTTTCAGGGAAATGCTTGCCATCTGTTCCTCGCGCTCACCAATAGGAAGACCAGTTGCGCGAAAGGCGGATCAGCGCTTCCAGATAATAATAATCGCCCCAGGAGACGCACTCATCGACGCCTTCGCCCCGGCAGGTATTGTGCGGCGTCCTCTTGGAATAGGTGCCGTGCAGAAGTTGCCCGTTGGAGATTTCCGGATCCCGGACGGCGTAGATATCGGCGAGGCTCTTCACCATGCGTTTTGCCAGTTCGCGGTACTCTTCCGCCTTTTCCGGCGTCTCCAGCTCCGCCATTTCCAGAAGACCGCAGGCGACGATGGCAGCTGCCGAACTGTCGCGCGGCTCTCCATCGCTGTCCGAGAAGATAAGATCCCAATAGGGCACGAGATCATCGGGTAGGCGTTTAAGGTAGAAGGAAAGAAGCCGCTCGAAAGTGTCCCGATACGCTGGTAGGCGCTCGTAACGATAGGAAATAGCCATGCCGGCGATGCCCCAGGCCTGTCCGCGTGCCCAGTAGCTCTCGTCGCTGTAACCCTGCTTCGTCACGCCGCGCACCGGTGCCCCGGTTTCGGGGTCCATGTAGAATGTATGATAAGTGGAATCGTCTGGCCGGACGGAATGAGTGAGCGTGGTGCGGGCATGCGCAAGTGCCACGGTGCGATAATCTTCCCGGTCCGTTTCCCGGCTTGCCCAATAAAGCAGCGGCAGGTTCAAAAGGCAGTCGATGATGTAGCGATATTCGTTGGGGTTATCCCTGCGCCCCCAAGCCTGAATGAATTGCCCGACCGGCTGGAACCGCTCCATCAGCTGGTCCGCTGCCATCAGCGCCGCGCGTCTGCCGTCCTCATCTCCCACCAGTTTCCATGCGGCGATGCAGGAGGGCGAATAGAGAAAACCCATATCGTGATGATCGGTCTCGATGCGGTTTTCGATACGGTGCAGGAAGCTCTGCACCTGAATTTGCGCCGCATGCTGAAAGGTCCTGTCGCCGGTATGTTCGAAGGCAAGCCATATCTGACCCGGCCAGAAACCGGCGGTCCATTGATCGTTGGCGACGGCCGGATAAAAATTCTTCACGCTTGAATGGTTCTGCGCCGCATAGGTGAACTCCGGCAGGTTGCGCCTGACCTGCGCGATGGCGGCCACAAGCGCGGCATCGACTTCCGCTGGGGTGATCGGGGCTGGAACGGACGTGGTCAAATCGAGCATGAAATCAACCCTTGAGGCCGGTGGAGGCGACGCCTTCAACGAAGAAGCGCTGCAATGCCAGGAAAACGACGAGAACCGGAATGAGCGCCACCACCGAAGCGGCCATGATCAGCCCGTATTCCGCCGAATATTGCGAAATGAACATGCGCAGGCCGATCTGGATGGTCTTCAGCTCGGTCTTGGTGAGATAGATCATCGGACCCATGAAATCGTTCCAGGTCGTGACAAAGGTGAAGATCGTCAGGGTGGAGAGAGCCGGCTTGGAGAGCGGCAGCATGATCTTCGCCCAGATCTGGTATTCGTTCATGCCGTCGATGCGGGCTGCCTCGCACAGTTCGTTCGGGATCGACATGTAGAATTGCCGCATCAGGAAGACGCCGAAGGCGGTAAAGGCCTGCAGGAAAATCAGGGCGAGATGGGTGTTGTTGAGCCCGAATTCACGCATCAGCAGGAATTGCGGCACCATATAGACCTGCCAGGGCATGGCGATGGTGGCGATGTAACCGAGGAACAGCGTGTTCTTGTAGGGAAAATGCAGCTTGGCGAAGGCATAGGCAGCAAAACTTGACGTCAGCAATTGCAGCAAAGTGACGATGATCGTCAGCTTCGAGGTATTGTAGATGAACAGCGCCAGCGGGATTTTCGTCCAGATTTCCACGTAGTTTTCCCAGCGCGGCTGGGAGGGAATCCACTCGATCGGAAAGGCGAAGACGTCGCGGCTGAGTTTCAGCGATGCCGACAGCATCCATGCGAAGGGCAGGAGCATGACGATGGTGACGACGATGACGGTCAGATAGATGCCGATCGTGGTGGCGGGGATTTTTCGGCCCATGATGCGCATGGATCAATCCTCCCGCTGCCGTTTGAACTGAACGATGGTGACGACAAGGACCAGGAAGAACAGGACGAGCGCGATCATGCTGGAATAGCCGAGATCCCAGGAAATGAAGGCCTCATTGTAAATGTGGTAGACGAGAACCAGCGTCGAGGTGCCTGGGCCGCCCTGTGTGATCATGTAGACCTGATCGAAAACCTTGAAGGACTGGATCGTCAGCATCACCGTGACGAAGAAGGTCGTCGGCGCGAGCTGCGGCAGGGTGACGTGGATGAATTTCTGCCAGGCATTGGCGCCGTCCAGTCCCGCCGCTTCATAAAGCTCCGCATTGATACCCTGCAGCCCAGCCAGATAAATGACCATGTAATAACCCATGCTCTTCCAGACGCCGAAAAGGATGACCGTGACCATGGCCCAGTGCCGGTCCGCCGCCCATCCCGGCATGTCGGCTGGATCAAGGCCGAGCGTATAGAGCAGCATGTTAACCGGACCCATTTCCGGATTGAAAATCATGTTCCAGACAACGGCCACGGCGACCAGCGACGCGACATAGGGAAAGAACATGGCCGTGCGGAAGAAATTGCGTCCGCGGATTTTCTGGTTGAGCAGGATCGCAAGGCCCAGCGCGCAGGCAAGCGTGGCCGGCACCGATGCGGCGGTGTAAATGACCGTATTCCAGAAGGCCGCGATGAAGGCCTTGTCCTCGAATAGCCGCCAGAAATTATCGAGACCGGCAAAACGCATTGCATTGGAGCCGTCCCAGTGCATGAAGGCGAGCGCAAAGGCAAAGAGGATTGGTCCGAGCGTGAAAATCGCAAAGCCGAGAAAATTGGGCGCGATGAAGGAATAGGCGACGAGCGCGTTTTCGATCCTGCGCCGCCGTCTGGAGACGACGCGGACCTTCTTCCTGCGATACGGAGCCGCCTGCTTGTCGGACATGGTCGCGGTTGCAATTGCCACAGCATACCTCCCATTGCCGCCGTTTCACCACTTCATTGGCGCCAGCAGCCTGCATTTCCCATTGCGACACGGGTTTTCTCCCTGCCGCCTCCCGCGCTCTGGATAACACAATATCGATATTGGTCAAACAACTTTGCACAAAGTCAGACAAATTTTCTGGTTTTTTAAAAATACGTATGATAGGAGGCCCATATGGGATTACGGAACGCGCGGGAGGTTTGAGGGCGTGTTTGTCGAAATGATGCGGCACCTGCCCGATCGGTTCGCCGATTTCGGCTCGGAACTGACGGCGGAAAAAATTCGTGCCTCAATGCCGGATGCGGTTCGCGACAGTCTCGTCGAGGCCGCGGAACAGGCCCTTGGCGAGCCCTGGTCCGTCATTCTGGCGGGCGATTACCGGGAATACGGCCGAAGCGGCAATCGCGATCGTTTCGAAGGACTTTATTTTTCCCGCCGGCTGAAGCTGAACGCGCTGGTTCTCGGAGAATGCGCCGAGGCGCAGGGCCGCTTCCTCGATGCCATCATCGACGGTCTCTGGCTGATATGCGAAGAGAGCGGCTGGCAATTGCCCGCCCATAATTCCCATATTCGCGGCGGTCCGAGAGATACCCTACCCGATCCGCAACATCCGGTGATCGACCTGTTCGCCGCCGAGACGGGCGCCAATCTTGCCTTGTGCCTACACCTGCTTGCGCCGGAACTTGAACGGACAAATACGCCCCTCCCATCCCGTATCCGCGCCGAAATCGACCGACGGATCACGCAGCCCTATCTTGCGCAACATTTCTGGTGGATGGGGAATGGCGACGAGCGGATGAATAACTGGACCGCCTGGATCACCCAGAACGTCCTGCTTTCGACCTTACTGCTGCCCACCGACCAGCCGACACGACGTTCGGTCGTCAAAAAGGCAATCAAGAGTCTCGACGCGTTTCAGAAGGATTATGCAGAAGACGGAGCCTGCGAAGAGGGCGTCCTTTATTACGGCCATGCGGCACTGTGCCTGTTCGGAGCAATGAGCATTCTCGAGGCCAGCGCCCCCGGCTCCATGATGCCGCTTTTCGAAACGCCGAAACTGCGCAACATGGCGGAATTCATCCTCAACATGCATGTGGCGGAGGACAGTTTTTTCAACTTCGCCGACGCACCGGCGAAGGTCGAGACCGCAGGGGTGCGGGAATATCTCTTCGGCAAGGCCGTCTTGTCCCTGCCGCTTCAGGCTTTCGCCGCCGCCTGCTGGAAACGCTCACCGGATAGGTTGATGCAGAAGGAGTGGAACCTCTGGTATCGCGTTCAGGCGGTTCTCGCCGTATCAGAATTATCTGCGTTTGTTCCCCCAGAACCGGCAAAGTCCGACACTGCCTATCCTGGCATAGGGCTGGCGATTGCCCGCGACGGGGTTTTCGATCTTGCCGTGAAGGCGGGCCATAATGGCGAAAGCCACAACCACAACGATGTCGGCAGTTTCACGCTTTATAAGAATGGCCGGCCATTCATCATCGATGTGGGGGTGGAAACTTACACCGCAAAAACCTTTTCACCGCAGCGATATGAAATCTGGACAATGCAGTCGGCCTTTCACAATCTGCCGATTTTCGGCGGCGTCATGCAGGCCGCCGGGCCAGAGTTTGCCGCACGCGATTTTGTGGCGGAGTTTTCGGAAAAACAGGCGGAAATTGCCTTCGACATAGCCGGAGCTTATCCGCCCGATGCGGGGGTCGAACATTACCGACGGCGCGTCCGGTTGCTGCGCGGCAGTCGCGTCGAGGTCACCGATGATTATCAGGGCAAGAGAGATGCGGTTCTGTCGCTGATGGTTGCCGAAAAGCCCATCGTCACGCCGGAAAACCTGATCTTTCCGGGTCTTGGAGGGGTGGTCTGTGAAGGCGCGGGCGCGCTCACCATCGAGACAATCACTATCGACGACGCCAGGCTTCGCCAGTCTTTGCCGCCGATGATCTATCGCATTCTTGTTCCCATCAAAGCCAAGCGTCTGTGCCTGACGATCAGTTAAGGAAATGCCGATGAAGCTTACACTCAAGGTCGTCAATGCGGCTGGCGCCATTCTGGCGGAGGCTGCGGCGGAGGACGAGGTGTTCCTCGTCTATCGCGCCGAATATTGCGAAGGCGACAGGCTCGTCGTCGAAGCTTCTGAGCCGGGCCATATCTGGCTCAGCCTTGATGCGGCCATGCCGCCCACGCTTGTTTTTTTGCAGAAGGCCGAATTTGTCCTGCCGGTTCCTTTCGCGGCGAAGCGCAAGTCCTATCCGCCGCAGGCTTTCAACGGGAACATTCACCGGATTGCGGCACGTTGTGCGCTTGCCGGTGAGATCGGTGCTCGCAGGAATCTCGCCCTGAACCCGTTCGATGATCACGAAAACACCGCGCTGTTTCCGCATGTCCATGCGAGTACCGAAACGCGTGGGGAAGCCGCATTTGCGGCCCGTAATGTCATCGACGGCGAAAAGGTGAGCGCCGGCCATGGTTTCTGGCCCTATACCAGCTGGGGTATCAACCGTGATCCTGAAGCCTCGTTGACGCTTGTTTTCGGTCGCGCGGTTCTGATCGACCAGCTGACATTTTATCTGAGGGCGGATTTTCCCCATGACGCCTGGTGGGAAGAGGCAAGCGTCACATTTTCCGACGGCGACAGTGCGCGCTTCACCCTGCAGAAAACCGGTGCCGCCCAGACGTTCCCGGTCGCGCCGCGCCGGGTGGAATGGATCCGCCTCCACGATCTGAAAAAAGCGGATGACCCCTCGCCTTTTCCCGCGCTGACACAAATCGAGGTCTGGGGCGCGGATCTGCGGGAAGCATCGTAAATTCCTGACTACCCCGGTTTTTTGGTCACAAACCGCGATGCGGCTTCACCGGAAATGCTCTAGCTGTGCGAAATGCCGCGAAGGTCGCGCATCATGTCGCGATAGCGGTTCTGGCTGCCGCGCAGATGCGCCTGCATGGCCAGTTTGGCATCCTGCTCATTCCTGTCCGATATGGCGATGACGATGGCCTCATGTTCCCTATGGATCAGCCGTCGATAGGCCGTCTGGTCGTTTTCCCGGGTCTCGGGCACCACGCGGGATTGCGGGATCACGGCCTGACCGTGTAGCTCGAGGAACTGCGTGAAGAGCGGATTGTTGGTGGCCGCCGCAATGGCCATATGCAGCGCCAGATCGGCCTCGCGAATGGAGCGGTTTTCGTCGATACATTTGAGAAGCCGGGCGTGACAGTCGAAAATGGCCTCTTCCTGCGACGGAGAACGGCGAAGGGCCGCCAGCCCCGCCGCCTCGATTTCAAGCGGCGTTCTGATCTCCAGAACCTCAAGATCGGACGAAAGCCGGGCGCGATCGACACCGGGCGCGGGTAACCTCTCCTTTTCGCGCTTCAGCACAAAAATGCCCGCCCCCTGGCGAACTTCCACCAGTCCATCGCAGCGCAGGGCCGTGACCGCCTCGCGCACCACCGTGCGGCTGACGCCATGGGTCTCCGTCATTTCGATCTCGCTGGGCAAGCGGTCGCCGGGGCCATATTGCCCTGACGCAATCGCATGTCTAAGGCTCAGACTGACTTTGGTAACCAGAGAGCCGGAAGATTTGCTGCGCTGTTTTTGCTGTTCAGCCACGTCGATCACCATGCATTAAAATCGGGCCACCCGGGAGGCCTGCAAAATATGTATGATGAATTCCGGGAGAATTCAATGATCATACCAATTTTACGTGCGCGCACGCGGCACCTTTTTACCCAGCTGTTCATGCAGGATAACGGTTTCCGCAATCTGTCGCTTGCAGACTTTCTGCGGAACAATCCGTAGACGTTGAAGTTACCCTTCGTCAGGAGGAGGACAATCCATGATCACCAAAGCCATTTTTGTGGGAGCAGCCGCTGCCCTGTCGATGCTTTTTTCCACTGCCGCATTGGCGCAGACCGACCTGACGATGTGGTATCACGGCGCAGGCAATGTTGAAGAACGCAAGATTCTGGCCGGTATCATCGACGACTTCAATTCGTCTCAGTCAGACTGGCGGGTCTCGCTTCAGGAATTTCCCCAGAGTGCCTATAACGAGTCCGTCACTGCTGCGGCACTTTCCAACAAGCTGCCTGACATTCTGGATGTCGATGGGCCGAACATGCCGAACTGGGCATGGTCCGGTTATCTGCAACCACTACAGATCGATGAAGCAAAGCTTGCAAACTTCCTCCCCGGCGCCGTGGGAAGATGGGGAGACAAGCTCTATTCCGTCGGCCTGTGGGACGCGGCGGTCGCAGTCTTCGCGCGCAAATCGGTTCTGGATGAAAACGGTATTCGCATTCCAACCCTTGATAAGCCGTGGACCGGTGATGAGTTCAATGCGGCGCTTGAGAAGCTCGCTGCCAGCGGCAAGTTCGACTATGCGATCGATCTGGGCATGGCCGATAAAACCGAATGGTACAGCTATGCTTTCAGCCCATTTCTGGAAAGCTTCGGCGGCAGCTTGATCGACAAGGAAAAGTATCAGACCGCCGAGAACGCCCTTAACGGCGACAATGCTGTCAAGTTCGGAGAATGGTGGCAGTCTCTGTTCGAAAAGAAGCTTGCGCCCGGAACGTCACAATCCCCTGCCGACCATGAAACCGGCTTTCTGGAAGGTCGCCACGCCCTGCAATGGATGGGCAACTGGGTTGCGGTGAAGGCGCTTGAGAAATATGGCGACGACCTGCTGTTCTTGCCGGCGCCTGATTTCGGGGAGGGTCCGAAGATCGGTGCCGGATCCTGGCAGTTTGGTGTGTCTGCCACCAGCAAGCATCCGGAGGGCGCATCCGCCTTCATCGAATTCGCGATACAGGACAAATATCTCGCGCAGTTCTCGGACGCGATCGGCCTTATCCCGGCCACTTCCTCGGCCGCCCAGATGACGAAAAACTACAAGCAGGGCGGCCCGCTTGAAGTGTTCTTCGAACTGTCCAAGCGCCAGGGAACATTGCGGCCGGTGACCCCGGCTTACGCGTTCATGTCGCCGGTCTTTGCCAAGGCTCTTTCCGACATTGCCAACGGCGCGGATGTTGCAGATACACTTGATAACGCAGCGGACGAGATAAATAACAACATAGAACGCAATTCCGGTTACCAACCCAAATAGGGGTACGTGACCGATGGCGCACTTTACTTCTCAGGGAAAACTGACACGGGACAGCCTCACGGGTTGGTTCATGTCCGCGCCGGCGGTTGTGCTGATCGGGCTGTTCCTGATCACACCCTTTCTGCTCGGGCTCGGCTTTTCCTTCACCAACCAGCGGCTGACATCTCCCAATCCGACCGAGTTTGTCGGCGTGGAAAACTACACCCGCCTGCTGGGTGTCGGCGTGCTGACGCTCGAGCCGGAAAGGGAGACGGATGGGAGCATCAGCCGGGAGACGGACGGCACCATCTCCTATCCGCGAATTCGCAATTTCACGCGCAACAATCCCGACTACCCCCATCTTGAAGGGATGCGGGAATATAAGAGTTTTACCTGGGGCGAGAACCAGATCGTCATTCTGGCAAGCGATGTCGTGTTTTTGACGGCCCTCGTCAATACGCTTTCCTTCGTGGCCGTCGTCGCGCCGGTTCAGGCCGCTCTGGCGCTGTTTCTTGCCGTGTTGGTGAACCAGAAGATACCCGGCGTCACGATTTTCCGCGCAATCTATTTCATGCCGGTGGTGCTGTCGGTGGTTGTGGTGGCGCTTCTGTGGAGGTTTATCTATGCGGCGGATAACGGGCTTCTGAACAGCCTTTTGAGTTACATGAGCCTCGGGCTGTTCCAGCCTGTCGACTGGCTGGGCAGAACCGAGACCGCCTTATGGGCCATTCTGGTAATGTCGGTCTGGCAGGGCGTTGGCTTCCACATGGTCATATGGCTTTCCGGCCTGCAAACCATCTCTCCAGATCTTTATGAGGCGGCCGATATCGAAGGCGCAAGCCGCTGGCAGAAGTTCCGTATGATAACCTGGCCACTGCTGCGCAACACGGCCGTGCTGATTATCATTGTTATCACCATGCAGGCTTTTGCGCTTTTTGCGCAGATCGATGTGATGACCAAAGGCGGACCTCGCGACGCTACTCAGAGCATCGTCTATCAAGCGGTTGAGCGGGGATATCGACAACAGGATATCGCAGCAGGCTCTGCAATCTCGGTCGTCCTGTTCCTGCTTGTTCTGTGCATTTCACTGATACAGCGATACGTGACAAGGGAGAAACAGTGATGCAGGCCGGACAACGCAAGAGCCTCGCTTTTCTCATTGGCAATTACGCACTCATGCTTGCCTTCGCGGCGATCTTCATTTTGCCCCTGCTGTTCATGGGGTTCTCATCGTTAAAACCGAACGACCAGTTGCTGAATGATGCCACGTCGATACGCGCCTTCCTCCCTGTGGGAGATCTTTCACTCGGAAACTACACCGCGGCTTTTGCCCGGGCGCCGATCGCGACCTTCATATTCAATTCGGTGCTGGTAACCGGCGTTACCGTGTTTCTCGCCCTGCTGCTTGGCTCGCTCGCCGCCTTCGCCTTCACTTTTTTGAACTGGCGCGGAAAGGATGTTCTCTTCTCCATCATCCTTGCCACGCTCATCATTCCCTTTGAAACCATTGCCGTGCCGCTGCTGCTGGAAGTTAACAATCTGCCATGGATTGGCAGCGATGGGTTTACCTGGGGCTGGCTCAACTCCTGGCATGTGCAGATCATTCCATGGATTGCGGATGGGCTGACGATTTTTCTCTTCGTGCAATATTTCAAAGATCTGCCTAAGGAGTTGCTGGAGGCGGCACGCATAGACGGTGCCAGTTGGCTGCGGATTTACGCGCAGGTGGTGATGCCGCTCAGCGGCCCGGTCATCGCAACGGCGGCGATCTTGAAGTTTCTCGTCATGTACAGCCAGCAATATCTGTGGCCGCTTCTTGTTACCCAGTCCGAGGCTTACCGCCCTGTGATGGTGGGGCTGCAATACTTCTTCCAGCTCAATACACCATGGGGTGAAGTGATGGCCTATCTCACCATCATCACACTGCCGGTCCTGATCTTTTATCTCTGCCTGCAGAGGCTGTTCATCTCCAGTATCGCCGCGAGCGGGATAAAGGGATAGCGCCTCACAGCTTCCGTTCTATATCGCGCGGCACGATGATGAAACTTTCACTGCTCGAATGGCGGTATCAATCTGCGCCATACGACGTAGAGCAGATCGGCCTTTCGCCGAGTAGGGCCGCCTGAATCGTCTTCAATGCTGGTCGTTTCCCACCGGTGCATCGCTCGCTATGGCGTCTCAGGATTGGAGTAATTTATAGCTTACGGACGGTCGAGTGGAACCATTTGACGTGCTCCGCACTCTTATCTTTTGAGGGAGCAGAGAATGGATAGCCGTATCAGACATTGCAGAGCCCTGGTTGCCGAGGTCGATACGTTCTATCGAGAAGCTGGCCCGCCGGACGCACCGGTTGTCCTGTTGCCGCACGGCTATCCCTGCTCATCCTTCGAATTCCGAAACCTCATGCCGAGATTGGCCGACGAATGGCGGCTGATCGCACCGGACTTTCCGGGCTTCGGCTACAGCAGCAGTCCTGCGACCTTCTCCTGCACTTTTGACGGCTATGCCGTCTGGCTCAACACATTTGTCGAGATGCTGGGTCTCGACCGCTTCGTGCTCTACCTGCACGACTTCGGCTCTCCGATCGGGGCGAGGCTCGCGATCATGAAGCCGGATCGGATCGTCGGACAGATCATCCAGAACGGCGACATTCCCTACGAAGACGCGTTGGGACCGAAATACGCCGACATCGAAAAGTTCTGGTCCCTGCCTGCAGACCGGATGCATGCCGAATTGCGCGATGCCGTTACCGAAGAGAACTTTCGCGAAGAGTTTCTAAATGACGTGCGCCCTGAGCTTTCTGCGATCATTCCTCCGGACCTCTGGCAATTGCATTGGAGCCTTATGACCGAGAGAAGAAAAAATATGGCGGCGGAGCTTCTTTCCGACCTGAAGGCAAACCGGGACTGGTTTCCGATCCACCGTCGCTATCTTCAAACCTATCAGCCACCGACTATCATCATTTGGGGGCCGCAGGATCACTATATGCCTGAGCGTTCCGCTCGCGCCTACCTCCGCGATCTGCCGGATGCCGAGCTTCATTTGCTGGACGGAGGACACTGGCTCCTAGAGACAAACCTAGACGAGGTTGCTCCGCTGATCAGGACCTTTCTCAATCGCCTCCACTGGTAACGCCAATAGAGTGATCCGTCATGGCCTCGCCACGTCATGATGGAGTCTGGCCTTTCTCCCCGACGACAATGTAGTGCGGTTTTCGATGCGTATTGTTCATACAAGCGGCGAACCGTTCCGGATCGTGACGAACGGCTTTCGCGCTTCTCCGGCGGAGCCGTCCTCTGTTGACCCTGCCGCACCTCCCATAAATACAGGAGAACTGACCCACAATGGCTACCCTGTTCACCAACGCCCGCATATTCGATGGCTTGCAGACTGAGTTCTTCACTAGGCGCGGCGAAAATATTGACGTTATTATGAAGGGCGGTACGCTGTTCAAAAACAGGCTGTGATCGCAAAAGAAAATTTGCGCGCAACGCCGCTTAAACTCATGTCGGTCCGAGCGTGCGCAAACAGATTCTCGCCAACGCAACCGACCGCTGCCGTGGGCGTGACGGTCGGTGCGACTGTGGCACCCGGTCAGTCATGACGATAGATGACATGAAATTTCCGAATGCCACATGCCCTGCTTTGCGGTTTTTGCGCGCAGGTTCCGCGAATGCTTACAGCCGGGAGAGGCCAAACGTCTTTCTGATGCCACCATCCAATGCCTTGGCTGGAACAAACCGTTTCAGGCGGCTCAGAAGCGTAGCCTGTTTTCCAACCGGCCTGCGCATTTTGTGAGGACCCGTGATTGCGGCCATGATTTCGGCAGCGACAGTCTGAGGGCTGCTTGCTGTCCTAATGGCGGAAAGAACGGCTTCATTGGATTTGGCCAATTGGTGAGCGTAGTCGTCAATGCGCGTCTCCGTCTGCTTCGCATTGACATCGAGACTTGTCCTCGTGAACGTTGGCTCGACCAAGACGGAGCGAATGTTGAATTGCCGGACTTCATGGTCGAGCGTTTCAGACAGTCCCTCCAGGGCATGTTTGCTGCTGGCATAAAGGCCCATGTAGGGTGCTGGGAGGAAGCCGAGAACCGAGCTTACGTTGACGAACAGGCCGGAATTCTGCTGTCGCATCGCAGGCAATACCGCTCGTATCATGCGCAGTGGGCCAAAGAGATTGGTTTCAAAAAGGGCCTTCGCCTCATCGTCCGATGTGCTTTCGACCGGCCCGACAAGAGAGACGCCCGCATTGTTCACCAGGACATCAATCCTGCCTGAACGGGACAGAACCCAATCGACGAATTGCCTCACCGACTCGTCGTTGTCCACATCGAGACGTCCGTACTCGACACCTGGAACCGGTCCACTTTTGTCCGGATTGCGCGAGCCTGCAAACACCTTGAACCCATTCTGCGACAGCAGCCTCACGGTTGCCTGCCCTATGCCCGAGGATGCTCCGGTCACTACAACAATCTTGCCTGTCGACATCTACGCTCTCCAAAATTAGCGTGGGATTAGAAATCAATTTAGATTTCATATGTAATCTAAATTACCGTTAGATTACAAGCAAAATAAAACGCACTTGCAGAAATTGAGGAGGCAGATGGTCAGAGCACACGACACTTGCGATGGGTCGCCTCGACGCGGGAAACATCGGTCGAGTTAATGCGACGGTTCCCGGCCGACGGGTGACAGGCGTAATGGAAGCTTATGCCATCAAGTCACGCCGTTCGCCTGTCCGCTGGGGGATAGCCGAGCGCGCGCTGGAATGCGGATCGTTGCTCGCCTCTTTCGACGTAATCCTGCAAGCCTGGGCTGTCCAGCAGGATATCCGAGTGATTGAGTGGCCGGAGTACGCTTACCATCATGAGATCACCGGCACCGAACTGAGCGCCCTCAAGCCACTCTTTCCCTCCAAGCGCATCGCCCAGTTGCTGAAGCCGCTGGCTGAGATGTCCAACGCTGCCGGAGGCGATACAGGGTTCGATCGTATTGACCGCTGCAAACATCCACATGATGGAACGCGAGCGCGCATTCTCTGCATCGGGAAGGAGGCCGGTGAACCGCTGTGCTATGTGAAGCACGATCGCACCGGATTCGAAAAGAATGAGATCACCCTCCTGGTAGATCGGCATCTGGCCGAAAGGCTGCATTTCCAGATATTCCGGGCGGCGCATCTCGGAAAAGGTCAGGTATCGTAGAGTGTAAGGCTGTCCGACTTCCTCGAGAGCCCACCTCACGCGCATATCCCGGTGATATCCTCTACCCCCGTCCGGAGGGTGTTTGAAGATCGATACGACAGGGTTCATATCAAGGTTCCTCCTTGTCAAGATTGAGGTAGACGAAGGTGCTGCTTCTGAAAGGGTTCTGCTGGCCCGCAAAACACACGCGACGTCTCACCATGCAACATGACCCGGCTGCCGGGTCATGATCCCTCCCCAGCATCCTTTGCTGCGGAGGGACGCGATGGCTATTCCGCAGCAAGCGAATGCTGAGTTCTTTCCGTATTCCCGTGCTCCGTCGAATACATTTCTGCCTTGGGCGGCTTGATGCGGAACCATGCAGCATAGAGTGCCGGCAGGAAGAGCAGGATGATGAGCGTTCCAACTGCCGTGCCGCCGATCAGCGTATAGGCCATCGATCCCCAGAAGACCGAGTGCGTTAGCGGGATGAAGGCGAGCACGGCGGCCAGCGCCGTCAGGATGACCGGCCGCGTCCTCTGCACCGTGGCTTCGATAACCGCATGATAGTCATCCAGACCCGCGGCCTTGTTTTCCTTGATCTGCTCGGTCAGGATCAACGTGTTGCGCATGAGGATGCCCGCCAGGCCGATAAGACCCAGGATCGCGTTGAAGCCGAAAGGCTGGTTGAACAGGATCAGGGTCGGTACGACGCCTGCAAGACCGAGCGGAGCTGTCAGCATCACCATCGTCATCGTCGACAGGCTGCGGACCTGAAGGATGATGACGATCAGGGTCGCTGCGATCATCAGTGGGAACACCTTCACCAGCGCGGTATTCGCCTTGAGTGACTCCTCGATATTGCCGCCCATCTCGATTGTGTAGCCAGCCGGCAGAGATGCAATGAGTGGCTGAAGAGCGGTCATCACCTGTTGCGAAACCTCCGGCGGCTGTGTCGCCTCGTTAATGTCAGACCTTACTGTCACCACAGGCGTTCTATCACGGCGCTTGAGGATCGGCTCTTCGAAGCGCACCTCCGTGTGGCCGATCTGATCGAGGGGGATTGCACGGCCGTCTCTCGTCACGAGCGAGAAATCAGCGAGCCTTGCAGGATCGAGGCGGATTTCACCCGCACTTCTGGCCACGACAGGAACGTTTCGGATGTTCTCCCGGACTTGCGTAACCGGCACGCCGCTTAGCAATAGCTGTATTTGCTGGGCAGCCTCGGCAGACGACATGCCAATAAGGTTCAGCCGATCCTGATCAGGAACGAACCTGACCACAGGTGTGCGGTTGCCCCAGTCACGGTTGGCGCTTCTGACATCCGGCACCGTATTCATGAGAGCAAGCGCCTGCTCGGAGATTTTATACAACTTGTCCGGATCCGGCCCCATGATGCGGAACTCGACCGGAAACGGCGTGTAAGGGCCGAAGACGAGTTGCGTCACACGTACGAATGCTTCAGGTGCCAGTCCTTGCGCAACCGCTTCCCGCAGACGCAGCTTCAAAGTCTCGCGCTCATGCGCGTCAGACGTCAATACGACGATCTTCGCGAAGGCAGAATCGGGCAGTTCGGGCGACATGGCGAAGAAGAAGCGGGGCGCACCCTGACCGATGTAGCTGGTGGCGATCTTCGTTTCCGGTTGCTGTTTCAGCCAGGCCTCGAGCTTCTTGACCGTGGCTGTCGTCGTTTCGATGCTCGTGCCTTCAGGCAAGCGGACTTCGACAAGAACCTCCGGGCGGTCCGATGTCGGGAAGAACTGCTGCTTCACCGCACCCATGCCGACGACCGAGAGCGCCATGACGACGCCGACAATGGTGCAGGTCAGGAACTTGTGCTTGACGGTGAATTCGATCGCACCGCGTAGACGTCTGTAATTCGGCGTATCGTAAATTGCGTGATGCCCGCCTTCCACCGGTTTGATATCGGGCAACAGTTTTACGCCGAGATAGGGCGTAAAGATCACCGCCACGAACCAGGATACGATCAGAGCGAAACCGACGATCCAGAAGATGTTGCCGGCATACTCGCCCGCGGCAGAGCTTGCAAAGCCAACGGGCATCAGGCCGATGATCGTGACGAGCGTGCCGGACAGCATCGGCGCTGCCGTATGGCTCCAGGCGTAAGCTGCTGCCCTGATACGATCCATGCCCTCTTCCATCTTCACGACCATCACTTCAATCGCGATGATCGCGTCATCCACCAGCAGACCCAGTGCCAGGATCAATGCGCCAAGCGTGATACGGTCGAAGAAGCGCCCCGTTTCCAGCATGATGATGAAGACAACCGCAAGCGTCAGCGGCACGGCAAGCGCCACGACGATGCCAACCCGCCAGCCAAGCGCCACGAGGCTAACAAACAGCACGACGCCCAGAGCCATGGCAAACTTCACCATGAACTCGCCGACGGCGGCATCGATATTGACCGCCTGATCGCTCACCTTCGTCAACGTGATGCCGAGTGGCAGCGATTGTGCGATCTGGCTGGAGCGCTCTTCCAGCGCCTTGCCGAGTTCCAACCCATTCCAACCCTGCTGCATGACGACACCGAGCATGATGGCCGGTTCTCCATCGTGCCTGATGATGTAACCGGTGGGATCCTGATAGCCCCGGCGCACCTCCGCAATGTCGGAAAGTTTCAACGCGCGACCGGAAGCGACGATGGGAGTATCGGCTATGGACTGAACGCTGTCATAGGCGCCGTCGAGACGGATGAAGACCTGCGGACCCTGCGTGTCTATCGAGCCAGCGGGCGTAACGGTATTGCGCCGTTGAAGGGCCGCGGCAATATCCTGGGGAGAAATCCCGAGCGTGGCGAGTTTCTGATAGGAGAACTCGACGAATATCTGTTCAGGCTGCTCGCCCAGAATATTGATTTTCTTTACGCCGGGAACATGAAGCATGTCCTGCCTGATCTTTTCGGCTTCCCGGACGAGATCACGCATCGGCATGCCCTGCGCCTTGAGAGCGTAAAGGCCGAAGCTGACGTCGGAATATTCGTCGTTCACGAATGGTCCCAGAACGCCCTGCGGCAGGTTTCTGGCTTCATCGCCGAGCTTCTTGCGCGCCTGATAAAATTCTTCGGCGACGGCGCTTGGCGGCGTATTATCCTTGAGCGTGACGGTAAGATAGGCAAAGCCGGGGCGCGTCGTCGTCTCGACACGGTCGTACCAGGCCAATTCCTGAATGCGCTTCTCCAGCGGCTCGGCAACGAGATCCTGCATCTCGCGTGCGGTTGCGCCCGGCCAGACAGTCGTGACCGTCAATGTCTTGATGGTAAAGGAGGGGTCTTCAGCGCGGCCGAGCTTGACGAAGGCATAGGCGCCGGCAAGCGACAGAAGGACGATGAAGAACAGCGTGACGGCGCGTTCGCGAACCGCAAGGGCGGACAGATTGAGGTTCATCAGTTTGCCGCCTCTTTTGTCGCAACGCTGGTGCGAACTTGCGCTCCATCCTTCAGAAGATGTGCGCCAAGCGCAACGACCTCCTCTCCCGGCTTGACGTTGGTCACGATTACATTCTCTTCGCCCACCCGCTCTACGTTCACATCACGAAACTTCACGACGGACGATTGCTGATCGATCACCCAGACGCCAGTGCGCGTCCCGTCATCCAACAGAGCGCCTATCGGCAGTTCGGCATGATCCTGCGCATCCCTGTTCTCGATTTCGATGGTGACGGTCGCCCCCAGAGGCGCATTTGCAGCCTCCCCTTCAAGCACCCAGCGTGTTTCATAGGTTCGGGTCTGCTGATCGGCAGAATCGGAGATCTGGCGCAGCTCGGCCTTTTCCGCATCGTTTCTGCCATAAACTGATGCCGAAGCCTGAACTCCAATGTCGGGACGCATGGTTTCGGGAAGCCAGACAATCGCTTCGCGCGGACCTGACTTCGCGAGCCGGACGACCGGTTGCCCTGCGGTTACCACCTGACCCGGTTCACCGAGTGTCTCGACAATGGTTCCATCTGCATCGGCAACAAGAACCGTATATCTAGCTTCGTTTTCGGCAACATTCGCCTCGGCTTGAGCAGCGGCCAACTGTGCCGTCGCCGTATCCAGCAGGGCCTTTGATCGCTCATATTGCTGCGTCGAGGCGGCGGAAGTCTTCACCAACACGGCAAAGCGTTTCTCATCGGCTTTCGCTTGGACAAACGTCGCCTGTGCTGCAATGACAGCGTTTCGCTTGGCGGTCAGAGCAAGGCGAAGATCAGTCTCGTCAAGCCTCATCAAAGGCTGTCCGGCGCTTACCTGCTTCCCGACATCGACAAAACGTTCAACGATCTTGCCGGGAACGCGGAAACCGAGATTACTCTGGACCCGGGCACCAACGGTTCCGGTAAAGCTGCTGCTGGAATTGCCAGGAAGCCTCGCCGTCGCCAGGTTGACCAGCGGGGCCAAGGTCCGGGGATCGGCAGCCTTTGCCTCGGGTGCCTGCGCCGGAAGCAGCAGCGCTGCGGCTCCGCCTGCGGCCAGCGCCAGCACTGCTGCTGCAGTGACAACAAGTTTCCGTTTCATTTCATCGCCCCTTCTTGACGGCCTGTTCAAAAATATTAGATTGCATCTTAACTCTAAAAAGCATATAGATGTCAAATGAAATCTAATTGGAGGTCCACATGAGAGTGAGCCGCGTACAGGCAGAAGAAAACCGGGAGAGGGTGATCAACGTCGCCAGCCGGTTGTTTCGAGAGCATGGTTTCGACGGGATCGGCCTGAAAGACCTGATGAAGGGTGCAGGCCTCACCCAGGGTGGATTCTACAAGCAGTTCGCATCGAAGGACGATCTTGCCGCGCTCGCATCGCGCCGTGCTCTTGAGAGCGCCACCAGGAGGTGGTCTGATGCCGCGGCGGACACGTCAGATCCCCTGGAGTCGATCATCCGCTTCTACCTTTCCAAAGATCATAGTGGCGAGAAGGCAGAAGGATGCCCCCTTGTGGCTCTCGGCTCCGACGCTGCGCGTCAAACTGCCGAAGTTCGGCGCCCATTTGAAGATGGTATCCGAGCGCATTTCGAGGTGCTCGAAGAACTCATCGGAGAGGGTGACGATATAGCTCGAAGCGAAAAGGCCATGGCAATATTGTCCATGATGGTCGGTGCGGTGACGCTGTCCCGGATCATCGAGGATGAAGCGCTGTCGACGGGTGTACTCGATGCGGCAGCGAGCGAGGTCCGGCGCATAGCTGGCCGCGATGGTAGCGACTAGAGCATTTCCAGCAAAAGTGTGCTCGGTTTTGCGTCCGGAAATGCGCAAAAACAAAGAGTTAGAGCAATTCCGGTGAACCGGTGTTCACCGGAATTGCTCTAACAGACAGTTCTTGGATATTCGTTGCCGATAGCTGGCATAGCTCAGCAGAAGCCGCACGCCTATCAGAATAGAATAGTACGAACCGCATGTCACAAGTTCACGACCCGTCATTCGGTCGGACGCCGAAGGCATGCCAATTCTTTGATCGTAAACAGGTGGAAAACAAATGCGTCGTGTCGTTGTCACGGGAATGGGAGCGGTCAGCCCCCTTGGTGCAAATGTCGATATCTCCTGGTCCCGACTGCTTGCAGGCAAAAGCGGAATCCGGCGACTGGGTGATGACATCGTCGGGGATTTGCCTTCCAAGATCGGAGGCGTGGTTCCTTCCCTGGCCGAAGATCCTGAAGGCGGCTTCGATCCTGACAGGACCCTGCCCCCGAAGGATCAACGTAAGGTCGACCGCTTCATCATCTTTGCGCTGGCAGCGGCGGAAGAGGCTCTGGCACAGGCGAACTGGAAGCCAGCTTCCGAAGAAGAAAAACTGAGAACGGCGACAATCATCGCATCGGGCATCGGTGGCTTTCCCGCGATAACGGAGGCGGTGCGCACCGTCGACCAACGCGGCGTCCGCCGACTTTCGCCCTTCACCATTCCATCCTTTCTCGTCAATCTCGCTGCCGGACAAGTCTCTATCCGGCATGGCTTTAGAGGCCCCCTGGGAGCGCCGGTGACGGCATGCGCCGCCGGCGTTCAGGCGATTGGCGATGCAGCAAGGCTCATCAAGTCGAACGAAGCCGACATTGCGGTTTGCGGTGGCACTGAGGCCTGTATGAACATCGTCAGCCTCGGCGGTTTCGCTGCGGCAAGATCACTATCGACAGGTTTTAACGAGACCCCGGCCAAGGCGTCACGCCCTTTCGACACCGCGCGCGACGGCTTCGTTATGGGTGAAGGCGCAGGCATCCTCGTCATCGAAGCATTAAGCCACGCTCTTGCTCGTGGTGCGACGCCGATAGCAGAACTCGTCGGATACGGAACGACGGCCGACGCCCATCATATTACGTCCGGTCCGGAAGATGGAAGCGGCGCCCGCAGGGCAATGCAGATCGCCATCGCCCAGGCGGGTATCGCGCCGCACGAAATCGGCCATCTAAACGCGCATGCGACATCGACCCCGGTTGGAGATCTCGGAGAGCTCAGAGCGATCAAGAGCCTGTTCGGCCAAAAGAAGTCGATCGCTGTCAGCGGGACGAAGTCGGCGACGGGGCACCTGCTGGGCGCCGCCGGCGGCCTTGAGGCTATTTTCACGATCCTGGCGCTCCAGCACCAGATCGCGCCACCGACCCTGAATCTCAGTTCACCGGACCTCGAGGCCAATGGCATCGACTTTGTCGCAAACGATGCCCGACCCCTCGATGTTGAATATGCGATATCCAACGGCTTCGGCTTCGGTGGGGTCAATGCCAGCGCCGTGTTTCGACGCTGGCCGAAGAGAGGCAGTCACACGCCCTGAGATGACTACCCTCACATGGTCCCCTTTGAACAAAGTCTCCACCAGGACGCTCCCGCTATGCAATCAACGACTGTCGTTTCACCGCCCGGCATAACGCTCCTCAAGCCAAGGATTGCCGTCATCGGCGTCGGCGGTGGCGGCGGCAATGCTGTCAACAACATGATCGCGCAGGATCTGGAGGGTGCGGAGTTTATCGTTGCGAACACCGATGCCCAGGCTTTGTCCATGTCAAAAGCGCCGAGGCTTATCCAGCTTGGCCCAACGGTCACGGAGGGACTGGGCGCCGGATCACTGGCTGATATTGGACAGGCAGCAGCCGAAGAGTCGATTGACGAGATCATGGACCACCTCGACGGAACCCATATGTGTTTCGTGACAGCGGGCATGGGCGGCGGAACCGGAACAGGTGCCGCACCCGTTATCGCCCGTGCTGCGCGCAAGGCAGGCATACTGACAGTCGGTGTCGTCACCATGCCCTTCACATTCGAAGGTACGCAGCGAATGCGAACGGCGCGGCAGGGGATCGAGCGTCTCAGCGAATGCGCGGACACGGTGATCGTCATCCCCAATCAGAACCTGTTCCGGGTTGCCGATGCGAAGACGACCTTCGCGGATGCATTCGAAATGGCGGATCATGTGCTGCATGCCGGGGTCAGTTCCGTCATCGATCTGATCGTCAAGGAAGGATTGATCAATCTCGATTTCGCGGATGTGAGGTCAGTCATGCGTGACATGGGCCGAGCGGTCATGGGCACGGGCGAGGCAACCGGAGACGCCCGCGCCCGGTATGCCGCCGAGGCAGCAATTGCCAATCCGCTGTTCGATGAAGCGTCCGTCCCGGGAGCGAAAGGGCTTCTCGTCTCGATTTCCGGCGGACCGGACATGACCCTTTTTGACGTCGACGAAGCGGCAACGCGTGTTCGGGAAGAAGTCGACGACGACGCCAATATCGTCGTCGGCGCAACATTCAATGATGCGCTTGAGGGGCGGCTGAGAGTTTCAGTCGTCGCCACCGGCTTGAGACAACCGGCAGAGGTGATCCACCTTTCGGAGCGAATGGCGTGATGCTTCGAAACAGAGGCCATGGAGATTTGAAATGTTGAAGCGTTTTCGAAAAAAATGGCGATCGTGGGAAGATGCGGTGCTGGGTATCGACGATCCGCAGGGAGACTACCTCACCGCGCTGGAAAAACGGCTGGACAGGCTGGAGACCGAAGTGGCTGGGTTAACTGCACAGTCCCGCGAAAAGGTCGTGCGTGAAGAAGGCTCCGAAAAATAAGGGGTCATGGCGGTATCCTCACAGTCAGTTGCCGGTGTCCGCCGCGCGACCTATGTCAAGCGCACGCTGTTGATAACTCGCTAAGCATCCGGCACAGGCTAAGCGCGTTCTGCGTCCCGCCAACCTTTTTCACCAGCGCGTCTTCGAGTTCCTGAAGCCGTTCAAATGCCATTCCAAGCCGCTCGCTCCCATTGTCGGTGAGCAAAAGTCTTCGCGCCCTACGATCATCGACATCCACAGACATCGTCACCCAGTTCTTACTCACAAGGGGTTTGAGATTTGAAACAACGGTTGAGTGGTCGAGACCAAGAAGAAGCGAAACCTCCGATATTCGAGGGGAACCTGCCTCACCAATCGCTGCGAGAAGAAATATCTGCTCTGCGGTTAGTCCTGTCGAACGCAAAGCATCGTTGACCTGGCGGGAAATGATGCGGTTCGTCCGCTGCACGGCAAAGCATAGATCCCCGGCAAGCTGATTTTCCAGCATTTCAGCTTTTATCGATCCTTGATCGGAAACATGGGTTTTGAACACCTGGCCGGGCTCCGGTCTCACGCTAGAAGTGATATTTTAGATTGCGTATGAACTCTATATAATTTAGATTTCAAAAACAATCTATTTTCAAATTCTGAGAACCGGTTGCGAGCCCATGCCTTGGGAGCGGAGCAAAGCCTCGGAAAACTTTTTAGGATCAGCCATGGCGGATGTGCCTGACAGCAAAAATTCTCACGTCTCAACAATTTCACCGAAGGCCCCACATGGAATTCTTCATGGACCAATCACACCCACGCTGTTCCGGCTGGCATTACCCACGGTCGTCGTTCTCGTGGTCCAGACCTTTGTTGGGGTCGCGGAAACCTACTTCGTCAGTTTCCTTGGGACCGAGGCTCTAGCAGGTGTGACCCTCGTCTTTCCGGTCCTCATGCTGATGCAAATGATGTCGAATGGCGGGATTGGCGGCGGAGTTTCCTCGGCTGTAGCACGAGCGCTGGGAGCCAACCGCCACGCTGATGCCGATGGACTTGTCTGGCATTCGATTGTTCTGGCCACAGTATTCGGAGCCATTTTCTCGGTCGCCGCAATCCTCCTTGGACCTCTGCTCTACCGCTCCATGGGAGGGACTGGAGAAACCCTAAGGGCCGCCCTCATCTATTCAGGAATTGTGTTCGCAGGCTCCATTCCGATCTGGATCACGGCTTTGCTTTCGGCAGCCCTGCGGGGCGCTGGCAACGTGAACGTGCCTGCCCTCGTCATCATCTCCGGCGCGTTCCTTCTCCTCGTCTTGTCGCCGCCATTGATTTTCGGCTGGGGCCCCTTCCCGGAGCTCGGCGTGGCGGGCGGAGGCGCTGCGGTCTTCATTTATTATCTCATCGCGGCACTGGTGCTTGCCCATTACCTGCGCTCGTCAAGCAGCCCCCTAAAGCTCAAAATTGTTCCGCTGCAAGGTCGACTGTTCAAGGACATTCTGGGGGTCGGCCTGCCTTCCGCTGTCGGCACCATCCAGGTCAATCTGACAGTTACTTTCGTAACGGCAGCTGTCGGCCACTTCGGCGCAGACGCAATTGCGGGGTTCGGCATCGCATCGCGGCTTGATTATCTGCAAATCCCCATCATCTTCGGTCTTGGAACCGCTATCGTCACCATGGTTGGGATTAATATCGGAGCGGGCCAGCTCGAACGCGCCCGCCGGGTCGCATGGGTTGGCGCCGGTATTGCATTCGGCATCACGCAGACAATCGGCATTCTCGCCACTCTGTTCCCCGTGCTGTGGATGAGATTGTTCACGGCCGACCCTGATGTGCAGCAGCTAGGCTCCCAGTATCTACAAATCGTCGCACCGGCCTATGGTGCGGTTGGATTGGGACTGGCACTTTATTTTGCAAGCCAGGGACTGAAGCGTGTTCTTCTCCCGGTTCTTGCCGGAACAGTCAGGATGATCCTGGCAGCTTTCGTCGGGTGGGCTTCGGTGATCTGGTTTGAGGCAAGTCTCAATTCCCTTTTTCAGATCGTGGCGGTCGCGGCCATCGCATACGGGGGACTAACGGCCATTGCCGTGCTGCCGCGCCGGATGTTCCATCTCGGCAGGCAACAGGACGCTCAAACTGCCCGGTAGAGACGTCAAGTGCCCGTCCAGAAGACCGCCTTCGCACAGGTTCAAGGGCCTGATCCTCCCCGAAGGATGTCGGAAATCGTCTCAAGATAAATGGAATTTCACCGCTGATGAACTGCCGACAACACATGCCACCCCAGCCAACGAGTTTGCCTGTACTGCTCCGCCTGCGGCAGGCAAATCACTATGTCGTTGTAGTTCAGAAAGACGATCGCACGATATGCTCGAAACTGTTCTGGAACGAGTTGCAAGCGCTTTTGGCGATGGGGATACCCAACGAATTCTGGCGATACGTCCGAACGGAGGTGCTCTCAATGATCCACCACAACGACCTGCCGCCTGGAACGGTTCTCTTTGCCAGAAAAAACAGGCGCGGGGACGTCCTCAGCGTCGTCTCGTGGCTCGCTGAAGGCATCGATACCGAGATTTACACTTCAATCGAACAGGCTTTGACTGCCGTGAATGTCAAAGACGCCTCGAAGGGGTCCTACGCCGAGGCTTTGGCCGAGGATATTCTTCGGTGAGATTGACGTGCTTCCGTCCGAGCGGCGAGACATGGGTCAACAAATCTGGCAATAGCGCTTTGCCTCGCGGTGAGAGTTCGGCAGCCGCCTCGGCAGCGACCGGAATTCTTTGCACCAGGCGCAAAGCGAGTAGCGGCCTACATAGTGAATTTCGTCTGAGTATTTCCGTGGGTGACGGGCGGTGCAGCGGCCGAGACCGGCAATCTGACGGTTCACGCCTCATAGGCCCGGCATATCGCCAGTCCCCGTCGGCTCTCGATGGTCCTATCCTGCTGCTGCAGCACAGACAGGAGAGAGCGAAATGCGTGGCGCGGATATTTTGGTGGAAATGCTCATCGGTTACGGGGTTAACACCATTTTCGGCGTCCCGGGGGACACGAACGTCCCCCTCTACGAGGCCCTTCAGCACCGTGAAGACAAGATAAGCCATGTCATGGCCCGCGATGAGCGGTCAGCCGGCTACATGGCTGACGCCTATGGGCGGTTCACCAATAGACCGGGGGTTTTCGAATGCCCGTCGGGCGCGGGCGCGATGTATTCGCTGCCCCCGGTGGCCGAATCGAACGGCTCGTCCGTGCCCGTAATCCTTCTCACCATCGACATCCCGCTTCCCGGTGAAGGCCGCGGCGTCCTCACGGAACTCGACTGCGCCAAGCTTTTCGAGCCGGTGACGAAACTGTCCGTCCAGGTGAAATCGCCGGAAAAACTGCCGGAAATCATCCGCCGGGCTTTTCGTGTCGCCTGCTCCGGCAAACCCGGCGCCGTGCACCTGCAAATTCCGGAGGACATGCTGCTTGCCGAAGTGGACCCGGGGCGAATCTCCCTTCATGTCGAAGAGGAATGCCGCACCTTCCCCGCTTACCCGACACTGCCGCCGCGCTCGAAGCTGGAGGACCTGCTCAAACTTCTGGCCAGGGCCGAGAGGCCGCTGATCGTGGCAGGCGGCGGGGTAAACCGCGCGCGCGCCGGCGACCGGATCACGCAGCTTGCCGAAAAATACAACGTGCCAATGTGCACGACAATGACCGGCCAGGGCGCCATTGACGACGACCACCGCCTCGCCATCGGCGTCATCGGCGACAACGGCTTTCACCCCCATGCGAACTGGGCGCTGGAGCATTCGGATTTCACGCTCTTCGTTGGCTCACGCATCGGCTCGGTCGTCACCATCGGCTGGACCTTCCCGCGGATCACCCTCAATCGCCGTCTGGCGCAGATCGACATCTCCCCGGAAATCATGGCGAACAACTATGAGAACCTGCTGTCCATCCAGGGCGATGCCCTGTTGGTTCTGGAAGAACTCCTGACGCTGGACGCTGCAATCGAACCCGCCCGACATGAACCGTGGATCGACAGCCTCAATGATCGTCGAAAGGTGTTCTGGGAGCACGCCGAGGAAGCGCTTTCCGACGAGCGGGTTCCACTGCGACCGGAGAGGGCCGTACGTGCCTTCAACGAGGCGCTCCATGCCTCCTGCAAACCAGCGTTGATCTACTCCGACGCTGGCACACCGACGCCCTACATGACGCGCTTCCTTAAAATCAATGATCGTGAAACGCGTTTCGCCATCCCGCGCGCCTTCGGTGGGCTCGGTTCGGCCCTTCCCGCCACAGTCGGGGCCTGGCGGGCCGATCCGTCCAAGAGGCCGATCGGTCTCTTTGGTGACGGATCGTTCGGCATGACGGTCGGCGAATTGGAAACGCTGGTGCGCTTGCAGGTGCCGGCAATCCTTATCCTCTTCAACAATGGCACATTCGGCTGGATCAAGGGCCTCCACCGGCTCAAAGGTCACAATCAGTGCTTTGGCGTGGACTTTCTGGCGCCGCGCGGTCAGGCAATCGCGGAAGCCTATGGCCTCAAGGCATGGACAGCCAAGACAGGTTCAGAACTCGACGGCGCACTCGCAGCCGCCTTCGCCCACGAGGACGGACCTTGCTTCATTGACGTTCACGTCGAATCCATCGCAGACCGAGTGCCGCCGGTCTATTCCTGGCTATTGAAGCGGGGAGAAGATCCGCTTGAGCTGAAGCCCATAGAGAAGTCCTATTTTTGATTTAAGGGATGCGCCAGAGGCAGGAATTGCCGCCGGCGCGCGAATTCGGTAGCAAACCAGTCGCGGAAGATCCGCACATTGGCCGAGTTCATCCGCGCCTGCGGGAAACAGAGATAAAAGCCCTCGCCCGATGTCTGAAACCTGTTTAGAGCGGGATTCAAAATCCCTGCGGCCAGTTCGGTGCGCACATGGAGTTCGGGAACGATTGCCAGTCCCATACCGTTGATGGCGCATTCAAGGATCATATCGAAGTTCGGCAGGCGCGGGCCATAAATGCGGCTCTTATAATGCACGCCTGCACCCCGCAGCCAATGCAGCCACAGGCTCGGGCGGCTGGAATTTTGGATCAGCGGATATTCCAGCAGCGCCTCGTCGTTCGGCAGGCCTTGCAGCGGCATCAGCTTCGGTGCGCCAACTACAACCAATTCCTCGTCGAAGAGCAGCTGGCTGCGCGCTCCGCTCCAATTTCCGGTGCCGCGCAGAAACGCCAGATCCAGCTCGGATGTCGCAAAGTCGAGATCGTGACGGCAAGGATAAACCTCGAACCATGTCTGGGGATGCGCGGCTGCAAAAGCGGTCAGCATCGACGCTCCCCAGCGCCGCATCAGTGTCGGCGGAAAGCCGATCTTCAGCATGCTCTGTGCTTTTCGACCGCGGACGGCATCGATGGAGACATCTTCCAGCTTATCGAGAAGGCGCGAAATCTCATCATAATACCGCGTGCCCTCCTCCGTCAGGATCAGCTTCGGCCCGGCGCGCTCGAACAGGGTAAGACCCAGAAAATCTTCAAGGTTTTTTATTTGCCGGCTGATGCCGCTTTGGGTGATCCCCATATCCTCGGCCGCCTTGGTAAAACTCAAGTGACGCACGGATGCATCGAATGCATGCAGGGCACTCAAGGATGGCAGAAAACGGCGCATGACGAAGCTCCTGTTCGGGATCATGAATAAAAGTCATGAAGAACCCATTTTTCAATGCTTTTCTTTGGGAAAGTTTGAACGCAGTCTTTCCACAAAAGAAAGTGGGAACGACATGGACTACGGCGACAGCATTGACCGCAATCTGCTCAGCATCCTGGAGGAAAACGCGCGCGTGCCTGCCAGTGAATTGGCCCGACGTGTCGGCCTCGCACGATCGAGTGTCCAGGAGCGCATCGAGCGGCTGGAGCGCCGCGGCGTCATTCTCGGCTATCGCGCGATCGTCGGTCGCCGCGAGATCGATCAGAGCGTTTCAGCCTATATCTTCATCACCACCGCCATGCGCGCCACGCAAAGGCTATTCGTGGTATTGCGCGGCTACCCGGAGATCTCGACCGCCGATGCGATCAGCGGCCCGGCAAACATCCTCTGCCGTGTGAACGTCAATTTTTTGGAAGATCTGGAAGCCCTGATCGAAGAGCTTGCCCGGATCGAGGAAATCGAGAGCGTGACCTATTCGGTCGTGCTTTCCAATAAAATCAATCGCGACAACGCATTGATCGCCCGCAAGGCGCAATAGGGAACGAATAATCAACTGGGGATATGGCCATGAACAGACGTGACTTCGGAAGAGTAATGCTGCTTGCAGGCGCTGCAGCACTCCTCCCATCTTCCGCACTTCTCGCAGCAACCGAAGGCGCAACACTCGAAGCAATCCGGGCTCGTGGTGCGTTGCGGATCGGCGTATTTGCAGGCACCGAGCCTTATTATCACAAGAACCTGGCAACCGGAGAGTGGGAAGGTTTCTGCGTCGCAATGGGCCGTGATCTGGCGCAACATATCGGCGTCAAACTGGAGCTGGTCGAGACGACCTGGGGCAATTCCGTGATCGATCTGCAAAGCGACAAGATCGACATCATGTTCGGGCTCAGCAACAATCCAGAGCGCGCCAAGGTTGTCGACTTCACCAAGGCGCTGATGGACAATACCTTCACCCTCGTTGCCCGCAAGGACCTGGAAGTGACGAAGTGGGAGGAGATGAACAAGCCGGAGATGCGGGTAGCCGTCGACCTTGGCTCGACGCAGGACAATTTCGCCCGCAAGAACCTACCGAACTGCACGCTGGTTGCGCTCAAATCTGCCGATGAGACCATTCTGGCGCTTCAATCGGGCCGCGCCGACGCCATCATCCAGGTCGCCCTGCTCGCCGTCGTGACGACGAAGCACCTTGCGCCGAACGTCAAGCTCATCATTCCGGAGCCCCATGCGAGCCAACCGACGACAATCGGCGTGCGCCGCGATCCGAATGGCGAGTTCCGCGATTATGTCGACACCTGGCTTGCGGAACGCCGTGGGCAAGGCAATATCTCGAACTGGATTGTCGAGAGCCTCGCACTCGTCGGTGTCGACAAGGCTGCGCTGCCTGCAAATTTGACATTCTGACAGGCACGCCCATGTCCGCTTCCTCAGGTGCCTTGGGCATCATCATGCTGGACACGACGTTCGAACGTCCACCTGGCGATGTCGGCCATGCCGGCTCATGGCGTTTTCCAGTCAAGTTTCGCAAAGTGCGCGGTGCGTCCGTTTCACTCGTCGTCCGTGCGGGCGGCGAGGGTCTCGTCGAAGATTTCATCGCCGCCGGACGAGAGCTTATCTCGGAGGGCTGCAGCGCAATCATCACGTCCTGCGGCTTCATGGCGCGACATCAGCGAAAATTGGCCGAGGCGCTCGGTGTGCCGGTCGCCGCCTCCAGCCTGATGCAATTGCCCATGGTGAAAATGACGCTTGGCGCCGGGCTGCGTCCCGGCGTGATAACCTATGATGCCGCCAGCCTCGGTCCCGACGTGTTCGAAGCCTGCGGGGCCGATCCATCGGTGCCCGTGCGCGGGGTGCCCGCCGGCGGCGCATTTCATGCGCTCATCGAGGGCTCCGCCGCATATGATCATGCGGCACTGGAGGCCGAAGTGATCGATGTTGCCCGAAAGCTCATCGCCGAGCATCCCTCGGTCGGCGCGATCGTGCTGGAATGCACCAACATGCCGCCCTTTGCACAGGCGATCTCGGCAGCCCTCGGCCTTCCCGTCTTCGACATCCTGACGCTTGGCGAGTGGCTCTTTACATCAACCTCTCCGCGGATATTCCGCCGGGCAGAACAAAGCGCGCTGTGATGCAGTATCAATGGGACTTCTCCGGCCTTTGGCAGTACCGCGGCCTGTTTCTTCAAGGCTTGGGTTATACGGTCGGCTTCACTGTTCTGACCATCATCTCTGGAATCGTCGTCGGCACGGTCTTCGCTCTTGCCCGGCTCTCTGGGATGAAAGTCGTTACCGTTCCGATCATGACGATCGTGGAACTGTTCCGCTGTACACCTGTCCTCGTGCAACTGGTCTGGTGTTATTATGCCCTGCCCATGCTGGTCGGAATTCAGATCTCGCCAGCGATGGCGGCTTTCATCACGCTGACCATGTACGGCGCCGCGTTTTATGCCGAGATCATCCGGGGCGGCATCGTCTCGATCGATCCGGGACAATGGGATGCGGGCCGCGCGATCGGCATGCGGCGAGGCCAGTTGATGGCCAAGATCATCCTGCCGCAGGCATTGCGCCGCATGGTGCCGCCACTGGTGAACCAGTCCGTCCTGCAGCTCAAGAACACCTCGCTTCTCTCCGTGCTCGCGGTGCCCGACCTGCTCTATCAAGGTCAACTGGTGACATCCGCCACCTACCGGCCGCTCGAAACATACACCCTGATTGCAGCCATCTATCTGGCCGTCCTGTTTCCCATGACACGCCTGGCGCATTGGCTGGAGGGCCGCAAGACATGAATAACGAGATCCAGACGATGGCCGGCACGGAACCGATGATCGAGGTCGTGGGCCTGAAGAAGTCCTTCGGACCGCTGGAGGTCCTGAAAGATATCAATCTTTCCGTGCCACGCGGTCATGTCGTGGCGATGATCGGGCCGAGCGGTTCGGGAAAATCCACCCTGTTGCGCAGCCTCAATCTGCTGTCGTTGCCTGATGCGGGCTGCATCACCATCGGCGGAAGGCGGATGGACTTTTCCTCGGGCCACGTCGCCATGCGCGACCGGGATCTGGCAACCTTCCGCGCCAATACGGGAATGGTGTTTCAAAACTTCAATTTGTTCCCGCACATGAGCGTCATCGACAATGTGATGATCGGGCCGGTGAGCGTGTTGAAACAGGACAGCAATTCTGCGCGGGCACTCGCGATGGAGCTTCTCTCCAAAGTCGGGCTGGTCGAGAAAGCCGATGCACGCCCGGAGCAGCTTTCCGGTGGACAGAAGCAGCGCGTGGCGATTGCCCGGGCACTGGCCATGAAACCGGAAGTCATGCTGTTCGATGAGGCCACCTCGGCACTCGATCCGGCATTGGTCGGTGAAGTATTGGCGGTCATCCGCCAGCTTGCCGAACAGGGGATGACGATGATCCTCGTCACCCATGAAATGGCTTTTGCCCGCGATGTCGCCGACACCGTCATCTTCATGCAGGACGGCTTCGTCATCGAGTCGGGCGATGCGCGCCAAGTCATCAACGAACCCCGCGAGACGAAAACGCGGGAATTCCTCAGCCATTTCCATGGCGGACTTTCCTGAGAGCAGGACGAAAACGGCAATGACAGGCAAGGTAATCGTGGTCGGCGCGGGCATCATCGGTGCCACCACAGCATTAAGATTGGCGGAAGCGGGCTGGGATGTGGCACTTTGCGATGGCAATGCGCCAGGCAGTGAAGCCGGCGCAAGCTATGGCAATGGCGGCTGGATCAGCCCGGCATCGATCATCCCGATGAGCATGCCTGGCCTGTGGCGGAAAGTTCCCGGCTTCCTCCTCGACCGAAACGGGCCGCTGACGATCGATTGGATGTCGCTGCCGCAGCTGGCGCCGTGGCTCCTCCGTTTTTTGTGGGCCGGTGCGAGCAAGGCACGCGTGCGCCGGACGGCGAAATTACTGAACTTCCTGCTGCACGATGGACCCGAACGGCATCTGGAGCTCGCGCGGAAGACCGGACAGGAGCAGCTTATTCTTCAAAAAGGGCTGCTCTACGCCTATCCCGACCGAGCCTCCTTCGAGGCGGAAGCACTGAGCTGGGAGCTGCGTCGCGAGAATGGCGTTGCCTATGCGGAATGGAATGAGGCTGAAATCCGCGAAAGGCTGCCGGCGCTCGGCCCTGCCTACCGGTTCGCCGTCCATGTGGTCAACGGCGCCCATTGCCGAGACACCGGGCGCTATGTGGCCGGCATTGTGGACGCCGCGCGGCGCAGGGGTGTGCAATTCCACCAATCCGCCGTAACCGCTATCCTCGACGGCCCGGCACCGCAGGCCGTGCTCAAGGGCGGCGAGACGTTATCTGCCGACCGCATCGTCGTGGCCGCCGGCATACATTCCGGCCATCTGCTGCGCCCGCTTGGCGTGCGCATTCCGATGCAGAGCGAACGGGGTTACCATGTGACCGTTACATCGGGGCAAACGCCTTTCGAGATCCCCGTGATGCCGAGCACCGGCCGGATGGCCAATACACCGACAGACATGGGTTTGCGCCTTTCGGGCCAGGTCGAGCTCGCATCGGTCGATAAGCCTCCGAATTGGGAGCGCGCGCGGGTGCTGCAACGGCATGCCCTGGCGAGCTACCCCTATCTATCCACGGACAAGACCCCCACGCTTCGGCTCTGGATGGGGCATCGTCCCTCCACGCCGGATGGCCTGCCGGTGATTGGCCCGCTGTCGCGGCACCCTGGTCTTGTCGCCGCATTCGGCCACGGGCATGTCGGCATTGCCGCCGCTCCCAAGACAGCAGATCTCGTGCTCGACGCACTCGAAAATCGCATCAGCGGCGAAGCCCTTCCGTTTCTGCCGAGCCGTTTCAGGCAATAACCGGGCGGCCCGCGTGACATGTGGTCAACAGACGCCGTTCATATGGGCGGTAACGATCCGCGCCGCATCAGCTCGATCACGCCAACCATTACTTCCGGCAACACCAACACTCCGATGGCATGGTCTTAGAAGGCGCTTACGGTTCAGCTATTGTCAGAGGACGCGGAAACTGCCATCATCTTTTCGCAGGCCCCAATGGGTCGCTGATATTCCATGAGCAGGGTAGCTCTCGACCGGAAACGGGCGGGAGCTTTTTTATTTTTTGGTGGCGATGATGACTTCAGAAAGCTGGCGGGTCGGCGTGCTGTTTTCCGAGACGGGCGTGACCGGAGCCGTCGAAAAAACCCAGAGAGCCGCGAGCTTGCTGGCGATCGACGAAATCAATACAGCGGGCGGCGTGCTCGGTCGGGCGATCGAACCGGTAGCTTACGATCCGCAATCAACCCCCAGTCTCTATAGGGACTTTGCGGTCAGGCTCTGCGACGAAGATCGGGTCCGCGTCGTCTTCGGCTGCCACATGTCGAGCACTCGCAAAGCAGCTCTGCCCGTCATCGAGGCCCGTGATGCATTGCTGTTCTACCCGACGCTTTACGAGGGTTTCGAATACTCCCGACACTGCATCTACACAGGTGCCGCCCCCAATCAAAATTCCGTGCAATTGGTCGACTTCCTCACCACGCATTATGGAAAGCGTGTTTTTCTGGTCGGGTCGAATTACGTCTATCCTTATGAATCGAACCGGACGATCAGCGACCTCTTTCTTCAGTTGGGCGGACAGGTTCTGGACGAGATGTACGTCCCGCTTAACCTCAAAACCGAGGACGTCGCCAAAATCATCCGGCACATTAAAGCTGCGCAACCGGATGTCATCTATTCGACGATCGTCGGCGACGGTATCATTCCGTTTTATACGGCGTTCAAGGAGGCGGGGTTCGATGCAGCGACCATGCCGATTGCCAGTCAATCGACAAGCGAGGCCGACGTGATCCGAATGCGGCCGGAGGTGGCCGAAGGTCATATCACCGCAGCGCCGTTTTTTGCTTCTCTGGATACGCCCCGCTCTCGCGCGTTCGTTTCGGCTTACCAGAACCGCTATGGCCAGCAGATGCTGCCGACCGCGCCGGCCGAGGCGGCCTATTTCCAGGTCTATCTCTATGCGGCGGCTTTGCAACGGGCCGGCAGCGAGGGGCTGGAACACCTTCTGCCCGCCCTCTACGAGGTGGAGTATGATGCCCCGCAGGGTGCCGTAAAGATCGATCGGCAGACGAACCACACGCATCTGTGGCCAAGAGTTGCAAGGGTGAATGCGCAGGGCGGCTATGACATTGTCTATGATCCGTCGGTGCGGGTGGCGCCGGATCCGTTCATGCGCGAATATCGCCCGGACTTGACGCAGATTTTTCACCATCGTGTTCAGGTCTGAGGGGGGAGTGACGATGTCTTTCGCCCTTCTTAGAGATTTGCGGGATCTCAAGGTTCTGGTCATCCACCCCCGGACATCCGAAGGAGAGTTCCTGGTCGATCACCTGCGCCGCATCGGTTGTACCGTCAGCTTCCTCTGGCCAGTGCCCGCCGAATTGCCGCATGGTACAGATGTCGTCTTCCTTGCCATGGAAGATGAGGCGCGACCGGAGATCGAACGCCTGCTGAAGTGTCTCCCCAATCCCGCTCCGACCATGCTCGCCATCGTGGGTTACGAAAACCCCTCGACGTTGCAGATCGTTCTGGAAAGCGGCGCGCTCGCCATCGTCGAGAGACCGATCAAACCTTTCGGCCTGCTGACCAATCTCGCCATCGCCCGCAGCCTCTGGCTCGAGCGCCAAAAACTCGTGAAGGAGGCACGCAAATACAAACGCAAGGTATTGGGAGACCAGAAGCTCGCCAGGGCCAAGGCCATTCTGATGGCCAATCGCGGCACGAGCGAGAACGAGGCTTATCGCGAAATGCGCGAGCAGGCGATGGCCCGGCGCGTGCCGATCGATGAAATAGCCAATTCGATTATCAACGCTGAACAGCTCTTGCGCCCTTCCCAAAAACATGATTAGTTTTTCATGTGTTCCAGATGAACACCTCCGGCACATCCCTTCGTTTGACGAAGCCATGTGCCGCTGTTGCACGCGGCACAGCCGTGATGCGTTGATGGCAAGGGTGCCCGCAGGCTGTGACAAGCCTCGCGGGTTTTTTGTTGTCTGCTGACAGTGACGTCAGCCCTCCAATACTTTTTCGGCATGAAAGCCTCGCCGCAGAGCCGGGCAGTGCCACTGCGTGCGCCAATCAAAAAAAGGGGAACCAAGATGGTGTTCAACAGACGTGAATTTCTGAAAACCGCAGCCACCGCTTCAGCCGCACTTGCCCTGCCGGCTTTGGGCGGCCGGGCCTTTGCAGCCGACGCCATCAAGGTCGGCGCGCTTTACTCCCAGACGGGTGGCCTTTCCGTCGCCGAAAAACTTCTGGCCAACGGCGTCATGATGGCCGTGGCCGAAATCAACGCGGCGGGCGGTGTTCTCGGCCGCCAGGTAGAAGTCGTCGTGGAAGATGGGGCGTCCGATCCGAAAACCTTCAGCGAAAAGGCGTCGAAGCTGATCGTCAAGGACAAGATTTCCACCGTATTCGGCTGCCACACCTCTGCCAGCCGCAAGGCAGTGCTGCCGATCTTCGAACGCCGCGGCGCGATGCTGTTCTACCAGACGCACTATGAGGGCTTCGAATGCTCGCGCAACGTCGTCTATTCCGGCGCGGTTCCAAACCAGCAGCTCTCCAACTACATTCCCTGGATCGTCGAGAAACTGGGCAAGAAGAAGTTCTTCATCGTCGGCTCGAATTATGTCTATCCGCGCGAGATGGCCAAGGTTTCCAAGAAGTTGATCGAAGCGGCCGGTGCGGAATGGGTCGCGGACGAATATCTGGAACTTGGCCACTCGGAATGGGCGGTCATGGTCAGCAAGATCAAGGAATCGGGCGCGGATGTCGTTCTTTCCAACGTCGTGGGAGACTCGATCATCGCCTTCTACCGCGAGTTCAAGAACCAGGGCCTCTCACAGGAGGTTATCCCGATCTGCGCGACGGTGACGTCCGAGATCGAGATCGCGGCCATGGGCGCCGAATATGCGGCGGGCAGCTATACATCCTTCCCCTACTTCATGTCGATCGAAACGCCTGAAAACAAGAGCTTCATCGACCGCTTCAGGACCTTCGTCAACGATCCGAAAGCCGTGACATACCATTCGCTCGAGGCCGCCTATTTCCAGGTATTCCTTTGGAAGCAGGCGGTGGAGAAATCCGGCGATCTATCTGCCGACGCGATCCGGGCCGGCATACGCGGCCAGACCTATGAAGCACCCGGCGGCAAGGTGACCACCGACCCCGACAACCTGCATTGCTGGCTGACACCGCGCATCGGGCAATGGCAACCGGATGGCCAGAGCAAGGTCGTCAACGCATATCCCGCGCCGATCAAGCCGCTGCCCTACTCGGCCTATGGCGAGACGGAAAGCAATCTGTTCTGCACCAGCAACGGTCTCGACGCAGCAAAGCTCAAGGGCTGACCCCTCCCCGCGTCGTCCCGCCAACCATGTTTGGCGGGACAATGTCTCGGCAAGGCGGATCTGTGTTTTTTCCTCTGTGCCGCGCCAACCCACATTCGGGATTGGCCAGGAGCAGGAAAAAGTCTGGCCCGCCCTTCTCATGAACGGTGGCGTTATGCTCGACATTCTCTTCATCGGCCTCAGTCTCGGCTCGATCCTTCTTCTGGTGGCACTCGGCCTCGCCATCACCTACGGCGCCATGGGCGTCATCAACATGGCCCACGGCGAAATGGTCATGATCGGCGCTTATGTCGCCGTTCTCTCGGGCATCTGGCTGAAAACGAGCCTTCTGCTGGCAATACCGCTGGCTTTTGTCGTGACGGCATTGCTTGGCCTGGCAATCGAACGGGTGGTCGTGCGACGGCTCTACGGCCGCCTGCTCGACACGCTTCTCGCCACCTGGGGTATTGCCATCCTTTTGCAGCAGGCCGTAAGGCTCGAATTCGGCCTCACCTTTTTTGGCATCCATATCGAAGGCCTCGGGGCCGGGCTGCAAAACGTCGCAGTGCCTTCATACCTGCAAGGCACCTTCAGGTTTGCCGGTGCCGCCATCAACGCTTACCGCACCTTCATCATTGCGGTAACAGCCGCGCTGACGCTGGCGACATGGTTCATTCTCTATCGCACGACGGCAGGCATGCAGGTGCGGGCAATCATCCGTAATCCAAAAATGGCTGCGGCCTGCGGCATCGATGTGAAGCGCATCAACGCGCTCACCTTTGCCTTCGGTTCCGGTCTGGCCGGCGTCGCGGGCGTCATGATGTCCGGCTTCAAGACCGTTTTCCCGGATATGGGCACGACGATGGTCGTCGACGGTTTCATGGTCGTGGTGACAGGCGGCGTCGGCAGCCTTTTCGGTACGGCCCTTTCATCAGGGCTTCTGGGGGAAATCAATGCGCTGGTGGCCATCGGAACGAACGACATTCTGGCACGCGCGGTCGTTTTCGGAGTCGTCATCCTCGTCATTCTCGTAAAGCCCAGCGGGCTGTTCTCGTTCAAGGGGCGCTGACATGAGCATCGAACGGAAATTCCAGATCGCTGCCTATGTGCTCTTCATCGCAGTGATTTTCGCGGCACCCGTTTTCGGCGACGAATTCTGGCTGAACCGCATTTCAAAATATCTTGTCTACGGCATGCTCGGTGTCGCCATTGCGCTGACATGGGGCTACGCCGGAATTCTTAATCTCGGCCAGGGGCTGTTTTTCGGCCTTGGCGCTTACATGCTTGCCATGTCCCTGAAACTGTCAAGCCTGACCAGTCTGCAACAGGGTTCCGACAAGCCGGTTCCGGATTTCATGCTATGGAATGCCGAACCCGGCGCACCGACGGAACTTTGCTGCATCAACAAGGGCTCCTTCCTCTGGCTTCCGTTTCAAAGCCAGTCGGTGGGCCTCGTGCTCGGCATCATGCTTCCTGTAGTGATTGCCGGCGCGCTCGGCATGCTGGTGTTCCGCAAACGCATTTCCGGCGTCTTCGTGTCGATCATCACACTGGCGCTCGTCCTTCTCGTCCGCCTCGTCATGGTCGATGCGCAACCGATTACAAATGGTTTCAACGGCCTGACCGATCTCGGCTGGCTGACGATCGGTGGCATCGAATTCGATCCCTACAGCCGGGCGACCTATTACCTGTGTGCCGTATGCCTGTCCTTGGCGCTCATCGGCGCCCGCCTTGTCGTCGAAACCCGCGCAGGCATGATCCTGCAGGCGATCCGCGATGACCAAGTGCGCGCCCGCTATCTCGGCTTCGACGTCTCGCTCTACCAGGTATTCTTCTTTGTCATCTCGGCGGGCATCGCCGGTGTTGCCGGCATGCTTTACGTGGTTGTCGCGGAATTCGCCTCGCCAACGTTCATGGATCTTTCCTTTTCGGTCACGATGGTCGTCTGGGCGGCCGTCGGCGGTCGCTCATCCCTGCTCGGCGCCTGCATCGGCGCGATCCTCATCAACATGATCGAGGCAGAGGTCAGCGAGACCGAGGCGCTGGTTGAGGCGTGGAAAGCAATCATCGGCCTCATCTTCATGCTCGTCGTGCTGTTCATGCCGCGTGGCCTTGGCGGCGTCGCGCATGACGTTCTGCGGGCATTTATTCGCCGGGTCAAACCAGGTGCGGCGCCTTCACCGTTGCAGCAACAAAGCGAGGCATTGTGATATGAGTGCAATCGCATTGACCATCGACGGTCTCAGCGTCGATTTCGGCGGCTTCAGAGCCGTCAACAATGTCAGCATCACCGTCCGCGACGGCGAGTTGCGTGTGTTGCTCGGCGCAAATGGCGCCGGAAAGACAACCCTGATGGATCTGGTCAGCGGCAAGACGCGCAGCACGCAGGGCAAGGTTTTCGTCTACGACACCGACATCACCAACTGGCCTGAGCACAAAATTGCGCGTGCCGGGATCGGCCGAAAATTCCAGATTCCCAGCGTCTTCCGTGAACTGACGGTGCGTCAGAACCTGGAGGTCGCCAATTGCAGAAAGCCTTCGGTCTTTGCAAATCTCCGGTTCGGCTTTTCGCGTTCCGAGGCAAGCCGTGTAGACGACGTTCTGGCGCTCACGGGCCTCGATGCTGAACAGGGTACGACAGCCGCCTATCTCAGCCATGGTCAGACACAGTGGCTGGAGCTTGGAATGCTCATCGTGCAGGATCCCAAGGTGGTTCTGCTGGACGAGCCGACAGCCGGCATGACCCAGGCGGAAACCCGCAAGACCGCAGAAATCATCAACAATCTCAAAGGTCGCCATACGATCCTCGTCGTCGAACACGACATGGGGTTCGTCCGCGAGATCGCCGAGTACATCACCGTTCTCCATCTCGGAGAGGTTCTCGCGGAAGGAAGCGTCGAAGATATCGAGCGCAATCCCAAGGTCCGTGAAGCCTATCTCGGTTCGAAAGGAATATCCTGATGCTGTCATTAAAAGGCGTGCACAGCTACTACGGCCGCAGCCATATCCTGCACGGCGTCACGCTCGATATTCCGGCCGGCAAGATCACGACCATCCTCGGCCGTAACGGCACCGGCAAAACGACGCTGTTGAAAACCCTGATGGCGCTAACCGACCGGATGACGGGCGAGATGTATCTGGAAGGAAAAGACGTCGCCTCTTCCCCGACGCATATGAGGGCAAGGGCCGGTATCGCCTATGTCCCCCAGGGAAGGGAGATCATTCCCGATTTTACCATCCGCGAAAACATCCTGATGGGCGCCTTTGCGCGTGCTGATGGCAAACGCGAAATTCCCGCACTGGTCCCTGAACTTTTTCCATACCTGATGGCCAACCTCGATCGACCGGGAGGTGTGCTTTCCGGCGGCCAGCAACAGCAGCTTGCCATTGCCCGCGCGCTGGCAGCAGACCCGAAAGTGCTGCTTCTCGATGAACCCAACGAAGGCATCCAGCCCTCTATCGTCGAGGAGATCGAAAAGATCATCATCCGGCTCAATCGCGAGATCGGCATGACGATCATTCTCGTCGAGCAAAACGTCGCTTTTGCGCGGCACGCGTCTCACCAGTTCGCAATGCTGGAGAAGGGCAGCGTGGTCGCAGCCGGCGCCATCGACACGCTCTCCGACGCGCTTGTTCATCGGCATATGGCTGTCTGAAACAGATGGAACCTTCATTAAAGACAATGGGAACAATCATGACACCGACACAGAGCTACACCGCCGCCGCTATCCAGTTCGAACCGACCATGTTTGAAAAGGCGCGTAACATCAGCCGGCTGACAGCCCTTTGCGAGGAAGCGGCGCAGGCCGGTGCCCGCCTGATCGTCACGCCCGAAATGGGGACGACGGGCTATTGCTGGTTCGACAGGGCGGAAGTGAAGCCATTTGTCGAGACCATTCCCGGACCGACCACCGATGTTTTCCATGCCATTGCCCGCAAACACAGCTGCTATATCGTCGTCGGCATGCCGGAAGTCGATCCGGCGAGCGATCTCTATTACAATACCGCCGTCCTCATCGGTCCCGAGGGTGTCGTTGGTCGCCATCGCAAGTCGCACCCCTATATCGCCGAACCGAAATGGGCCGCCAACGGCGATATCGTGCACGAGGTCTTCGAAACGGAGATCGGCCGGATTTCAATGCTGGTCTGCATGGATCTGCACTTCTTCGAGACAGCGCGGCTCGAAGCCCTGGCCGGTGCCGACATCATCTGCCACATCTCCAATTGGCTGCAGGAGCGCACGCCCGCGCCCTACTGGATCAACCGAGCCTTCGAAAACGCCTGCTATGTCATCGAAAGCAACCGCTGGGGACTGGAAAGAACCGTGCAGTTTTCGGGCGGAAGCTGCCTGATCGAGCCCGACGGCACAGTTGCCGCATCAATCGATACCGGCGACGGAATTGCCTATGGCACAATCGATCTTGCCCGCGCCCGCCGCCGCGAAGTTTTGAGCGAGCCGGTCTTCAAATCTCGACGACCAGAGCTTTACATGAATATGATGACCAACAGCTTCACCTGGAATCCCGGCGATTATTTCCGGCTCTATGGCTATCAGCCAATCCCGCGCGGACGCACTTCGCGCGCAGCCGTTGCACAGTTCGCCCCAACCTCGGTCGTTGCAGACAATATTGCCGCCATCACCAGGCTCGCAACCGAGGCAAAGGTGACGGCTGCGCCTGATATTCTGGTTTTCCCGGAACTGTCCCTGACGGGGCTTGACGATCCACACATTCGGGCAGAGCCGCTCTCGGGCCCGGCGGTGTCCGCCTTCGTTCGTCTGGCAATGAAGCTCGGCCTCTATCTCGTTGCAGGCTTCGCCGAGGCGGACGGAGACAAGATTTACAACAGCGCAGTCCTTGCCGGACCAGAGGGCCTTGTGGGCAGTTATCGCAAGACGCATCTGGCCGTCGCCGACCACTGGGCGACGGCCGGCGATGATTGGAAAACATACGATCTTGCCATCGGTCGGGTAGGTCTGGCGATTGGCCACGACGCGCTTTATCCGGAAGCCATCCGTTCGCTTTCGCTTATGGGGTGTGATCTTGTCGCTTGCCCTTCAGCGATCGCCGGCACTTTCACCGGCAGTCACGCAGGTACGAAGATTCCGCACAACTATCCTATTCCAAAGGGTGCCGATCCATTCCACTGGCATGCTCTGCGCGTGCGCGGCGGCGAGAACAACGTCTATTTTGCCTTCGCCAATGTCCTCGATACCGCACGGGGTTATGAGGGAAAGAGTGCGGTGTTCGGGCCAGATTCCTTTGCTTTTCCACGTCAGGAATCAGTAATTCTGGATGAGGAGGGGATTGCCGTTGCAGCCGTCGATACTACCAATCTCGACACGCCTTATCCAACGAACATCGTCCGGCGAAAGGACCTCGTGGTCATGCGTCAGCCGCATCACTATCAGCCCCTCGTCCAGTGGCATCAGTAAAAGGCTGCAGCATGTCCACATTCACATTCGCGACCGTCCCGCAGATCATTGCGGGACCGGGCTGCGTCGCAAGGATTTCAGAGTTGAAAACTCGGCTCGGGCCGCGTGTTCTGGTGGTTTCGGACGATGGGGTCATTAAGGCAGGGCTTGTTCAACCCGCCCTTGCTTGCCTCGCGGAAGCTGGCGCTGAAACATCGATCTTCGCCGGCGTTATCGCCGATCCACCGGAATCCATCATTCACGCGGCTGTGGCGCAAGCGATCGAGTTTGGCGCAACCGGTGTACTGGGAATCGGCGGCGGCTCGTCGCTCGATGTCGCAAAGCTCGTGGCGCTTCTTGCCAAAAGCGGCGAAGCGCTCACCGCTATCTACGGGGTTGGCAATGTCACGGGACAGCGTCTTCCGCTCGTGCTCATACCGACAACGGCAGGCACGGGATCGGAGGTCACGCCGATTTCGATCGTTACCACGGGAGATAATCAGAAAAAGGGCGTCATATCGCCGGTCCTGCTGCCGGATGCGGCTCTTCTGGATGCAAACCTGACAATAGGCCTTCCGCCGGCCGTGACCGCGGCGACGGGAATTGACGCAATGGTTCACGCCATCGAGGCCTTCACTTCCGCCAGTGCAAACAACAATCCGGTTTCCCGTGCCCTTGCCAAAGAAGCTCTGCGGCTTCTCGGAGCGAATATCGCGATTGCCGTCGAAAACGGAACCGACCTGGCCGCCAGACAGTCCATGCTGCTCGGCGCAATGCTGGCGGGCCAGGCCTTCGCCAATTCGCCGGTTGCAGCCGTTCATGCTCTCGCCTATCCGATCGGTGCGCGCTATCACGTTCCGCACGGCCTCTCCAACAGTCTGGTCCTGCCGCACATATTGCGCTTTAACGCGACCGTGTGTGGTGACGCTTATGCGGAACTGGCACCGTGCCTCTTTCCGCACCTTGAGCCTGCCGATCAGGCCGGGCGGCTTTCCGGATTCATCGAAGGGCTGACGATGCTGCCTCTTCGCCTTAACCTTCCAGTACGGCTCAGGGATGTCGGAATTCCCAAAGACGGGCTTCCTTTGCTGGCGAAAGATGCAATTGAACAGACGCGTCTGCTGGTCAACAACCCGCGTACGCTATCACTGTCGGACGCCGCCAGTATCTACGAAATTGCATGGTAGGCAGGTCCGAACGTGAAGTTGCGCCATACGTGAGAATATGAGCGGATTTTCTGGCCGCGATTGAAAAGAATCGAACCGGCGATGCGCTTACTCCCTCGGAGCGATATCCGGAGCGACAGAAGGTACAGTGGAGAACGGCCGTTCAACCATTTAGACCAATATTGAATTCAGCCAAGCAGACACGCATTTCCCGGTAGAGATGCGCTGGTTGTTGCTTAGCGATCATGTTTGCCAGCTTCTCGGGGCTGTTCATGCCTATGCGGTCGCCTTCCGATTGGCGAAGCCAATGGCGAGGACAAGGAAGATCAACAGTCCTGTACCGACCTGCTGCCAGTAGAAATTCAGGCCCGACAACAGAAGACCATTGGCGACAATGCTGAGCAGCAACACGCCGAGAACGGTGCCGGGCACGTTCGGCCGTCCTCTTGGATCAAGCGTGGTGCCGATGAAGGTTGCGCCGATCGCATTCAGCAGGAAGGCGTTGCCGGATGACGGGATGTAGACGGTAACCGTCGAGGTAATAATGAGCCCCGCAATGGCGGCGACGACGGCCGCCAGAATATAGACCACCGCCACATGACCGGAAAGCCGGATGCCCGAATAACGGACGACACTGGCCTGGATTCCGGAAGAAACGACGACGCGGCCGAAGCGCGTGCCGGACAGGATGACCCAGGCAGCGATGATCACGGCGAGGGCGACAATCAAGGAAACGGAAATGCCGAACAGGTTGCCATGACCGAGGAACCGAAACGCTTCGGACACGCCGACGGGAGGCAGATAGACGGGATTACCGCCATTGGTCAGCAATTGCTGGATACTGCGGCCGACGAACAGGGTGCCGAGCGTGGCAAGGAAAGGCGAAATGCCGATGCCCGCAATGAGAATGGCGTTAAAAATGCCGACCAGCGCACCGGCCGCAAGCCCCACCAGCGCAGCAATTGCCACTGGCTGCCCTGCAAGAACCAACGACACGAATGCGAAACTTGCAAAATCGATCGCCGCGCCGACGGAAAGATCGATGCCGCCGGAGGCCACGACAAAAGTCATCGCGATGGAGACGATTGCCAGCAGCACGAAATTATTGACCAGCACGCTGATGAGGTTCGTGGTCGTCAGAAATCCGGGCGCAAGGCTCGCGAACAGAGCAAAAACGATCAACAGGGCTGACGGTAGCGCAAAGCGCGCGACCGTCCGCACAATCGAGATGGTCGGGGTTTTAGCCGAAGCCATGGCTACAGATGACATATTAGCGGTTCTCCCGACGCAAAAGGGTCGTGGCGGAGACGACGAGCAGGATCAGGAGACCCTGGACGCCGCTTACCAGCGTACTGGAAATGTTGAGAAGCTGAAAACCATTGACAAGGAAACCGACGAAGAGAGCCGACAGCAGCGTCCCGGTCACCGTCGGCACCAGGCGACGTGAAAAGACGGAGCCGAGAAGCGCGGTGACCACCACAGGCAAAAGCATTTCGCCGGACCCGGTGGTGCTGCCGCTAAGGTAAGACACGGACAATATCCCTGCAAAACCACCGAACAGACCGCTCGTCACGAATGCGCCAGCCACGAAGGATCTTACCGGCAGCCCGGCAGCCCGCGCCGCCTCGGGAAATTCGCCCACGGCATAAAGCCGCAGTCCCAAGGGTGTGTATTGTACCACCGCCGCCACGAACCCCGCAAAAAGGATGAGGACATAGGCCAGCACCGGTATCCCGGCAGGGCCGGTGGCGGAAAGGGCCGACAGGAATTCGGTAGAGGCCGGGATGACGGTATTTTGCGTCAGAACCAGCTCGAGCCCGGCCACGATATTCATCACCGCCAGCGTCGCCAGAAGCGGTATGATACCGGTCACCGTGACGGCGAGCGCGTTCACAGCGCCGATTGCGGCCCCTGTTGCAAGTGCTCCTGCAGCCGCTGCGGCATCGCCATATCCGGCCTGAGTGAGGGTCGCATAAACCGCCGCGCTCAATCCCATATTCGCTGCCAGCGACAGATCGATGCCCCCCGTGACCACGTTGGAACCGCCGGCAATGATCACGATCGTCAACCCGATGGCGAGAACCCCGCCAATGGCCGATTGCGCCAGCACGTTGCCGATATTGCCCACCGACAGGAAAAACGGGGCGGCCAGCGAAAAGAACGCAAAAACCGCGACAAAAACCGCAAGCGCGCCGCCGCGCAGCGCAAAGGTCGCAAGCCTGCGACGGATATTGCCTTCGCGCGAAAACCGGAAGGGCGCTTGCTGAGGGAAATTCAGGTCGTGAGGCGCGGTGGGCGCGGCTTCAGCGACTGTGAGTATTGGCGTCCGAAGCACCTGTGACCTCCGATAGAATTTGTTCCTGCCGCGTGTCTTTCGAAATGAACTCGCGCGTGATCCGTCCGCGGAAAAAGACCAGAACCCGATCCGTTATGCCCAAAAGCTCTTCGATATCGGAGGAGAGGACGATGACACCTGCACCACGCTCGGCGAGTTCGCCTATAAGCGTGTAAATCTCCACCTTGGCGGCGATATCGACACCAACCGATGGTTCATCGAGAAGGTAGATTTCCGACTGGCGGCTCAGCCATTTAGCGATTGCGACCTTCTGCTGGTTGCCACCGGAGAGGGTTCTGACAAGCGCATCCGGACCTTCCGTTTTGATCTGCAACCGCTTGATCAGATCTTCGGTCTGGCGCCGTTCGTCCGTCTTCCTGAGGAAGCCCAGGCGGGAAAAGCGCCCGAGACTGGCAAGTGTCGTATTTTCAGTGACGGTGAGATCGAGCGCCACACCATCACGGCGACGATCTTCAGGAACGAGCGCGAGCCGCCGCGCCGCCGCATGTGCCGGGCTGACGGCCGATATCCTCTCGCCGCCCGCCTCCATGGTCCCGGACGACGGGGTCTCAAGCCCGAAAAGAGTGCGGATGACTTCTTTTGCACCTGAACCGACCAACCCGGCTAGGCCAAGTACCTCGCCCTTTCTCAGTGTGAAGTCGACATCCGCGTATCTGTCGGCAAGAGAAAGACCTTTCACCGACAGGAGATTCTCTCCCGGAACGATCCGGGGCTTGGGGTAAAATTCGGCGATATCGCGATTCACCATCAGCGCGCCGATTTCAGCGGCCGATGTATCGGCGACAGAAAGGGTAGCGACATCGCGGCCGTTACGCAGAACCGTCACCGTATCGCAGATATCGACGATCTCGCCCAGATAATGCGAGATATAGATGATCGTTATGCCGTCCTCCCGCAGCCGCCGGATCAGCGAGAACAGCAGCTCCGCCTCCCGCCGCACAAGGGCTGCTGTGGGTTCGTCGAACACCAGCACCTTGGGATTGTCGATAAGCGCACGCGTGATCTGGATGATCTGTTTTTCCGCTGCCGAAAGATCGGAAATCAGCGCAGAGTTCGGCAGGTGCAAACCGAAATAGCGCTCAAGCACCTCGGCAGCACGACGGCGCATCAAGGTGCGGTCAAGAAACGGCGTTCCTTTGATCCGCGGTTCACGCGCCAGAAAAAGCGCTTCGCCCACCGTGAATGTCGGCACCAGCAACCGATCCTGGTGGATGAAATGGATGCCGAGCTTTTCCACGAGATGCGGCGTCAACCGATCATGGGATTGTCCATCGATCTCGATTGAACCACCATCTGCCCCATGCAAGCCGGCCAGCAACTTAATGAGGGTCGATTTGCCGGCGCCATTCTGGCCGACGAGACCGTGAACGGTGCCGCGACGCACGGCAAGCGACGCACCGGACAGCGCCTGAGCACCGCCAAAGGATTTGGTAATATCGCGCAGACGAATGATGTCGTCCGTCTCGCGGGCCTCGACCGGATGGCCCGGATATGTTGCAACAGCCACGGCAAATTCTCCATGCACGGCGGTTCGGATCATCCCGAACCTGAGCCTGAGGCGCGAAGCGACTGCATCGCGCCTTGCGGGTTCACGCCTCAGCCGATGCCGAGCTTTTTGGAGACCTCGCCGACATTCCCCTTGTTGGCGATGAGCGCCGGTACGTAGGTTTCGCGTGGAAGGGTTTCGCCGGCCAGATAACGCGCGACATTGCGGATGGCCGTTCTGCCAAGTTCGGCTGGCTGCTGGGCAACATCGGCCGCAGCGGGAGAGTTGGGATCGGCGACAAGCTGAAGAACCTCGGGACTGCCATCAACACCATACGTCTTGATTTCCGTGCGGCCCGCCGCGACCAGCGCCTGCGTTGCTCCCAGCTGCGGAATATCCCAAGCAGACCAGATCGCCTTGATCGAACCCTTTTCCGGATATTTGCTCAGAATTGCGGTGATCTGTGTAAAGGCATCCTGCACCGTGTTCGGAATGACGTCGCGCAGTTCCGGCTGGATGATCTTCACCTTGGGGAAATATTTCGTGACGTTGACGAGCTGGTCATAACGGATGGCGCAGGGCGTCACGCCGTAAAAACCGTTGAACACGACGATATTGCCTTCGCCTCCGATATCGGAAACGAGCTGCAATGCGAGATCCTTGCCGATGCCCCAATTATCCGATGTGGCGTTGTTCAGCGAATTGGTCGAGCCGACATCGATAGTGAACACGGGAATGCCCGCATCGCGCGCCTTTTTCAGCCAGGGATCGATGACGCTCAAGGTGCCCAGAAGCTGCACGATCGCATCCGGCTTCTGGGCAATCAGCGTCTGGAGCTGCGACACCAGCTTGCCGTCATTACGGCTGGCATCAACCGCGATCGGCTCGCCGCCGAGACGTTTCACTTCCTCGATCTGGGCGTTATAGGCCTGCAGATCGAAAAAATGATCCGTACCCGTGGCGCTGATGCCGATGCGCTTGCCCTTCAGGGAAAGTTCCTGCTCGGCGAAAGCCTGCGAACCGGAAACCGCCTGCGTGCCAACGGCCGCAGCGGCAACGGCAGCGAGTTTCAGGAGGTTGCGGCGATTAAACCCGGAGGAGAAAAAATCTTCGGTCATGTGCGTCCCCAAAATGGATATAATCCATAAATAAAATATGGAATATGCCGCCGACAGACAGGATTTTCCAAATGCGGGCCGATGCGGAAAAATTTCAATCCGGCGGATGGGTTTGATTGGATTCCGCCAACAAGCGAAAACCACCGACCCATTCATCAGGCTTTCGCCCCGCCGGCTCAATGATTTGACGTCAGACCCTAAGCGGTCCGCGTCCCAATTAAATTACCCGAGATCGCAAGTCCGGGCAGTTGCAGATTGGCACGGAAGTCATCGCCCACATAATCCGTATCGATGATGGCGCGACGGCGCAGTTCCGGCAGAAGTCCGTTGACCAGCAGGTCCTCCTGCTCGGGATTGCCAAATCCGTGAAGGGAGAGCACATCGAGAATTCCCGCCCGATAACGTTCCTCAATGGCGTCGGCGAGTTTTTCGGGTGTGCCCGCCACCGACCAGTGCCCGGTCTCCTGTGCCTGGATGATAAGCTCTCGCAATGACAGCCCCTCTCTGGCGTATCGGCGGAAGACCTCAACCCGGCCGCGCCGGCGGTTGATGCTCGTCACATCAGGCAGCAGCGTATCCGGCAGCGGCTGATCGAGCGGCAGCTCGGACAGATCGAGGTCACCGCCCAGCATGTCGGCGAGTTTAAGGCGGCCTTGCTCATAGTCGATACGCTCGTGTTTTTCCTTCAGCCGGCGCGCGACATCCGCATCGGACTCGCCGATGACCGAATGGAAGGAATTCATGATGAAAGGCAGGCCGCCGGCACGGCCGAAAGCCGTTGCGCGGCGGCGCAATTCGGTCGCGAATGCGACGGCGTCTTCGAAACGCGGCTGCGACGTATAGACAACCTCGGCGTAACGGGCGCCAACGGTAACCCCCGCTTCCGACTGGCCGGCCTGAAACAGCACAGCCCGGCCCTGTGGCAGCGGCGGTATGTTAAGCGGTCCCTGCACGCTGAAATATCGCCCCTTATAGTCGATGGGGTGGAATTTGGCGGGATCCACCGCAACGGCGCCGGAGGCTTTGCGTTGGGCCGCATCCCGCTCATTGGCGTCGTAAAGGGCGTTGACGACTTCAATGAACTCCGCCGCTCTCTCGTAGCGCTCTTCCGGGCTCGGCAACTGCTCACCGAAATTCTCCTCGCCAACGGAAGAGGTAACCGCGTTCCAGCCCGCACGACCGCCGCTGAGATGGTCGAGCGTGCCGATCTGGCGCGCAAGATTATAGGGGTGGTGGAATGTGGTGGAAATCGTGGCAATTAAACCGATCCGTGACGTCGCCTGACTGAGCGCCGATAAGGTCACGATCGGTTCCTGAATACCGGCAGTGCCAGCCAGTCCCGCGGGATCAATATGGAGAAGGTCGGCTGTGAACAGCCCCGTGATCTTCTCCGCCTCCGCCTTTTTCGCCAGTTCCACGGCGCGTTTGATGCCGGTCGTTGCGACGGGGTCGTTCGATGCGGCAACCACGCTGCTGGCACCGGTCAGCGTTTTCAGGCGTCGGGGGCGGATAAGCGCCATGATCGTTTCCTCTTCAATGCTAGACTGTGTTTTTTTGCTAGTGAACAACCGGCGGATTTATGCAAGCGCGGGAACGGCATCGATCAGTTTTCGGGTGTAGCCGTGCTGCGGAGCGGAGAAAACATCGCCGACATCGCCGCTTTCGACAATTCGGCCGTCCTTCATCACCAGCACCCGATCCGTCAGGTGACGCACGACGCCGAGATCATGGGAGATGAACAACAGCGACGTGCCGGATGCCGCCTGGAGTTCGGCCAGAAGATCGAGAACCTGGGCCTGGACCGAAACGTCGAGCGCGCTCACCGGCTCGTCGGCGATAAGGAGGCGCGGGCGCGGGGCGAATGCTCTGGCAATGGCCACGCGCTGGCGCTGCCCACCTGAAAGTTCGCGGGGATAACGGGTGAGGAAATCGCCGCCCAACCGGACGGCTTCGAGAACCTCCAGCACACGGTCTCGGCGCTCGGCACCGCGAAGGCCGGTGACATCGAGGCTTTCGCCAACGATCTTTTCGACCGTATAACGCGGATCAAAGGAGCTGAAGGCATCCTGGGCAATCAGTTGCATGCTGCTGCGGCGGGATCTGCGCAGGCTCTCGGCAACATTGCTCCATGGCTGCCCCTCGATAAAAACCTCACCATGTTCGGGTTCGACAAGCCCCAGAACCATTTTGGCGACAGTGGTTTTTCCAGAACCGGACTCGCCGACGATACCGAGTGCTTCTCCCGTGGAAAGATCGAAGGATACGTCGTTGACGACAGGCGCATTTTCCGGCCCGCCGTAATGCTTGAAGAGATTGCGCACCGAAAGTACATGCTTGCCCGGAAGGATTGTCTTGGACGGCAGTGGCACACGGTGCGAAATGAGTGCTCCCCCACCGTCAACCGACGGCGGCACCGCTGCCGAAAGCCGATAGCCTTTCGATCCGGCCGAAGGAACCGCATCGAGCAGTTGGCGCGTATAGGGATGTTTCGGCCGACGCAGCAACTCTTCCGTTGCCCCCTCCTCGACGATACGACCTTCATTCATCACCAGAACGCGGTCCGCGAGACGCGAGACCACCGCCAGATCATGGCTGATCAACAGCAGGGTGTGGCCGGCTTTCCGGCGTTCCGCCAGGAGGTCAAGGATCTGCTTCTGCACCGTCGCATCAAGCGCCGTGGTCGGCTCATCGGCGATCAGCAGCGACGGGTTTTTAGCAATCGCTGTCGCGATCAAGGCGCGCTGCCGCAGTCCACCCGAGAGCTGGTGCGGATATTGCCGCAACCGTCGGACGGGATCGGGAATACCGACCGATTGCAGAAGCGCATGGCTGTCGAAATCCACCGGCACGCGGGCAAACAGTGTCCGGCGTCCTGCGGCATCCGAAAGCTGCTGCGAAATACGGCGCAGCGGATCAAGCGAGACCAGTGCATCCTGTAAAACAAAGCCAATTTTGCGCCCGCGAAGACGCCGCCAGTCGCCTTCGCCATAGTCCAGCGCATTTTCCCCTGCTATCTCCAACCTGTCCGCTGTCACCCCGGCCGTATTTCCGGCAAGCCCGATAAGGGAACGGGCCGTGACAGACTTTCCGGAACCGGATTCTCCGACGAGCGCAACCGTCTCGCCACGGTGAATGGTCAGATCAATGCCGTGCACGACGGTATTGTCGTCATCCCCACGCGGGAAACCGATCTTGAGATTACGCACGTCGATAAGCGGCGTCATGCCTGCCTCCTGCCTTCGAATGCCAGCTGCCAACGTTTTCCGAGAACACTGATGGCGATGACTGTGAGCGTGATGGCGACCCCCGGCCAGACGCCGATCCACCATGCCACGCGCAGATAATTGCGCGCTTCCGCCAGCATGGCGCCCCATTCCGGGGTCGGCGGCTGCGGTCCCATACCCAGAAAACTCAAACCCGCGGCCTGAATGATGGTGGAGCCGAGTCCGATCGTCGCCAGAATGGGCACCTGAGCAATCGCGTGCGGCAGTATGTGCCGGGCAATCAGCGTAACGCGCCCAAGGCCGAAAGTTTTCGCCTGCTCGACATAGCCGCTTCTGGCGATGACGAAGGTCTGCGCGCGCACCACACGGGCAAAGCGCGGTACGGAGGCGACACCGAGGGCGAAAATCAGATTGACCGTTCCCGGCCCGGTAAACGAGATCAGCACCAGCGCCAGAAGCAAATCCGGAAACGACGATACGACATCGAGGAATCGCGATATCAACTCATCCACCGCACCGCGTGCGAGACCTGCGACAAGCCCGAGAAAGGAGCCCGCCAGCGCGGCAATGGCGATGGCGCTGACACCGATCAGGATTGAATAACGTGCACCGTATATCACCCGCGAAAAGACATCGCGGCCCAGATGGTCGGTTCCGAACCAGTACTCGGCGGAGGGCGGCAGTTGCGCCTGCAAAGGGTCCGCCAGCAGGGGATTGGCGGCGGTGACAAATTGAGGCCAGAGGGTTGCTGTCGCCACGAAAAGCAGAAACAGCGACGACAGGGTCAGGCCGGGCCTGGAAAGCAGCATCGACGCAATCTGCCGCAGGCGGCCAGCCGTGGAAAGCGGGGCGTCGAAGGAAATGCTCATGGCTTTTTCCTCCCACCCTCATTGCGCAATCTCGGATCGAGCAGCAGGTAAAGAATATCCACGAGCGTGCTCAACACCACGTAGATGAGCGCGGAGAGGATAGCGACTGCCAGAACCACCGGCATGTCATGCGCAAGAACGGCATCGACCGTGATCCGCCCGAGGCCCGGACGCCCGAACACCGCTTCCGTAATCACCGCACCGGACAAAAGATTGCCCACCAGCCAGCCGGCCAGGGTCACGGTTGGCAAGGCGGCATGGCGGAGGCCGTGGCGCAGCCTCAGGACCAGATCGCTTGTTCCCCAGCTGCGAACCGTCAACGCAAAGGGCTCCTCAAGCGCCCGTTCCAGCCCTTCGCGCAGCACCTGCCCGAGCACGGCCCCAAGCGACAGGCCCAGCGACAGCGCCGGCAGGACGAGTGCTGACAGGTTTCTGTCTCCCGAAACGGGGAAAATCTTGAATGTGAATGAAAAAACATAGAGCAGAAGAATACCCAGCCAGAATGTGGGCGTCGAAATCAGCGTCAGCTCAAGTCCGCCAGCAATGCTGCGCGATATGGGTCTGCCGGCAGTGAGGATCGCAGTTGCGACTGCAAAGATGATTGCGACCGCAAACGCGGCGGCAGTGAGCTTCAACGTCGGCAGCATCTGCGAGGTGACAAGGCTCGATATATCGGTCTGCAGGATATAGGAACGCCCGAAATCGCCGTGCAGCAATCGCGTCAGATAGGCGAGGTACTGTTCCGGGATCGACTGATCCAGCCCCCATTCCGCACGGATCGCAGCCTCGACTTCGGGCGTCCGGATCTGTTCGCCGATCAGCAGGCTGACAATGTCACCGGGCGCTAGCTGAATGCTGATGAAGCTCAATGTAACCGCCGCCCACAGGACGAGTACACCCGAGCCGATGCGGCCGAGAACCTGAAACGGCAGGCCGCTCCACCGCCGGAAGCGTCCGTGGCGGAAAAAGGTTGTCGGTACGCGGCTGAGGGAGGTCACATTATCAGCGCTCATGTCCGTCCAATCTTGCGTTGTTTCTATTGTCACGCGGTGCGAAGTCCTATTCGCTGCGCCACAGGTCATAGGCGTTTTCCGGCAATTGCTTGAACGGCCGGAAGGTGATCCCCTTCACGTAACTTGCGGCGGCAACCTGGTCTTCGGGCTCGTAGAGTGGAATGGCGTAAGCCTGATCGACGATCGCGAAACGCTGCAGCTTCGCGTAAACCTCAAAACGTTTTTTCTGATCGAGGGTCGATGCCGCCGCGTTCAGCCACTGCGCCAGCTCTGGTGCTTCGGCGCGGCTGTAGTTGATGGTCCCGCCCTTCTGGAGCGGCAGGTAGTGATATTCGATGTCGATCGCATCCGTCGGCGTGTTGGAATTGGCGATGGAGCCGAACTGGCCGGTCTTGCGGCGATCGGTATAGGTTCCGGCATCGACATAGTTGATGGCAAGGTCGATACCTGCCACCTGTCGCGCCTGCGCCTGCAACGCTTGCAGCAGGACATCGCGCTGATCGCGCACCGTAGCCTGCGCCTGCACGACATCGATGGTCAGGCGCTTGCCATCCCTGGTGCGGAAGCCTTCCGCATCCTTCTGGCCCCAGCCCGCCTCATCCAGCAGCCTGTTGGCCACGCCTGCATCCGCGCCATAGGTCTTCTCTATGCTCTTGTCATAGAATTGCGGATCGATTGGCGAGGTGATGCCCCAGGCGCGCGTGCGTTCGCCGCGATAAACGGCCTGCAGGATCTTGTCGATATCGAGCGAGGCGAGGAGCGCCTTGCGCACCTTGACATCCTGCGTCGGACCCCAGGTGACATTGAGGAAGAGGGAGTACGGCGTGCCCGTATTGAGCGCCGTCTGATAGGTGAAGTCGGGGTTGTCCTTGAAGAGGGCCGCATCGTTGCCTGAAATGCCCTCGATCACGTCAAGCTGCCCGGAGGTCAGGGCACCCGTCCTTACCGAGGATTCCGGAAGAAACCGATAGGTTATCTGGTCGAGATAGGCCGGACCCTGATGTTTGGCGGTCTTTGGCGCCCAATTATAGGCCGGGTTCTTTTCGAACTGAATTTCCTGGCCCTTGACGTAACGCTTGAGAATGAACGGGCCGGTTCCGGCAACTTCCGGCCCGCCGGACTTGATTTGCGGCGATGAAAATGCAGCCGGCGACAGGATTTCGAGGCTCGCGACGTAGTCGAGGAAAGGCGCGTAAATATCCTTCAGTGTGAAGGACACCGTATGGGCATCAACGGCCTTCAGCTCCGCGATCCGCGATACCGGACCGGCACTGACGCTGGTGGAATAGGCGGGATCTTTAAGTTTTTCGAAATTGGTGATCACCGCCTGCGCATCAAATTTCTGACCATCGGTAAAGATGACATCGTCGCGCAGCTTGAACGTATAGGTCTTGCCATCCTCGGAAATGCTGTGACCGGTTGCAAGCCAGGGCACATACCCACCATCGGCAGTGCGTGCCAGCAGCGATTCATAGGCGTTACGCAGCAACAGCTTGGTCTTGTCCTGGCCGTTCAGTTGCGGATTGAGCGTTGCGGGTTCGGTCTCCACACCCCAGGTCAATGTGCCGCCGTTAACGGGCTTGGCGTCTTCCGCCATGGAGGGGACCGGGAAGGCCGAGATTGCCAGCAATGCGGTGCCAGCAATGACGAACTGTCTGCGATTGAGCATGCTTGAACTCCATAAAAAATGAATAGCCGACAGATCAGGCGTTCTGTTGAAGCCATATGTCGTAGGCGTTGTCGGGAAGGCGTTTGAAAGGTCTGAAGCCGACGCCCTTGACTGCGGCGGCGGCCGCGATCTGGTCATCGGGCACGTAAAGCGGCAGCCCTAGCGCCTGCTCCAGAATCGCATAACGCTGCAATTTTGCGTAGATTTCGAAGCGTTTTTGCTGATCGAGCGTCGATGCGGCCTCGTCCAGCCAGGCGGATATTTCCGGTGCCTCGGTGCGGCTGTAATTGATCGATCCGCCCTTGTCGCGCGGCAGGTAGTGGAAATAGATCGTGACGCCGTTCTCCTGCGTCGTCGTCGAGTTTGGAATGATGCCGTACTGGCCGTCCTTCTGGCGGCTGGAGTAGGTTCCAGCATCGACATACTGCAAGGCGAGATCGATACCAGCATTCTGACGCAGCTGCGCCTGCACCGCCTGCAGAAGAATGTCGCGCTGGTCACGCACGGTCGATTGCGACTGTACAACCTCGATCGTCAGTCGATTGCCGTCCTTGATGCGGAAACCATCGCCATCGCGGGCGGACCAGCCGGCTTCATCCAGCAGGCTGTTGGCAAGCTTCGGATTAAAACCGTAAGCCTGTTCGATGCTCTTGTCGTAAAAATCGGTATCCGCCGGGGTGAGAATGCCCCAGGCGCGCCTGCGCTCGCCGCGATAGACGGCTTGCAGGATCTGATCCACGTCCACCGCCGCCTGAAACGCCTTGCGTATTTTAAGATCTGCTGTCGGCTGTTGGTTGACGTTAAGATAGAGCGTATAGGGCGTGCCCGTATTGATCGCCGTCTGATAGGAAAATTCCGGGTCGTCCCGGAAGAGACCGGCATCGTTACCCGGAATTCCTTCGATCACCTGCACCTGTCCGGAAGACAGAGCCCCACTGCGCACCGCCGATTCCGGCAGGAACCGATAGATGACCTCGTCCAGATAGGCCGGCCCCTGATGACCGGCGGTCTCCGGCGCCCAGTTATAACCGGGATTTTTGACGAAGCGGATTTCCTGACCCTTGACGTAGCGATCGAGAACGAACGGGCCGGTGCCGGCAATCTCAGGCCCACCGGATTTCAATTGCGGCGAAGAAAACGCCCGTGGCGACAGGATTTCAATGCCGGAAGCGCCGTCAAGGAAAGGCGCGTAAACCCGCCCGAGCTTTACGATGACGTTGTGCTCGTCCACGGCAAGCGCTTCGGTGACATGCGACAGATGACCGGCGCTGATGCTGCCGGAATAGGTCGGCTCTTTCAGCTTGGTGAAGTTGAGCGCCACCGCGGCGGCATTGAACTTCTCACCATCGCTGAAGGTCACGTCGTCGCGCAGTACGAACGTATACTGCTTGCCATCATCGGAGATAGAATAGCTTTTTGCCAGCCATGGCGCATAACCACCATCAGGCGTGCGGGCCAGAAGCGACTCATAGGCATTGCGCAGAATGAGCTTTGCCTTTGCCTGCCCGTTCAGATGCGGATTGAGCGTGCTCGGCTCGGTCTCCACAGCCCAGGTCAGCGAACCGCCGCTTGTCGGCGTCTGCGTGGCCTCACCCGCACTGAAAGCAACCCGGCTGCTGGCGAAAATCGCTGCGGCGCTCGTTGCCAGAATGAAATGACGTCTGGTTACCATATCCAATCCCCTGTGCCCGACGCCTGCCGTTACGCGGCGAGTGCGCGGTTGGCCGCAGCCAGATATTCAATCGTCTTCAGGCGGTGCGTGCCCTCGGAAACGGGGCACTCCACGATGAACTCGTCGATGCCGTAGTGTTGATGAAGCCGAAGCAATTCGGCACGAACCGTGGATGGCGAGCCGCGAAGGATCAGAGGGCTGCGCTCTTCAATGCGATAATGCGTGGCGCCCGCCTGTCGCACATATTCCAGCGCCTGCTCCTCACTCCCGACATTCACGCCCTGTCCGCCCTCGATCTCGACACGAAAACGGCGGCCTTCGACCGCAAGCGCCTCTGCGGCCTGATCGGTTTCCGCAACCACCACAGCAACCGCCAGAACCGCATATTTTCCGCCCGATGCCCTGAACGCATTCAGCGCCTCGGAAATTGCGGCCTCATTGCCATGGATATGGCCGGCATAAACGAAGTCCCATCCCAGCCTGCCGGCAAGCCGCGCACTTTCCGGGCTCGCCCCAAGCAGGAAGCGGTTGGGAGGAGAAGGCGGCAGGGGGTAGGCTGCGAGCTTGCCTTCGTCCGCGTTGTCAGCCGTTTCGTCACCGACAAACCGGTCGAGATCCTCAAGCTGCTGTTCGAAGGAGGGCTTGCGCGCCGGATCATAGGCTCCCTGAAGGGCGCGCGTTGACAACGGAAGGCCACCCGGCGCCTTGCCGATGCCGAGATCGACACGGCCGGGTGCAAGCGCTGAAAGCAGCTTGAAGTTTTCGGCAACTTTATAGGCGCTGTAATGCTGCAGCATGACGCCTCCGGACCCGATATTGATCCGCTGAGTCTGCGCCAACAGGAAACCGATCAGCACTTCGGGAGACGAGCTTGCCAGTTTCGGCGAGTTATGATGCTCGGCAACCCAGAAGCGAAGAAAGCCGTGCGCTTCGGCTTTTTGTGCAAGCGTCACGGTTCGTCGCAGCGCCACTACCGCGCCTTCATCGTGATGGATCGGACTCTTGTCGAGAAAGCTCAAACCAAAGGTCATCGATACTCCATGAGGAACTGGTTATTAATTTGATAAAATCTATATTTTTAGTGATATAAATAATCGAGCAATGATATTTCCTTATTCAATTGCACAATAAAAGATCATGCCGCGCCAAAGCCGCATGCATTGCGCCATGCTTCTGACCGCGGCTGAGGCCGGTGCAAGCTTTCAACACTTGATGAACACCGCCCGGACAGCCGGCTTTCGTGCCCAAGCGAGACAAGCCATGCCCGATGTCATCATCCACTCCTCACTTCTCCACCCCTCAACCCAACCCCTCATCGAAGGCCTGATCAGCGAATATGACGGGCGATATGGCACAAGGGATCGTCCCGGCGGCGCTCGTGGGGAAATATTCCGATATCCGGAGGGGCTTTATTCTCCGCCGCTGGGCAACCTCCTGCTGGTGCAGCGAGACGGCAAGACCATTGCCGGTGGGGCCTTCATGAGCCACGACGACGAAACGGCCGAAATAAAGCGGATATGGACGGATCCTTCACTAAGGCGACAAGGGCTTGCCCGCACCATCATGTCGGCACTTGAAGAAAGTGCAGCAGCGCTTGGCTATACCCGTACCTATCTCTCGACCGGGTTTCGCCAACCGGAAGCCGTCGCACTTTACCTCGGCCTCGGATATCGCCCGCTTTTCGACACCGCTGCCGATCCGCATCTCTATCGCTCGCTTCCTTTCGAAAAGCACATCGGCGTCAAGGCAGGGCAAACAGGAAGCACGCCGGTCTACCCTCCGGCCGCCTCCTTCGAAGAGGCAACCTTGCGGGTGAAGGCATTGAAGGAAGGACAGGAGGCGAAGATCCTCGCGCGCTTTGCCGGACATGGGGCAGCTAAGACTGACGCGGACCTCGACGGACTACCATATCAGGGTGTGCTTTCCGCCCGTACGGCTCAAACTTCAGTACGGAGTGCGACATGACTTTCGCGACGAATTTCCATTTAGGCATAGACCTTAGCCTTCGTTCCCATGATGTGCTCAGGCAGGACAGCAAGACGGATGGCCTTCTTCAGCGGCTTGATGAAGGTTTCGATCTCATCACCCTCGAAGACGGCTTTGCGCGCTCCACAGGCGATGGCCTCGACGCCATATTGTTCGCAAACTGGCTTGGAGCCCGGACCAGCCACGCCGGTATCCTTGCGGGCGCGCCGATCAACTTCCTTGAACCCTTCCATGTATCGACCGCCATCGCCACACTTGACTACGTGACGGAAGGCCGCGCTGGCCTCCTTGCGCAGCCGCTCGAAGGCAACCGGGCAGCAGCGGCGAGGCGCGCCACCGGGGAGCTTAACGGCTATCCGGAAAACAGCCGCCAGGCGCTCGAACGGGATTTTGACGAAGCGATAGACGTCATCCGCCGGCTCTGGGATAGTTGGGAAGATGACGCCGTCATCCGCGACCCGGAAAGCCAACGCTTCATCGACGGCGCAAAATTGCGCTATGTCGATTTCAAGGGCGCGAATTTCAACGTCCTCGGCCCATCGATCACACCGCGGCCTCCACAGGGCCAACCCGTCATAGCCGCCATCGTAGAACCGGAAAACAGTACCTCTCTGGCCTCCGCCATCGACCTCGCCTTTCTGCGTGCAGGCGACAGCGAGCTTTCATCGCTCGTAAAGGACATCAAATCCCGACATCCGGAACTGCGGCTTTTTGCCGATGTCGGATTTGGAGCCGATGGGCCCGGAAAAGACACGATCCCGCAATGGGCCGCTGACGCGGAGGCCGCGATCGCCACGGCGCGTACATTGGCAAGCGCCGGTCTGAACGGTATCCGCCTCCTGCCCCGCGAACCGGAACGGGACCTCGCACCCCTGGTGGAGCGGGTTCTACCGGCCCTTCGCAATACAGGCCTTGGGCAAGCACGGCATGGATCGACCCTGCGCGAACGCCTTTCCCTGCCTGTCGCCACGAACCGCTACGTCGTCGCGGCCGCCTGAACCCCATCGGAAATAACATCATGTCGAAGAAACAAGTCATCATCGGAGCCCAGTTTCCGGGCGTCAATAATTTTACGGTCTGGAGCGATCCGACAGCCGGCAGCCAGATCGCGTTTTCGTCTTTCAGGCATTTTGCCGAAACGGTCGAAAGGGGAAAACTGGATTTCATCTTCCTTGCAGAGGGCCTGCGGGTGCGCGAGCAAAAGGGCCGCTTTCACGAACTGGATGTCGTAGGGCGACCAAACACCCTGGCGATACTGACGGCAATCGCCGCCGTCACCCGCAATGTCGGCCTGATCGGAACGCTCACGACCACCTTCAACGAGCCCTATCCGCTTGCCCGCCAGCTCGCCACGCTTGATGTGCTTTCAAACGGCCGCGCCGGATGGAACGTCGTCACCTCGCCGGGCGCCTTTACCGGCGCAAATTTCCGCAGGGGCGACCATTTGCCGTTTGCCGAACGTTATGAGCGCGCAAGGGAATTCATCGAGGCAGCGCGGGCGATCTGGAAAGGACAGGACTTCGCCTTCAAGGCCGAGCACTTCGATATTGCCGGACGATCGGACCTGCCCCCTTCGCCGCAGGGAGCACCCGTAATCGCACAGGCCGGCGATTCCGAGACTGGACGCGAGCTGGCGGCGAGCCATGCAGACCTCATCTATTCGCGCCACGGCACGCTGGAGGATGGCCAGGCCTTCTATAAGGACGTCAAGGCGCGACTTTCCAGATATGGCCGCTCCCCGGGCGATCTCAAGATATTGCCCGGCGCCGCTTTCGTGCTGGGTGACAGTCAGGAAGACGCCGAAGAACGACAACGCGCCATTCGTCTGCAGCAGGTAAGCCCCAAAAACGCGATCGTTTTCCTGGAGCAGGTATGGAATCGCGACCTGTCCTCCTACGATCCAGACGGACCGCTGCCCGAGATCGATCCTGAAGTCTCCTCTCCCGCCCTTGCTCAGGGCCGCGCCAGTCGTGTCGATGACCGGCTCGAAACCGCCCGCGTCTGGCGGGAAATCGCCGAACGGGAAAAATTGAGCATTCGGCAGCTCGTCATCAAGGTAACCGCCCGCCAGCATTTCATCGGCACGCCGGAAACCGTGGCGAGGCAGATCAACAACTATGTTCAGGAGAATGCCGCAGACGGCTTCGTGTTTGCGCCGCATCTCACGCCGACGGGTTTCGATGAATTCGTCGACAAAGTCATTCCCTATCTTCAGGAATGGGGCGTCTATCGCAAAGATTATCAGACACAAACATTGCGAGGCAATCTCGGCCTGACGGTGCATTGATCTTCTTTGTCATTCGAAAATGCATTCAGAAAACAGATGGGGGCAGCCCCAAATATTCCCGCAGTGTGAGCGCTACTCAATTCGCAATTCCCGATGAGTTGAATGACCTTTTCAGTCAAGGCTATCAAAAAGCGAGAGATAACGCTCACCACTGTCCGGAAATACGACCGCAATCGTCTTGCCTCTGTTTTCCGCACGGCGTGAAAGCTCGATCGCGACGGCGATGGCCGCGCCGGAAGAGGTTCCGACAAGGAAACCCTCCTCTCTTGCAACGGTCAGCGCCGCACGCCGCGCCTGTTCGGTGGAAACGGCAACGATCTCATCCACGACCTCCTTGTTGTAGGTCTCCGGCAACGTGCCCGCCTCCACATCCGTGACCTTGTGGACACCTTCAATGGTGGGGGCATCGGGTTTGTCAGGGGAAGGCACGGACTCGGGAGTGGGTTCGGCAACAACGATCCTTATCTCCGGTTTTTGCGCCTTCAGGAAACGCCCCGCGCCGGAAAGAGTGCCGCCCGTACCCACCGTGCCGACCAGAATATCGATATCTCCGTCGGTGTCGCGCCATATTTCCGGTCCGGTCGTCTCAAAATGCACCTGCGGATTGGCGTCATTGGATCGCTGCCCGGTATAAAACGCGCCAGGATTTTCAGCCTTGATCCGGTCGATGATGCGATGGATCGCATCAGGCTGGAAAAGCTCCTCATTTCCGATCAATTCGATTTCAGATCCGAATTGCCGTAGAATATTGATCTTGTCCTCACTGATCGTATTGCGAAGGTAAAATTTCGTACGGTATCCCCGCGCGGACGCGACCGCCGCAATTCCAATGCCCGTATTGCCACTGGTAAGATCGAAAAGAAGATCACCCGGCTTCAGTCTGCCGGTCTTCTCCGCCTCGCGGATGATGCCCCATGCCGTCCGATCCTTTACGCTGCCGGCGGGATTGAGATACTCGATCTTGGCGAGAATTCTCGATGGAAGATCATATTTCTGACGGATTCTGGCGAGTTCCACCAGCGGCGTATTGCCGACAAGCTCCGTAAAATCACGATAAATCCTGCCCAATTTCACTATCCTGTTTTGCACTGAGTGGATGCGGAAATACCGGCCCTACTGCACATCGCTATCGTGCCACCCGCTTTGATCACGCTTCAGTTTTTTCCTTCTCCCCCCGCGCTGCTATCCCCACACCTCCATGTGGCGTTGGTGAAATGCCGTTAACGGCGAAATCTCCCACGATACGGTCGTGATAGATGCGCGGATTGTGCGAGGTTATGGTGCGGGCGTTTCGCCAATGACGATCAAGGCCATGGCTACGTTTTGCCGCGGAAGCGCCGAGCGTGTCGAAAAGGACCGTGGACGCATCGAGGATAAGATTGCTGACCACCGTAACGGATTGGCTGACTTCAAGGTCTGCATTGCGGTTTGCCAGGACGATGCGCTCCTCATCTCCGGAAAGATTGGCCTCATAGGCAGCCTGCAAGGCTTCTGCCGCCTTCAACACGATGACACCGGCGCTGTAGGCCGCACCTCTTATCCGCCCTACGACCTGAAGCACCTGTGGGTCGTCGGCAAAGCGCGAGGCGTTGCTCCGCTGATAGACCCGCCTGCGCTCCGCTACATGGCGGGCAATCTCCGAGGCGGCCGCACGGCCAATACCGGCAAGCGAAGCCAGATGGACGAGCTGGAAAAAACCGCCCGAATAGCTAAAGCGAAGAGCGCTTGGCTTGATGAGATCATCGGAAATCGCCACATCCGTGAAACGCGCTGTGCCGCTGGCCGTCAACGCCTGCCCAAAACCGTCCCAGTCGTTGAGAATCTCGACACCTTCGGCCTTCGTGGGAACAAGCGCGCCAATCGGCGCGCCGTCACCATCCACGGCGCCCAGCGTGATCCAGTCCGCATAAAGCGAGCCGGTCGTATAATATTTCTCGCCATTCAGCCGCCAGCCGCTGCCATCGCGCGTGAGTTGAGTGGAATAGGTTCCAAGCCGAGCATCACCGACTTCGGAAAACCCGCTGCCGATGGTTTCGTCGTGTCCGATCCGCGTGAGCCATGCATCCCGCCATGGCGAGGGTGCTGCATTAAGCAGATCTTCCGTGAACCCCAGATGGCTGCGGTAAGCATTGGTGAGATTGGGGTCTGCTTCCGCCAATTCGATGATCAGGCCGAAAAGTTCAGGCAATGTCAGGCCTAGACCACCAAACTCTTCCGGCAGGCGCAGCCTGGAAAAGCCGGCCTTTTTCAAAGTTTCATAATCGTCAAAACGCAGCTCGCGATCCAGATCGTGTCGGATGGCATCTCTGCCAATTTCAGAAAAAATCCCCCGAAATCTTTCGGCTATCGTGTCGAAGCGTGCGCTGGGCGCGGAACCCCAGGCCTGGCTGGCATTGGTCATTACAAATCCCTGTCTGTAGAGCGGTCTGGCGAAATTCGAGAGGCGCTTATGCCGCGGCGGCTTCGACACCCTTTTCGAAATCATGCAGATTAACAGCGATTTCAAAACCTCGCCGTTTCAGCCAATGCGCCACGACGCGGGCGCGGGCGCCCAGCAGGTCATCCACGAGAATGATCCGGGCGCCGCGCACGGCAACGGTGCGATAGGCAACACCGAGAAGCTGCCCGCCCTCAGAAGAAATAGAACCTTCAAGATGCGAAGCCGCGAATTCTTCCGGCGTTCTCACATCAAGAAAATAGGTGGTTCGCGCCTTGTCCCGCAGCCATGTTTCGGCCGTCTGGCGGTCAATGAACAGCAGGTCGTCGTCACGGGAGAATGTTTGGAGCCGCGCCTTTGCAATGTCTTTGGCATCGTCACTCGCGGGCGGATATATCTGTGAATGCCCCGTTTCCAGTTCAAACCCGTCATCCGTCCAGCCGCGTGTTCCTTCGTGCAGATAGCTGACTGCGTTTTCGACACCGGCATCGATCAAAGTCTGCGCGCCCAGAATTGCGCGGGGCAAACCCGCGCAGGAAACGACGACCCTCGTTTTCGGTGATGGCACGACATCGGCGAAACGCAGCAAAAGTTCCGCACCCGGCACGCCGATGGCGCCCGGCACATGCGCCTTTTCGTATTCCGCTATTGTACGGGTATCGATGACGACGACATCCTCACCGGCGTCCCTCCACGCCTTCAGTTCACGGGCAAAGACCACGGGCGTATCCTTTTCCTGCCGTACCTTCTGGACGAAAGGAACGCCGGGAATATCGAATGTCGGCAGGTTATCGATGCCGCCCTCGATCCATGCCGGTATTCCACCGCGCAGAAAGTGAATGTCGCTCCAGCCGAGCGCGGCAAGTCGTCCTACCGCCTGTTCCGCGCTTCCTTTTCCATCGTCCACCAGAACAGTTCGCACCGCGGGGCGCGGGATGAAGCGGTTTATTTCCGCCTCCAGCCGATCCGCCGGAAGATTGGTCGCAAATAGCGGCGACGCATATCCCACCTCTTCAGCGGGGCGGATATCGAGAACGGCAAGTTCCTCGCCATCTCCCAGCCATTCGATGAGACGATCCTTGGTTAGCGCCTGTACAGACATCGCATATCCTCCTGACAGATTGGTTTTTACGTGAGGGTTAGGCCGTTGGGTCGAGCCACAGATCGCCGAAACTCCAGTTGAGCCCCTGCGCGCCGGTGACGTAATTTCTGACCCGCTTGTGCGCCACGATCTGGCTTCCCGCCGCCACTAGATCGACCGAGGCGACTTCGTCATGGATGAGATGCTGGAACCTGCTCCAGGTTACCCAGCGCTTCTTCGGATCGGGCTCGATGGCCGCGGCCTCGAGAAGCGCATCCGCCTCAGGATTGGCGTAGTTGGCCGCGTTGGAAAAAGGCAACCCGATCTTGAAATTCCTGCTCCAATAGGCGCGCTGGATGCCGAGCGACGGATCGAAGGTATTGGAAAGGGATTCCACCACCAGATCGAAGGCGCGGTCCGTATAAACCGTCTTGAGATAGGTCGGCAGATCGTATTTCCGGATTTCGACCGCGATCCCGATCCTTTCAAGCTGGCTGCGAAGGACATCGGCATAGCCGGGTGTCAGATAGGAATTATAGGTCAACCGCACTGGAAAACGCTTGCCGCCATCCTTGCGCGGATATCCCGCCGCGTCGAGCAGCCTTTCCGCTTCCTTCGGGTCATAGGCATGGGCCTTGACCGACGCGTCGTACCAGTTCGGCAGGGCCGTGCTGACAGGGCTTGGCGATATCTGCGCATAACCGAAGAGCGCCACATTGACGATTTCATCGAGGTTGATCGCCTTGGCAATGGCCAGCCGAACATCTTTCTTGCGGAAAATCTCGTTATCGTAATTGAAGAACAACTGCTGCTGTGGCCCAGCATAGGCATAGGTATTGGTGTCCAGAACAAGATCGGGGTTCTGCTTCAGCCGCTCGAGATCCGCCAGCGGAACCGGATTGTCGCCGATATCCACCTCCCCCGTTTCCAGAGCCACCGCCCGTGCAGCGGGGTCGGTGATGATGCGCAGGACGATGCGGTCGAGATAGGGTTTGCCCGCATCCCAGTAATCGGGATTTCTTTCGAAGATCAGATGGCTGCCCGGCGTCCATTCCGTCAGTTTGAAGGGACCGGTGCCAATCGCGGTCTGCAGCGTCTGTCCATCGGCGGGCTTCAGCTTTTCGAAAATGTGCTTCGGTACGATCGGCGATTCCGAACTCGATTGTGCGGCGATCAGGAACGGCGCGGGTTTGGACAGAACGATGATGGCGGTTAGCGGATCCGGCGTTTCCACCGCCGCGACGTTCTGATAGGTGATGCGGCCGCGTGGATGGGCTTCCTTCAGGCGGAAAATCGAAAAAGCAACATCTTCCGACGTGAAATCCCGGCCGTCGTGCCATTTCACATTCGGGCGGAGCTTGAACGTGTAGCGCAGATGGTCATCCGAAACGGACCAATCGGTGGCCAGCAGAGGCTGGGGATTGAGGTCGAAATCGAACGTCAGAAGACCTTCTACAATTTTGGGACCGATCGCCTGTCCCGTGCCGGACGATGTATTGATGGCAAAAAGGGCGTTACCGGGATCGACGCGATAAAGGAGCTTGAGCGTCCCCCCGGATACGGGACGACCGGTCGCGCCGTTCGCAGCAAAGACCGAACCGGGCAGCGCCGTTCCTGCCGTTGCCAGAAGAAGCATCTTGTTGAACTGGCGGCGTCCTATCGTCATGAAAATCCCGTTTGAAAACAGCGTTTCGATGACAAAAGCATCAGGGCAAAGCGGCATCTTCCTAAGAAGAAAATTCTTCTCAACCCACAAAGGAAACATTTCTTGCGGAATTATATTTCATGACGTGGTCAGCAACGCACCAGAATTTGTGCCGAATTGTCGGCTTGCTCCAAATCCTCGTTGCGTCTCCGCGACCGATGCGAATGAGAGGGAAATCTCACTGGAGTTTCCTTTCTAACTCCCGCGGAAACATTGTTTCACTGAAAAATCGAGATTGAGTAGGACGTTGCTCGGCAGATGGGCTGGAGAAGCATATGAAATGATACGTCTTGGACGGCCTTCCAATCCTGCCGGAGACCCTGCATTCCCTCACCCATATTACGGAGCGTCACACGATGAACCTGTCCAGTCCGATCACCAAACTGGAAATTCCCCAGCAGCGGGTCGAGGCCCGTTACGGCGCGATAGCCGGTTTTTCTCCGCCTTTCTGGAACGACACGATTGACGCCCTGCTGAACCATCGCACCACCCGCGCCTATCTGCCCAAAGCTCTGCCGGAGGGTAGCCTGGAACTTCTGGTCGCGGCAGCCCAATCTGCGCCCACATCGTCCAATCTTCAGGCGTGGAGCGTGGTGGCAGTTAAGGATAAGGATCGCAAGGCGCGACTGGCAGACTTCACGGGTGGTAACGGCCACATAAAGGATGCACCCGTTTTTCTCATCTGGCTGGTCGACCTGAAAAGACTGCGCACGGTCGCTTCAAACCAGGGGAACAGGGGCGAAGGGCTGGATTATCTGGAAAGCTTCCTTATCGGCGCCATCGATGCGGCGCTGGCCGCGCAGAATGCGGTTGCCGCAATTGATTCACTCGGTCTCGGCTCCTGCTACGTCGGCGGCATTCGTAACAGGCCGGAAGAAGTGTCCCGTGAGCTGAACCTTCCTCCCGAGACCATCGCCGTCTTCGGTCTCACGGTCGGCTATCCCGACCCGGCGGTAAAAACCGACGTCAAACCGCGCCTGTCGCAATCCTCCATTCTGTTTCATGAAACCTATTCGGAACCCGCAAGCGATGATCTCAATTCATACGACGAGGTCTTGAAGGTGTTTCAGGAAAAACAGGGCCTGCCGCAAAACGGCTGGACAGCGCCCATTGCCCAGCGTGTGGAGAATGCCGCCGCGCTGAAAGGCCGCGCGGAACTGAGCCAAACATTGCGCCGCCTCGGTTTCGGCATCAAATAAAGATTGTCGCGGCTGCCGAGATCAAAATGGCATCTGGCAGTGAAGGTTATCACCACGCCGTCGATCTGCTCCATCCGCAGCGAGGCCGGCCCGTATCGCTGTAATCAGCGTGATCAGGGCCGTTCGGCTTCTGGCCACGTAGCATGCGGTAATAATCCGTTGCCTCAGGCGGATCGCGGTCAGCAACACCGGCAGCACTTGCTCCCCCGATCTAATCATGCGCAGGCTGCTGACTTAGGCATCATTCTTCAAGGTCCGGCCTCAGCCGATGCCACCGATGCAGACATATTTAAGTTCGGTATATTCCTCGATGCCGTGGCGTGACCCCTCCCGGCCGAGACCTGACATTTTGACGCCGCCAAAAGGCGCCTCAGCGGTGGAAATCGCGCCCGTATTGACGCCGACCATGCCATATTCGAGCGCCTCGGCAACCCGGAAGACTCGGGACAGGTCACGCGCATAAAAATAGGAGGCAAGACCGAAATCGGTATTGTTGGCCTGCGCGATCACATCCTCTTCGTCTTCGAAACGGAAAAGCGGGGCGAGTGGCCCGAATGTTTCCTCGCGCGCGACCTGCATGCCGGCAGTCACGTTGCGCAGGATCGTCGGCTCGAAAAAATTGCCGCCGAGCGCATGCCTGCTGCCACCTGCGGCAATTTGAGCGCCTTTTGAGAGCGCATCGGCGATATGCGCTTCCACCTTGGCAACGGCGTTACCATCGATGAGTGGGCCCAGAATGCTTCCCTCTTCCAATCCGTTGCCAACCTTCAGCGCGGATACCGCCCGTGCGAATTTTTCAGCGAAGGCATCATAAACACCGCTCTGCACATAAAGCCGGTTGGCACAGACGCAGGTCTGGCCGTTGTTGCGAAACTTGGCAATCAGCGCCCCTTCCACCGCGGCATCGAGATCAGCGTCATCAAACACGATGAAGGGCGCATTGCCACCGAGCTCCAGCCCGAGTTTCTTGATCGTCGGCGCGCATTGCCGGTAAAGATGTTCTCCCGTGCGCGTCGAGCCGGTGAAGGTCAGGAGACGGATATCCGGGCTTGCGGTCAGCACGCCGCCGATTTCCGCTGCAGGTCCCGTCAATATGCTGAAAAGTTCGAGCGGCAGGCCCGCGCGCTCGGCGAGGATGGCGAGAGCGATGGCCGAAAACGGCGTCTGCGGCGCGGGTTTCAGCACAACCGCGCAACCCGCAGCCAGCGCCGGGCCGACTTTACGGGTAATCATGGCATTGGGGAAATTCCACGGCGTGATGGCCGCGACGACGCCGACCGGTTGACGGAGAACCAGAATGCGCTTGTCCGGCTGATGGCCGGGCACCGTCTCACCATTGATGCGGCGTGCCTCTTCGGCAAACCACTCGATGAAGCTTCCGCCATAGACGATTTCGCCTTTGGCTTCCGCCAGGGGCTTGCCCTGTTCCAGCGTCAGGATCATGCCGAGATCATCCCGGTTTTCCATGACGAGCCGGTGCCACGCCTTCAGGATCGTCGCGCGCTCACCGGCCGTGCGGCGCGCCCATGCCTTCTGGGCAAACACGGCAGCAGTGATTGCATCCTGCGTTTCCGTTGCGCCCAGTTCGGGAACCCGCCCGACGATTTCCCCCGTCGCGGGATTGCGGATCATCGCCGTCTCGCGGCCATCGCAGCCGATCCAGCGTCCGGCCACGGGCACTTTTTCACCGAAGAGCGTGGGGTCATTCAGATGCATGGAGCCGATCCCTCAACAGAAAACCTGGGCTGACGCCGGGTCGAAGGCCAAGTGCACGAGATCGCCCCGGTTGAGACCGGAAATCGCCTCATGGCCGAAGGGCAATCGCACGGCAAGCGGCTCGCCCGAACCGGTATGGGCAACCACATGGACGTTGTTGCCAAGGAAGGTGATATCGCTGACCGTGGCCTGAAAACCGGCGGAAGCAACCGGCCGGTTGCGGCTGAGCTGCAGGCGTTCCGGACGCAGCATCAGCGCCGCTTTCTTGCCCGGCGCAGCCTCGCCATGCATCGGAATATGATCGAAGACGATACCCCGGCCGAGCGATACCGTCGCCTTGCCGCCGGATGCAGCAAGCAGGTCGCAGGCGATGAAATCGCTGTCCCCGATGAATTCGGCCACAAAACGGGTGGTAGGATGAGCATAGAGTTCAGGCCCCGTGCCGATCTGGTCGATCACCCCTTTTGAAAACACCGCAATCCGGTCGGAAAGACGCAAGGCTTCTTCCTGATCGTGGGTGACGTAGAGGATCGTCACTTCCGTCTGCTGGTGAATGCGACGGATTTCGAACTGGATTTCCTCGCGCAGCTTCTTGTCGAGCGCCGATAGCGGCTCATCCATCAGAAGCACCGGCGGGTCATAGGCGAGCGCCCGCGCCAGCGCCACGCGCTGCTGCTGGCCACCGGACATCTGCGCGGGTTTCCTGTCCTCGAAACCTTCGAGGCGAACGAGCCGCAGCATTTCCTTCACCCTGGCATCGATTTCCGCCTTGCTCTTGCGGCGAACCTTCAACGGGAAGGCGATGTTCTCGCCGACCGACAGATGCGGAAACAGGGTGTAACGCTGGAAGACCATGCCGATATTGCGCTTGTGCGATGGCGTCGACAGCAGGCTCTCGCCATTCAGCAGGATATCGCCCGACGTCGGCTGCTCGAAGCCGGCAAGGATGTATAGCGTCGTGCTCTTGCCGGAACCGGATGGACCGAGAAAGGTCATGAACTCACCCGGCTGCACGTCGAGAGTGACGTCCTGAACGGCGACGACCGGCCCGTATTGCTTGGCGATGCCACGAATTTGCAGGAGCGGTTTGTTCATGTTTTCAGTCCTTTTCGCACAGCCGCGACAAGCAGCATGAGAATGATGGTCACCGCGATGAGAAGCGTGGAGGCGGCGGCGATGACGGGCGTCAGATCCTGACGCAGGGTCGCCCAGATTTTCACCGGCAGGGTCTGCAATGTCGGGCTTGCCATGAAGATCGCCAGCACCACCTCATCCCAGGAGGTGAGGAAGGAAAAGAGCGCCGCCGAAAACAGCCCGTGGCTGATGGCGGGAAGCGTGATGCGGATTTTCGCTTGCAACGGGCTGGCGCCACACAGCACCGCCGCATCCTCGATCGACTTGTCGAAACCCTCGAGCGCGCCGGTCAGCGCCAGAATGGAGAAAGGCAGCGCAACGACGAGATGGGCGATGACGAAACCGGTGGTGGTGCCCGCAAGGCCGAGTTTCAGGAAAAAAGCGTAAAGCGCCACCGCAAGGACCACGACGGGCAGGATCATCGGCGTCATGAACAGCGCGCGCAGCGTGCCGCGCCCGATGAACCGGCCACGCACCAACCCGAAAGAAGCCACGAGACCGATCAGGACGGAGAGTACCGTGACCATCAGCGCAATGCGCAGGCTCGTCCAGGCGGCCTCCAGCCATCTGGGATCAGCGAAGAAATCCGCATACCATTTCAGCGTCCAGCCGGGCGGCGGAAAGATCAGCCATTGTGACGAGCCGAAGGACAAAGCGGCGATGAAAACGATCGGGAGGATCAGAAATGCCGAGGTCAGCACGGTGATGAGGAGGAGCAGCCATTTCCAGAGGCCGAGGCTGTTATAGTTCAAAAGCATGTCAGCGCCCTCCTGCCCCGGCCGCGCCGAAGAATTTCAGCTGCACCGCATAAAGAGCGAGCGTGACCACCAGAAGCACGAAGGCTGCCGCCCCGCCCATGCCCCAGTTAACCAGCGACTGCACGAACTGGGCGATGAGCTCGGCCAACATCATGTTCGCCGTGCCGCCGAGCAGCGCCGGCGTGACGAAATAACCGAGCGACATGACGAAAACCATCAGCGCGCCGGCCATCATGCCGGGTGCGGCAAGCGGGATGAGAACGCGCGTCAGTGCCTGCCAGCGGGTGGCGCCGCACAGAGACGCCGCCTGCAGAATAGCCGGATCGATCTTGCGAATGACGCCATAGAGCGGAATGATGATGAAAGGCAGCATGATATAGGTCATGCCAATCGTCACGCCGGTGAGATTGTTGACCAGCGCCAGCGGCTTGTCGATGATGCCCAGTCCCATCAGCGTCTTGTTGACGACACCCGTTCGCTGCAACAGCACCATCCAGGCATAGGTGCGGGCCAGAAGATTGGTCCACATCGACAGAAGCAGGATGGCAAAAACGATGGAGGCAAGCCGCGAGGGCATGATGGCAAGCGCCCAGGCGACCGGAAAACCGATTGCCAGCGACACGACCGTCACCAGCGCCGACACCGCAAAGGTATTGAAGAAAATCTTCAAATAGGTGGAGCTACCCAGGAGTTCGGCATAGTTGCCAAGGCCGAAGACGGGTTCGGTCACGCTGCGCGACAGCAGGATGAGGACAGGAACGACAAAGAACAGGATGAGGAGACCGAGCGCCGGCAGGGTGGCGGCAAAATTGCCGGCCCGGAAGGGCATCCGCACCCGCGCCTTCGGTCTGACTGTTTCATCGGTAAGCGAGACCATGTCCAAACCTCCCGGACGTGGAAAATTGCGCGGGCGCCAATGGCAGCCCGCGCCGTTATCTTATTTCGCCTGCCAGGCGTACCAGCGCTCGCCGATTTCATCGCGATGCTGCGCCCAGTAGTTCATATCGGCATTGACCTGGCTCGCCGTCTGCTGGTCCGGCAGGGACTTGGCGATTTTCGGATCCATCAGCTTGGCGGATTCGATATTGACCGGGGCATAGCCAGTCGCCGTCGCCATATCCGCCTGCGCCTGTGCAGAGGTGGCGAGAGCAATGAACTTCATCGCCGCATCCTTGCTCTTCGTTCCCTTCGGGACAACGAGCGAATCCGCCGCAGTGATATTCTGCGCCCAGGATGTCTCCACCTTGACACCGCTCTGCTCGAGAGCGGTCATACGGCCATTCCAGACGCTGCCGAAGGGTGCTTCGGCGGACGCTATCAATTGCTGCGACTGCGCGCCGCCGGACCACCAGATGATATCAGATTTGATCGTGTCGAGCTTCTTGAAAGCACGGTCGAGATCAAGCGGATAAAGCTTGTCGGCCGTAACGCCGTCGGCCAGAAGTGCCGCTTCGATCACACCTGGTGCCGACCACTTGTAGAAAGTGCGTTTGCCCGGAAATTTTGCCGTATCGAAAAGATCGGCCCAGCTCTTGGGGCAGGCAGCGACTGAATCGACATTGCAGCCAATGACGAAGGAATAATAGAAGCTGCCGACGGAATAATCCGTCACGAAGCGGGGGTCGAGCTTCGTTTTATCGATGACGCTGAAATCCAGCTTTTCAAGCAGACCCTTGGGGCCGGCCTGCGCGGCATAGTCGCCTTCGACATCGACGACATCCCATGTCACGCCGTTTGCCTCGACCATGGCCTTCAACTTACCGTAATCAGTGGGGCCATCCTGCAGCACGTTAATGCCGGTTTCCACCATGAATTTCTCAGCCCAGGCCGCCTTCTGGGCGTCCTGCGTGGTTCCTCCCCAGCTGGAAAAGACCAGGTCACTCGCCTGAGCGGCTGCGCCGAGGGCGAAAAGTGCTGCGCATGTCGACAATACCAGTTTCGATCTCATGTTCCCTTACTCCGTTTAGAGTTTGTTGTTGGCATGCACGTCTTTGCCGGTGCTTTCACCCCAGCGGTGAAAACCGCGCCGGCTTCATGATCTTGTTTTCGGCGACTTCAATGAGGTCGCGGATTTTCGGCAGGAAGGATAACCAGCGCGGATCGGCCATCAGCCGCGCGCGCCGTTCCTCGCGATCGTCAAGGCTGGAAAAGGCCCAGATATGGACGATCTCGTTGATCGGCCCGATCTCGGAAAAGAAGTAACCCACCAGTTCGCCGAGATGGCTCTTCTGGATTTCGATACCCTCTTCCTCCACGACCTTTAGATAGGCCGGGATCGCGCCGTTCTTCAGCTGATAGGTGCGGATCTCGTAAAACATCGGCTCACCGCATCACGAAAGGATCGGGGATCGGATCGTCGGAGGTGCGCAGCCATATGGTCTTGGTGCGCGTATAATCAAGCGCTGCCGCCAGCCCGCCCTCACGGCCATCGCCTGAAAGGCCGAAGCCGCCAAAGGGCGCAATCGGCGAAACCGCGCGATAGGTGTTTACCCAGACGATACCGGCGCGGATTGCCTTCATCAGGCGATGGGCCCGTGTCAGGTTCTGCGTGAAGACGCCGGATGCAAGGCCATAGACGGTGTCATTGGCAAGCGAAATGGCTTCCGCTTCAGTTTCAAAGGAAACGACGGAAAGGACCGGGCCAAAAAATTCCTTCTCCAGGGAAGGCGAACGAATGCCATCGCAATCAAGAATGGTCGGACGGTAGAAATAACCATCGCCGTCAACGGGCGCACCGCCCGTCACCACTTTCGCACCCGCTTCTACGGAGGCAGACACAAGCCCAACGATGTGTTTTCTCTGACGCTCCGTCGCGAGCGGCCCCACTTCGGTGGTCATCTCCAGCGGTGAGCCGATGCGGATCGCCTCAGCCTTGGCTTTCAGGATGTCGAGGAAACGATCTTTGACGCTTCTTTCGACGATCAGCCGCGAACCGGCAACGCAGCTCTGGCCGGTCGCGGCGAAGATGCCTGCCACCTGTGCATTGGCCGCGCTTTCGAGATCGGCATCGGCAAAAACGAGGATCGGCGATTTGCCGCCGAGTTCCAGCGATGTCGAGGCAAGGTTTTCGGCAGAGTTGCGGACGATGTGACGCGCCGTTTCCGGGCCGCCGGTGAAGGCGATATGGGCCACCTTCGGATGGGTGGCGAGCGCATTGCCGCACGAGGCGCCGAAACCGGTAACAACGTTGACAACACCAGCGGGAAAACCGGCCTCATGCACCAGCCGCGCAAATTCCAGCAGCGGCGCGGGCCCATCTTCCGAAGCCTTGACGACAATGGTGCAGCCTGCGGCCAGCGCCGGACCAATCTTCACGGCAGCAAGAAACAGCTGGCTGTTCCACGGCACGATCGCCGCGACGACACCAACCGGCTCGCGCCGCAGCCAGACATCCATATCCGGCTTGTCGATCGGCAGATAGGCGCCCTCAATCTTGTCCGCGAGGCCCGCATAATAGCGATAATAATCAGCAACATAGGCGATCTGCGCCGACGTTTCGCGGATGATCTTGCCGGTATCACGGGTTTCGAGTTCGGCGAGCGTCTTCGCATTTTCCGCAACCAGATCAGCCAGCCGGTAAAGCAGCTTGCCGCGCTGCGTCGCCGTCAGTTTCGACCAGGACGCATCCTCGTAAAGCGCCCGGTGCGCGGCCTCGACCGCACGGCCGATATCCGCCTCGCGGCTTTCCGGCATGTCGGCCCAGGGCTGACCGGTTGCGGGATCGAGGCTGGAAAAGTGCCCCTCACCATCCTCGAAACATCCGTCGATATAGCACTGAAAACGGCGCATCATCTTACTCCGTAAAAGCCGGCATGACATCGGACAGGAAACGCTCCAGCGACGCTTTCTTGCGCTCGAAACTCATGCCCGTATCGATCCAGAAGGAATATTCGTCGTAACCCATGGCCTCGTAGCTTTTGAGCCGGGCAATGACCTCATCGGCATCACCGACGACGTTGTTTTTGCGCATGACATCGCCGGAAAGCATGGCGTTTCCAGTAATATCCTCTGGCGCAATGCGCTCGATGAGGCCCTGATGAACCGGCTTCTCGTTTTTGAACCAGGCGAAGAAATAATTGTAATAGACGCTCATCTCATGGGCGGCCTGCGCGATATCGGCTTCATCGGAACCGACATAGGTATGGCGCAGCAGCATGATTTTCGGGCGCTGTTTTTCCGGGTTTTTGGCGCAGGCATCGTTGAAGCGGCCCATGAGGGTTTCCACCTCATCGTCGCCCTGCCACAGCGGTGTTACCTGCACGTTGCAATCATTGGCGACGGCGAATTCGTGCGAATTCGGATCGCGCGCCGCCACCCAGATCGGCGGAAAAGGCTGTTGCAGCGGCTTGGGAGCGGAGGTCGTGGCCGGGAATTTGAAGAACTCGCCATCATGGGCGTAATCGCCCGCCCAGACACCTTTGACGGCGGGGATCAGCTCACGCATGCGCTGGCCGGCGCCCCAGGCATCGAGGCCGGGAAGCAGCCGCTCATATTCGAAGGAGTAGGCGCCGCGGGCTATGCCGATATCGAGCCGGCCATCGCAGATGAGGTCGGTCATCGCCGCTTCGCCGGCAAGCTTGATCGGATGCCAGAAGGGCGCGATGACAGTGCCGGTGCCAAGACGCGCCGTCTTCGTGCGGCGGGCCAGATCGGCGATCGTTACGAAGGGGTTGGGCGCAATGGTGAAATCCATGCCGTGATGTTCGCCAGTCCAGATGGCATGCATGCCGCCGCGATCGGCGATTTCGCAAAGGGTAACGAACTCCTCATAGAGGGTCTTGTGATCCTGCGAGGCGTCCAGCCGCTCCATGTGGACGAAGAGCGAAAATTTCATGGGTTTGCCCCCTTCATGGAAATGGGATGAACCTTGCCGGCGGTCTCGTTTCCGACATAAACGCCGAAATTGCCGATGGAGCTTTCCAGCGCGAAACGATTGACGATATCCGCCGTCGCACCGGAGTCGAATTTTGCGGAGCCGAGCGCGCCGGGCGACAGGAAGCGGCCCTGACGCGGTGCATCATCGCCCTCGGCAAGTGCGTGGTAGACGATATGCTGGCGGCCATCCGCCTTGTTTTCGTAAACGGAATAAAGAAAGCCAGTGCGGACTGACAGTCCAGTAAGTTCCTCAAGCCGCGACGTCAGCGCCGCCACCGGATCGCCGCCCGCCACAACACAGCCGGGAAGCGACAACACATCCTCGCCGACAAGGTAAATCTCGCCACGCCGTTCCAGCACCGCGCCGACGACAATTTCACCCTCAGCCGCCGCTGACACCGCCTTGGCGGCCAGCATCGGCGTGAAATAACCGCCGCGCGCATAACCGAGACCATTCAGGCCGCTATTGTCGAAAGCGCCGATGCGGCCAAGCAGGATGACATGATCACCCGCCTCGATAACCTCCTGCATGGTGCATTCGAACCAGGCCGCGACATCGACAAAGACGGGCGAACCCTGCGGCGCATCCGACCATTCGGCGGCAGCAAAACGATCCTCCACCGGGCGCGCGAAAGTATTGGACAGATCCTTCTGGCTTTCCGACAAAACGTTGACGGCGAAGTTTTTCGCGCCGGTCATCGTCGAAAAATTGCGCGAGGTACGTGCGAGGCAGATCAAGAGCAGCGGCGGATCGAGCGATACCGAGGTGAAGGAATTGGCGGTGAAGCCAACGGGCTTTCCCGCATCATCCCGCGTGGTTACGATGGTCACTCCCGTCACGAAAGCGCCGAATGCGTCGCGCAAGGCGCGCGGGTCAAGCGTTGCAACAGTCATTGCGGCTCCTCCTCAATAGCCAGCCATTCGGCCATCAATGCATTGACAGTTTCAGGTGCGGTCAGATTGACCATATGCCGGTGCGCCTCAACGATGCGAGCGTAGCCGCGCGGCGTGATCGCCGCCATCTGTTCGGCCATCAAAGGCGTCGAGTTCGGATCGTCGGAACCGGTCAGAAAAAGCGCCGGGCAGGTGACCGACGGCCAGCGATCAGCATAGGTCTCGTCGCCACCGGCAAAGGCCGTATAGGCAACCGCGTAACCTTCCGCATCGACCATTTCCAGCCAGCAGCGTGTCAGCTCCCGCGCATGCTGGCTCTTGGCGTCATCGCCGAACCAGCGCAGCAGCGGGCCTTGCTTGTCCACGCCCTCGGTGCGGATGGCCTCAGCCCGCGCGAGCACCGCCGCCTTCGCTGCCGGATCACGGCGATAAACACCGTTCAGGTAACCGACGCGCGCGACACGATCACCGAAGCTCGCAGCGGCACCGCCGGAAATCAGCGCCCCCATGGAATGCCCGGCGACATTGGCGCGGGTGATCCGCATATCGTCCAGAAAACGGCCGAACCAGCCGACAAAATCCGTAAGCGTGCTGCCCGCAGGCAAGCGTGCGCTGCCGCCATGGCCCGGCATGTCGACCGCGATGACACGGTGCGTGCGGGAAAAGACGTCGATCTGCGGCTCCCAGGCTTCGAGCCGCATGCCGACGCCGTGGATGAGGATCAGCTCTTCTCCGGCACCGGCTTCAAAATAGGCCGCCCCGCCCTCGGTCATCTTGCGAGGGAGCGCGGCAGCACCTGCCGTTGCAACATTGACCCGTGAAGTGGTGGCGGCCTCCTGCATTGGCGTCACCCTCAAACGCCGGCCGGGTTGGTAACATCCTGACCAAGATCCTGCAGATCCTGGTAACGGTCGCCAATGCGGTGGTGGGGCCGGCCGCCAACCGAAGCGCCGAGTGCGACGACGATCTCGTCCGCAGCCGGGGCATCGGGAATGGCGGTCTGGATGGTCAGATAATGCGAACGGCGGCCTTCATCATTCTTGTCCATCAGCGGGATCATGATCGGTGCATTGCCCGGACCACGGGTGTTACAAAAGGCAAGATAGGACTTGGCACCCACTGCCTGACGATAGTGATTGCCGAAGCGCAGCGTGTGAATGAGCGCGGAGGCATGTTCGATTTCTCCGTCCAGCCCGACAACCGCCGCCTTGCCATAGGCCTCCACCGCTTCGCCGGAACCAACGGCATCGAGGATCATCTTCGTCAGCAATTCGCCCAGCACCGGCGCACCCGCATGGATTTCCGGTTTCAGGTTTTCGACAAAGCCTTTTCCCGCCCAGGGATTTTTCACCACCGCGATGGCGCTGAACAGCTTCAGAGGCGTTGCGGCAGCCTTGCCTCCCTCAATCAACGTCGTTTCGACCTGCAGCAGGGTCTTGCGGATCTGGATGGACATGGGCGTTCTCTCCGTAAATATGATATCTTATGGTATGCCATAATATATGACTGTCAAGTACCGCATGATTTTTCGTCAGAAAGTCGAAAATCATCAATCTTAACAGTGGATTATGGTCTAAAATTCCGCGATGCTTCCGTCATAGGCGAGCTCGTACAGTCGCGTCATTTCGGCAACTGTGGGCACCCGGGGATTATTTGCCGGCGTGCCGGAAGCGAGGCCTTGGCGCACCATTTCCGGCACCAGATCGAGATAGCGTCTTCTGTCGATACCGAACTCTTGCGGAGTCGGCACCTTCAGTCGCCTGTTCAGGCCGAGGAAGGCCTCCACCAGCTTCGCACCGGAGACCTGATCGCTATCTGTCGCGGCGGCACAGCCGAGAGCCCGCGCGGCGGCAGCATAATGCTGGAGAGCGGACTTCAGCGAAAACTGCGTGACGAGCGGCAGCACCATCGCATTCGACATGCCATGCGGCACATGGAAAAAGGCGCCGACCGGCCGGCTCAGGCCATGGATCAGTGCGGTGGACGTATTGGAGACGGCAAGCCCGGCATGGGTCGCGCCCAGCATCATGGCTTCACGCGCATCCCTGTCATCCGGGTTAACAGCCACTCTTTCAAGATTGGCGCCGATCAGCTTCAGGGCGGAAAGCGCCAGCGCCTCGGAATAGGCATTGCCGTTGCGGTTGACCAGCGCCTCCAGCGCATGGGTTAGCGCATCGATGCCGGTATCGACCGTGACACGGTAAGGACATGTCAGCGTCAGCTCATAATCGATGATGGCCGCGACCGGCAAAGCGGCAGTGCCGAGGATCAGCATTTTTTCGCTGGCAGCCGTGTCCGTCACGACGGCGGCGCGCGTGACTTCCGAACCGGTTCCGGCGGTCGTGGGAATGGCAATCACCGGCATGACGGCAAAATCCACGATCCGCGGCACTTTCAGGGCGCGCAAATCCTCCCCGCTCGTTGCAACGATGGCGCCCGCCTTGGCCGTATCCATGGCGCTGCCGCCGCCGAGTGCGACGAGACCGTCATGGCCGCCATCGGAAATACGTTTCACCAGTGCGGCGATGGATATATCCGTTGGGTCTTCGACAACGTCGGCGAACACGGCAGCCTTGATGCCTTCCTCAGCGAGTGCCTGCAAAAGCGCATCGGCATGGCCGAGCTTCTGCATCACGGGATCGCAGACCAGCAGCGGGCGAGTGACGCCGAGCGATTTCAGCACGGCGGGTAGTCGAAAACGGCTGCCGCCGCCGATAAGCATTTCGCGGGGCATCAGGACACGGTTTATCATTGCGGTTCTCCGCCACTATCATTCTGCGTTGTTCGGAATGGCCGGAGGCTCCAACCTGAAGCGGGTTTCGCTGACCCGCTCCGGTTGTCATGAGCCTAATGCGCCAGGATTTTCGACAGGAAAGAACGCGCACGATCCGTTTTCGGATCGGTGAAGAAACTGTCGCCCTCACCGATCTCGACGATTTCGCCGCCATCCATGAAGACGATGCGGTCCGCCACCTTGCGGGCAAAACCCATCTCATGCGTCACCACCATCATCGTCATACCTTCCTGGGCGAGCGAGACCATGACGTCGAGGACCTCGTTGATCATTTCCGGATCGAGCGCCGATGTCGGCTCGTCGAACAGCATCGCAACTGGATCCATCGCCAGCGCGCGGGCAATGGCGACGCGCTGCTGCTGCCCGCCCGACAATTGGCCGGGATATTTTCTGGCATGCGCCGTCAGCCCCACCCTCTCCAGCAGCGCATTGGCCTTGGCCAGCGCTTCCGCCGGCGAGCGGCCCAGAACCTTCTCCTGCCCGATGCAGAGGTTTTCGAGGATCGTCATGTGCGGGAAAAGCTCGAAATGCTGGAACACCATGCCCACCTTGGAGCGCAGTTTCGGCATATCGGTCTTCGGGTTGGTCACCTCCACCCCGTTGACGGTGATGACGCCGTTGCCGATCGTTTCCAGGGCATTGACGCATTTGATCAGGGTCGATTTTCCGGAGCCGGAGGGGCCGCAGATGACGACGACTTCACCCTTGGCGACATTCAGGCTGCAATTGGTCAAAACCTGAAAACTTGGCCCGTACCACTTATTGACGGATTGCAGTTCGATCATGCTGGTTGCTTGCGACATCGGACCGCTCCTTAATGTATGTCAGTCGACATGGGGCCATAGGCCTTGCCGAAGCGCTTCTCGATGCGACGCTGAATGAGTTCCCAGGCGGTCGTCATGGCGAGGTAATAAAGCGCCGCGACCGTGAACAGCTCCAGAACGAGGAACTTTTCCTGAATGAGCACCTGCGTGCGGCGCAAAAGCTCCTCCATGGAGATGATCGAGGCGATCGACGTCGTCTTCAAAACGCCATTCACGGAGTTGCCAAGCGGCGGAATGATAATCCGGAAGGCCTGCGGGGCGACGATGTAGCGCATCACCTGCGCCTCGGTCATGCCGATGGCGCGGGCCGCATTGATCTGGCCTTTCGGAACGGCGGCAATACCCGCCCGGACGATTTCCGAGAGATAGGCCGCCTCACAGAGCGACAGGCCGATCAGCGTGGATTGCAGGACGGTGAGCTTGATGCCGATCTGCGGCAGGCCGGTATAGATGATGATGAGCTGCACCAGAAGCGGCGTACCGCGAAAGATCCAGGTGTAGAAATAGGCCGGCCCGGACAGGATGCGGTATTTCGACATGCGCATGACAGCAATGACGAAACCCAGCGCAAGACCCGCCGTCATAGCGAAGACCGTGAGGCCGAGCGTTACCAGCGCGCCCTCGAACAGATAATAATTCGTCAGATATTCGAAGAAACCTTCCCAGTTCCAACCCTTCACGTCTTTCTCCAATTCATGCGGGAACGGTCGCGGCGAAAGTTTTTCCGCCGCGATGACAGTTCAGATGGATGGAATTCAGCCTTCCGGGCCGAGAACGGCGAGGTCGCCGGGCGCCATGCTGACACCGTAGCCGCCCATCAGCTTTTCGAGAGAACCATCGGCCCTCATCTCCTTCAGGGCGGCGGAGACGGCATCGGCCACGTCCTTGCTGCCGAAGGAAAGCGAACCGGGCGTCGGATACATGCCGGAAAGCGCATGGGTGAACTCACCGCGATCCTGATATTGCTTGGCGACAGGATCGATGGAGACGGCCGCCTGCACTTGGCCGGCGCGCAGTGCCTGATAAACCGTCGCGTAATTATCGAACAGGTTGATGGTCATCGGCGCGAGACCGCGCTTCTTGAAGTCCTCGTTCAGTTCCTTGATCTTGCGCTCGGCATAGCCGCCAATATCGGTGCTGACGGCTTTGCCGGCGAGATCATCGACCTTGGTGATGGGATCGGACGCGCCGACGGCCGTGGAAATGCTGATGGCAAGGTTTTCATAGGGGATCATGAACAGGATCTTGCGCCGCTCCGCCGTGACGAACAGGCCCGCATTGATCATGTCCCAGCGCCCGCCTTGCAGACCCGGCACCATGGTCGCGTATTCGGTGCTGATATATTCGGGCTTCAGGCAAAGACGCTTGGCTATCTCATAGCCGAGTTCAATACGAAGACCCTTCAGGACACCCTGCTGATCGGCATAGGCCATGGGCGGCAGGGTCGGGCTGGTGGCCATGACAAGATGACCGGGCTTGATGAGGTGGTCGTCGGATATTTTCGGCGTGCAATCCTGTGCCATGGCGGCGCCGGTAAAAAGAGTGAGTGCGGCACCGGCCAAGAGGGTTCTGGCGCGCACGGCTGTGCATTTCCGGGAAATCGGATTCCAGTTCATATTAAGCTCCGCTCTTTATATTATTGATTATGGCATACCATCACATCAAATGGTTTAGCCTGTCAAGAAGCGGAAAATTGATTTTCTAAATTATTGCAAAATAACAATAAAATAAGAAAAACCACATCCGTGCGGCTCCCGGCGGGAAGCCACAAGGATGGGTAGATCTCAGCCGAAAAATCCGTCAGTCGGCGCTTTTTTGCGCCGTCAGAACGGCTTCGGCAATGGCACAGGCGCTGGTGACGTGATCGAGCGCGGCTTTGTAAGCGGCGTCCCCGTCACCCTTCCGGATGGCCTCGACGATCTTCTCCATCTGTGCCGGGCCTTCGGTATCGCGGCTTTTGGTCTTGATCGTCATGGAGCGGAGATGGTTGATCCGCACCGTCAGCAGATTGACGACGCCCCAGGCGACATGCCGGTCGATCTTGCTGAACAATGTCTGGTAAAAGGACGAGGTATGCGCCAGCACACCCGGCATGTCCTTTGCGACATAACTTTCGCGGATGTGCTTGAGTGAAACCTCCAGTGCCTCGACAATGGCCGGGTCCCGGCGTTCGGCGCAAAGACGCGCCGCCATTCCCTCCAGCGCACCGCGGATTTCGTAGATCTGCTTGGCCTCGTCGAGATCGAGCAGCGCGACCATCGGGCCTTTGTTCGGCAGGTTCGCCACCAGCCCTTCGGATTCCAGATGCCGCAGGACTTCGCGCACGATGGTGCGGGAAACACCGAGCTGAGCGCAGAGGTCGCGCTCCACGAGACGGTCGCCAGGGCGGAAATAACCATTCACGATCGCATCTCGCACCTTGTCGAGCGCGAGTTCCCTCAGCGTCTTTGTCGGACGCTCGACACGAATGGCAGTTCCCTGCAAAGCACCGGTCATGGTATCACCTCATCTGGCTCATCCCGCCTGCGCTCGCCGCACGCCGAAGCAGGTTCTGGCTCTTTATATTATGGCGTACCAACTTATTTAGCCGCGCGTCACCTTTATGGCAACAGCGGACGTGCGGCGGGGCAGTCTGCCCTCCCCCGAAACACCTCATCCCATCCTTTCCGATGCATAGGAGCCGGGACTTGGCGGAAACACCACCGTTCGGCTGCCGTTCAAAAAGACGCGCCGATGGATATGCGCGTGGATGGCACGCGCCAGTACCTGCGCCTCCACGTCACGGCCAAGTGAGACATAATCCTCGGCTGACTGCGCATGGGTGATGCGCACGATATCCTGTTCGATGATCGGCCCTTCATCCAGATCGGCCGTCACATAATGGGCCGTCGCGCCGATCAGCTTCACACCGCGCTGATAGGCCTGCTTGTAAGGGTTTGCGCCCTTGAAGGAAGGCAGGAAGGAATGATGGATATTGATGATCTTGCCCGACATAGCCTCGCACATCCTGTCGGAAAGCACCTGCATGTAGCGCGCCAGAACGACAAGTTCCGTGCCCGTGCTTTCAGCGATCTCCATGATCCGCGCTTCGGCCTGCGGCTTGTTTTCCTTCGTCACCGGAATGTGGTGAAAGGGAATGTCGTGATTGACGACGACCTTCTGGTAGTCGAAATGGTTGGAGACGACGCCGACAATATCGATCGGCAAGGCTCCGATACGCCAGCGATAGAGCAGGTCATTGAGGCAATGGCCGAAGCGCGAGACCATCAGCAGAACCTTCATCCGCTCAGCCTGATCGTGCAGCGCCACCTCCATGCCGAATGTCTTCGAAATCGGCCCGAGCCCCGCCATCAGCGCATCCCGCGCCGCGCCTTCCTCGGATATGAAACCCACGCGCATGAAAAAGCGACCAGTGCCGAGATCATCGAATTGCGAACTGTCGACGATGTTGCAGCCTTTCTCCGCCAGAAGGCCTGAAAGGGCCGCGACGATGCCACGGGTGGATTTGCATGTTACGGTGAGGACGAAGTTCGTCATCTGGCGCCTCTTTGTCATCGATATGGGAAAAACCCGCGCGGCTTGACGCGCGCGGGAAAAGCCGCAAGGGCGGCGGGGAAAACCCGGGCTCAGACGTCGAGCGTGGTCTGGTGCTCCCAGGCGGTGAACTGCGCGCAATAGCTGTTCCACTCGCCCTGTTTGAGCTTCAGATAGGCCTTCGAGAACTCCGTGCCGAGCGCCTGCTGCAGTTCCGCATCCTTCTCATATTCGCGCAGCGCATCGAGAAGATTGAGCGGCAGCTTCGGCGCATCCGTGACGGTGTGGCCTTCGCGATACATGTCGATATCGTAGTGCCGGCCGGGATCGGCCTTGGAGCGAACGCCGGAGAGACCGGCAGCAATGATGATGGCCTGCAGCAGATAGGGGTTCACCGCTCCATCCGGCAGGCGCAGTTCGAAACGCCCCGGACCCGGCACGCGCACCATGTGGGTGCGGTTATTGCCGGTCCAGGTCACCGTATTCGGCGCCCAGGTGGCACCTGAAATAGTGCGCGGCGCGTTGATGCGCTTGTAGGAATTGACTGTTGGATTGGTGATCGCCGCAAGCGCAGACGCATGTTTCATGATGCCGCCGAGAAAGGTCCTGCCCTTGGCCGAGAGCCCGAACGGCATTTCCTTGTCGGCGAAGGCGTTGACCTTGCCGCCGAGGTCCCAGACCGAAATATGGGCATGGCAGCCGTTACCGGTCAGCCCCTTGAACGGCTTCGGCATGAAGGTGGCGCGCAACCCGTGCTTTTCGGCGACCGACTTGACCATAAACTTGAAGAAGGAATGTTTGTCGGCAGTCTGGAGCGCGTCGTCATATTCCCAGTTCATCTCGAACTGGCCATTCGCATCCTCATGGTCGTTCTGATAGGGCTTCCAGCCAAGCTCCAGCATGTAGTCGCAAATCTCGGCGATCACATCGTAACGGCGCATGACGGCCTGCTGATCGTAGCAGGGCTTTTCCGCCGTGTCGTATTCGTCGGAGATTTTTGCACCGTCAGGCGAAATCAGAAAGAATTCCGGCTCGACACCTGTTTTGACCCTGAGCCCCTCGCCCGCCGCTTCCGCAATGAGCTTCTTGAGAACCACACGCGGCGCCTGCTCCACCGGCTGGTCTTCCATGACGCAATCGGCAGCGACCCAGGCGACATCCTTTTTCCATGGAAGCTGGATGACGGAGGAGGCATCCGGCACGGCGAAAAGATCGGGATGGGCAGGCGTCAGATCGAACCATGTGGCGAAACCGGCAAACCCCGCGCCGCCCTTCTGCATATCGGCGATCGCTTCCGCCGGCACCAGCTTGGCGCGCTGGCCGCCGAAGAGATCAGTATAACTGATCATGAAATATTTGATGCCCTTTTCGGCAGCAAAGGTGGAGAGGTCCAGTGTCACGTCATTCCCCTTTTTTTGGTATCAGACACTTCTTTGAAAAAAGACGGGCACATCCTCCCAAATGCGCCCGTCCGTTCTTTATGGCTTAAAAGCTGCCTTTTCCCGGGAACCAGTTCGTTCCCGCCAGCGGAACCTGCGCCATGGCAGCCGCCTCCATGGTCAGCGCCACAAGATCTTCCGGCTCCAGATTATGGAGATGGTTCTTGCCGCAGGCGCGCGCGATGGTCTGGGCTTCGAGCGTCATGACCTTCAGATAGTTGGCAAGGCGGCGACCGGCGGCGACAGGATCGAGACGCGCGGCAAGCTCCGGATCCTGCGTGGTGATGCCGGCGGGGTCTTTGCCCTCGTGCCAGTCATCATAAGCGCCGGCCGTTGTGCCGAGTTTCTGGTATTCCGCTTCCCAATGCGGATCATTGTCGCCCAGTGCAACCAGCGCCGCAGTACCGATGGCGACAGCATCGGCGCCGAGTGCGAGTGCCTTGGCAACATCGGCACCCGAACGGATGCCGCCGGAGACGATGAGCTGCACCTTGCGGTGCATGCCGAGGTCCTGCAGCGCCTGAACGGCGGGCCGAATGCAGGCCAGCGTTGGCATGCCGACATTTTCGATGAAGACATCCTGCGTGGCCGCCGTGCCGCCCTGCATGCCATCCAGCACCACCACATCGGCACCGGCCTTTACCGCAAGCGCCGTGTCGTAATAAGGCCGCGCGCCGCCGACCTTGATATAGATCGGCTTTTCCCAGTCGGTGATTTCGCGCAATTCGAGAATCTTGATTTCGAGATCGTCCGGGCCGGTCCAATCGGGATGACGGCAGGCGGAGCGCTGGTCGATGCCCTTCGGCAGGTTGCGCATATTGGCAACGCGATCGGAAATCTTCTGGCCGAGCAACATGCCGCCGCCGCCCGGCTTCGCGCCCTGGCCGACCACGACCTCGATGGCGTCCGCACGGCGCAGGTCCTTCGGGTTCATGCCGTAACGCGAGGGCAGATACTGGTAAACCAGCGTCTGGCTATGGCCGCGCTCCTCATCCGTCATGCCGCCATCGCCCGTCGTCGTGGAGGTGCCGGCAATGGTCGCACCACGGCCAAGCGCCTCTTTGGCATTGCCGGAAAGAGCACCAAAGCTCATGCCGGCAATGGTGATCGGCGTTTTCAGCGTGATCGGCTTTTTGGCGAAACGGGTGCCGAGTGTCACGGTCGTATCGCATTTCTCGCGGTAACCTTCGAGCGGATAACGCGAGATGGAGGCGCCGAGAAACAGCAGGTCGTCGAAATGCGGCACCTTGCGCTTCGTGCCGGCTCCACGAATGTCATAAATGCCGGTCGCAGCCGCGCGGCGGATTTCCGCCAGCGTGTGATCGTCGAAGGTTGCGGATTTGCGCGGCGGGGTGAAGGGGTTGTGATAGCTCATCTGAATATCCCTCGCCTCAATACGCGTCGGCGTTGTCGATGTTGAAATTGTAGAGCGTGCGGGCCGAGCCGTAGCGCTTGAACTCACTTGGGCTGACATCCGTGACGCCGGCCTTTTCGAGGAGTTCTGCAAGCTTTTCGAGATGCTCGGGTCGCATTTCCTTCTCGATGCAATCGGCCCCCAGGCTCTTGACCGAGCCGCGCACGAAAAGCTTCGCCTCATAAAGGCTGTCACCCAGCGCATCGCCCGCATCGCCGCAGACGACGAGGTGACCGGACTGGCCCATGAAAGCGGACATGTGGCCGATATTGCCTTTCACGACGATATCAATGCCCTTCATGGAAATGCCGCAGCGAGAGGCGGCATTGCCCTTGATGACCAGAAGCCCACCGCGACCGGTGGCACCCGCATATTGCGAGGCGTCGCCCTCGATGACGACGGTGCCGGACATCATGTTTTCAGCGACACCCGGCCCGGCCGAGCCGTGAACGGTGACGGTGCCGCCATCATTCATGCCGGCGCAATAATAACCGACCGAACCGTGCACATCGACGGTCACGGGGCTGTCGATACCGACAGCGACAGCATGGTGGCCGCGCGGATTAACGACTTCGAATTCGGTATCGTTGACACCAGAGGAGAGGCCATGAAGTGCGCTATTCAGTTCACGCAAGGGCGTGTGGGAGAGATCGAAAACTGGCATGGATTATGACTTTCAAAACAGGCGCCGATGACGGGTCTCAGGCGGCCTTTTCATGGTCCCAGAAATAGACGGTCGCCGGTTCCGGCTCCCACACGCGGGCATTTTCGATGCCGGGCAGATTGACGAGCGCGCGGTACTCCGAACCGAAAGCGACATATTGGTCGGTCTCGGCCATGACAGCAGGCTTGCAGGCGATGGGATCACGCACTACGCCAAAACCAGATTTGGTGCCGACGACGAAGGTGAAGAAACCGTCGAGATCATCGAGCGCGCCGGTCAGCGCTTCGCCCAGATCCTTGCCCTTGGCCATTTCCGCCGTGAGGTAGGCGGCGGCGACTTCCGAGTCGTTCTGGGTCTCGAACGTCATGCCTTCACGCACCAGTTCGCGGCGCAGATTATTGTGGTTGGAAAGCGAACCGTTATGCACCAGGCATTGATCAGCGCCGGTGGAGAAGGGATGCGCGCCAAGCGTCGTCACCGCCGATTCCGTCGCCATGCGGGTGTGGCCGATGCCGTGGCTGCCGGCCATGGAGCGCACGTCAAAACGGGCGACGACATCCTTCGGCAGGCCGGTTTCCTTGTAGATTTCCACGCTGTCGCCGGAGCCCATTACCCGCACATTAGGGCGGACGGCTGCGAGAACCGCACGAATACCATCCAGCCTCCCGGCGGGAATATCGAGAACCGCATGGGTGCTTTTCACCGTGACCACGGCGTCAACGCCGTTTTCCTTCAGCGCCTCGATAAGGCCGGAAAAATCAGCGGCGGGATCGGCAGACTGGATCGTCACTTTCGCTCGGCCATCGGCCGCACTTCCATAGATCGCGATACCGGCCGAATCCGGGCCGCGATCGGTCATGGTGACGAGCATGTCCGAGAGCAGCTGACCCAGCTGCGGTTCAAGGCTTTTGTCTTTCAGGAATAGTCCAACAATGCCGCACATCGACAGGCACCTCCATTCGTTTCTGAATGAAGGGCTAACATATGGAATTCCATCTCGTCAACTATCAGGAATATTTTTTTCTTCTAAGGCAAAATATCAATCATTGGTCATCCGCCTTTGCGGATAAGAAATGATCGACAGATAACGCGCGGGAAGTTTTACCAGCTCTTCCGGCCCGTGCGGCGCATCGGCATCGAAAAACAGGCTGTCGCCGGCCTGCATGGTGAAAAGCTGCTCGCCGTGGCGATAAACCACCTCGCCCTCCAGCATGTAGAGAAACTCCATGCCTTCATGCTGGAAGGTCGGAAACACATCGGAATCGGTCGTCAATGTGATGAGATAGGGCTCGACGGTGACGCCGCTGGTGTTGTTGTCTATGTGGCCAAGCAGGCTGTATTGATGGCCTGCGCGGGTACCTCTGCGCTCGATATTCACCCCCTGCCCCGCCTTGACGAAAGTGGCGCTGCGCGGCTCCTCGAAACCGCGGAAGAAGGCCGTGATCGGCACGCCGAGCGCCTTGGAGAGCGTCTGCAGCGTGGTGAGCGACGGGGAGATGTTGCCGTTCTCGATCTTGGAAAGCATGCCGACGGAAACGCCGGTGGCCGAAGCAAGATCGGTGACGGTGATGCCGAGCTTCTTGCGATAGGCGCGCACCTCGTGGCCGATCGCCATTTCCAGATTGTTGACCCTTGGCTCGCGAACGGCATGCGGGTCCTGCGACGGGAACGCAGCTTCGGTCTTGGTGGCTTCCTTCGCCATGGTGTCCTCCGGCATTATCGTGTTTTCCCTTCCTTACAGGAAAACTATTTTAATTCGGAGGAAATCTTTGCCGCAGCATATTCGGCGTTTGACCGAAGCGGGCCTTGAAACTTCCCGAAAAATGTCCGGCACTGGAAAAGCCGGTGGCGAAGGCCACTTCCGCGATGGAGAGCGGGCTTTGCTCCAGCAATCGCCGGGCGTGATCAAGGCGGATTGCGCGGTATGTCTCCAGAAAACTCGACTTCAGGTGGGTCGCGAAAAGCCGGTCGAGGTGGCGCGCGCTTGTGCCCGCCAGCTTTGCCATGGTCCGCCGGTCGAGCGGGCTTTCAATGGTCGTTTCCATTTTTTCCAGCACGGTCAGCAAGGCCGGATGGTTGGTGCCATAACGTTCCGCCGAAGAGCCGCGTTGTGGCGCGCCAGATTCGGCCACGGCCGTATGCAGATACCAGTCGCTGACACGCCTTGCGAAATGCGCGCCCATTCTCTGCGAAATCATCGCATGCATCATGTCGAGGGGCGCAACGCCGCCGGCGCAGGTGATGCGGTCTCCATCGATGACGAAGCGGGCTTGTCTGGGCGTGAGATGGGCGAACGCTTCCCGGAGCACCGGCGCGTGTTCCCAGTGGATCGTGAAATCGCGATTATCCAGCAGGCCTGCCGCCGCCAGCAGATAAGCCCCGCTGGAAATACCGCCAATCCTGACGCCCTGGCGCGCCAGTCGCCGCAATATGCCGAACGAACCTTCCGCCACCACCCAGTCCTGCGGTCCACCGCCAGCGCAGACGAAGATCGTATGGCATCGTTCGCCCACCACGGCGAATGACTGGCAGTCAACGAGGATTCCCGACGAACTTCTGATGGCTTCACCACCGAAGGACAAAGGCACGGCCTCATAAAGATCAGTCCCGGCGATGAGATTGGCGGCCCGAAGCGGCTCCGCCGCCGAGGCGTAGGACATCAGCGCAAAATTCGGGACAAGGATGAAACCGATACGCTGGGTGTTTTTTTGCTCGATCGCCGTCATGTCTCTTTTCTAGATCATAACGTCCCTTATCTGCAATCGTCTTTCGAATGGCCTCAGTAAGCTTGTGCGATATCGTTCGAGGTACGCAGATGCGCTATTCCGCCTTTTCCATTTTCAAGAACGGCCTTTTCGGCAACAAATCCTGGAAACCCGCATGGCGGGATGTGTCACCGAAACCGCATTATGACGTCATCATCGTTGGCGGCGGCGGGCACGGGCTGGCGACGGCCTATTATCTCGCCAAGGAATTCGGCATCACCAATGTCGCCGTGCTGGAGAAAAACTATATCGGCTCCGGCAATGTCGGCCGCAATACCACGATCATCCGCTCCAATTACCTGCTGCCGGGCAACAACCCGTTCTACGAGCTTTCGATGAAACTGTGGGAAGGGTTGGAGCAGGATTTCAACTTCAACGCCATGGTTTCCCAGCGCGGCGTGCTCAATCTCTTCCACTCGGATGCGCAGCGTGATGCCTATACAAGGCGCGGCAATGCCATGCGGCTGCACGGCGTCGATGCCGAGTTGCTGGACCGCGCATCGGTCAAGGCGATGTTGCCATTTCTCGATTTCGATAATGCACGCTTCCCCGTTCAGGGCGGATTGCTGCAGAGGCGCGGCGGCACTGTCCGTCACGATGCCGTTGCCTGGGGTTATGCGCGCGGCGCAGACAGCCGGGGCGTCGATATCATCCAGGGCTGTGAGGTGACAGGCATTCGCCGCAAAAACGGCGCGGTCGTGGGCGTTGAAACAAGCCGCGGCTTCATCGGTTGCGGCAAGCTGGCTCTGGCGGCGGCGGGCAACTCCTCGCAGGTCGCCGCCATGGCCGGGCTGAAGTTGCCAATTGAAAGCCATGTATTGCAGGCTTTTGTGTCGGAAGGGCTGAAGCCCTTCATCGATGGCGTCGTCACCTTCGGAGCGGGCCATTTTTACGTCTCGCAATCGGACAAGGGCGGCCTCGTCTTCGGCGGCGATATAGACGGCTATAATTCCTACGCCCAGCGCGGCAATCTGGCGACGGTCGAACATGTGGCGGAAGCCGGCAAGGCGATGATACCGGCGCTCTCCCGCGTCCGGGTGCTGCGCTCCTGGGGCGGCATCATGGATATGTCGATGGATGGTTCACCGATCATCGACCAGACCCCGATCGACAATCTCTATCTCAATGCCGGCTGGTGTTACGGCGGCTTCAAGGCCACGCCCGCCTCCGGTTTCTGCTTCGCCCATCTTCTCGCACGCGGCACACCGCAGGAAACAGCAATGGCCTTCCGGCTCGATCGTTTCCGGCGCGGTTATCTCATCGATGAAAAAGGCCAGGGCGCACAGCCTAACCTTCACTAAATCTGTAGCGGGATTTCAGGCGAAAACCGCTCACACTTTTCGCCATCCCGCTATCTGGCGGATCAAGGACATCTGAAATGGCAAGTCTCGTGCCCTGCCCGCATTGCGGGCCAAGACCCAAGGAAGAATTCACCATCAAGGGTGCTGCCCTTCAAAGGCCTGCGGCGGATGCCGGCACTGAGGAATGGTACGATTACGTCTATCTGCGCGACAACCCTCGCGGAGCTTATGAGGAATATTGGCACCACACCTCCGGTTGCCGCCGTTGGCTGGTCGTCGCCCGCGATACCGTCACCCATGAGATATCCGCCTGCCGCGACGCTGCCGACAACACGAAAGTGACAAACGCATGAGTTTCAACCGCCTGAAGACCGGCGGTCTGATCGACCGCTCGAAACCGCTTTCCTTCACCTTCGACGGCAAGCCGATGTCAGGCTTTGAGGGCGACAGCCTCGCCTCCGCCCTGCTCGCCAATGGCCAGAAAATCGTCGGCCGCAGTTTCAAATACCACCGACCACGCGGTATATTGACGGCGGGTGCAGCCGAGCCGAACGCGCTGATGACCATCGGCCGCGACGGCCGCACGGAGCCGAACACCCGCGCCACCATGCAGGAACTTTATGCCGGGCTGGAAGCCAGAAGCCAGAACCGCTGGCCCTCTCTCGATTTCGATATCGGTGCGCTGACCGGCCTTCTGTCGCCCTTCCTCGGCGCGGGGTTCTATTACAAGACCTTCATGTGGCCTGCCGCCTTCTGGGAAAAGGTCTACGAGCCCTTCATCCGCAAAGCCGCCGGTCTCGGCAAAGCAAGCTACGAAGCCGATCCGGATACCTATGATAAATGCTGGGCGCATTGCGACCTGCTGGTGATCGGTTCCGGCGCGGCGGGGCTCGCCGCAGCCCTTGCCGCAGGACGCGCCGGCGCGCGCGTCATCATTGTGGATGAACATTCCCTCGCAGGCGGCGGGCTTCTTTCCGAGACAGCGGCCATCGGCGGCAAGAGCGCTCCGGATTTCGCGGCGCAATGCGTCGCCGAACTCGACGCTTTGCCGAATGTGACGGTGCTGACGCGAACCACGGCCTTCGGCTGGTATGACGGCAATGTCTTCGGCGCGGTGGAACGGGTGCAAAAGCACCTGCCCGATCCGAAAGCACATGTGCCCGTGGAGCGCCTGTGGCGCATCGTCGCCAAACGCGCGCTGCTTGCAACCGGTGCGGAAGAACGGCCGCTGGTGTTCGGCGGCAACGATGTTCCTGGCGTGATGATGGCGGGCGCCATGCGCAGCTATCTCAACCGTTATGCCGTAAGCCCCGGTGCGACGACGGCAATTTTTACCACCAACGACAGCGGGTATGCGCTTGCCCGCGATCTGGAGGCGCAGGGCGTCGCTCCCGCCGCCATCATCGACAGCCGTGAGCAGGGTAATCCGCGCTACGAAGGCAAGGCGCGTGTCATCAAAGGTGGCGTCGTCTCGAATGCGCAGGGTGGCAAGGCGCTTTCCGCCATTGAGGTATATGCAAATGGCCGCACGGAAAGCATGAATATCGATGCGCTCGCCATGTCGGGCGGTTTCAGCCCCGTTATCCATCTTGCCTGCCATCGCGGCGGAAAACCGGTCTGGTCGGAAGACAATGTTGCCTTCCTCGCACCCGGCAATCTCAAGGGGCTCGAACTCGCCGGCGCAGTCTCCGCGACAAATGGCATAGCCGCCTGCCTTGAGGATGGCGCGCGAAAGGGTGCGGCGCTTGCGCAGAATCTCGGTTTTACAGCGACAACACCGACATTCGGCAGCGTGGAAAACGATGTCGTCGCCCCGCCCGCCAAGGCACTCTGGTCCATCCCCGGCGTCAAGGCCAAAGCCTTTGTCGATTACCAGAATGATGTTCATCGCAAAGATCTCGGTCTCGCCGTCAGCGAAGGTTACGGTCATGTCGAATTGGCCAAGCGTTACACCACGAACGGCATGGCAACTGATCAGGGCAAGCTCTCCAACGTCAACGCCATCGGGCTGCTGGCTGAAGCGCGCGGCGTTTCCCCGGCGGATGTCGGCACCACCACGTTCCGGCCGTTCTACACGCCCGTCTCCTTTGGCGCGCTCACCGGCGCTTATCACGGCCGTCATTTCCAGCCGGTACGCAAATCGCCGTTACATGGCTGGGCGGAGAAGAATGGCGCGGTCTTCGTCGAAACCGGCCTCTGGTATCGTTCCTCCTGGTTTCCCCGCAAAGGCGAAAGCGGCTGGCGGGAAAGCGTTGACCGCGAAGTTCTGAATGTGCGCAAAAATGCCGGCCTCTGCGATGTCTCAATGCTCGGCAAGATCGAGATTTGCGGCAGCGACGCCGCCGAATTCCTTAACCGGGTTTATTGCAACGCTTTCCTAAAGCTGCCCATCGGCAAGGCACGATATGGCCTGATGCTGCGTGAAGACGGCATGATCTATGATGACGGTACCACCAGCCGGCTGGAGGAAAACCGCTTCTTCATGACGACTACCACGGCCTATGCGGCAGGTGTCATGAACCACCTTGAATTCTGCGCCCAGGCACTCTGGCCGGGTCTCGACGTGCGGCTTGCCTCCGTCACCGATCAATGGGCGCAGATGGCGATTGCCGGACCGAAGGCACGCGCCATTCTCGAGAGGATCGTCGATGAGGATATTTCCGACGAGGCTTTCCCCTTTCTTGCGGCCAAAGAAGTCTCGCTGTTTCGCGGACAATTGCACGGACGCCTGTTCCGGATTTCCTTCTCCGGCGAACTGGCCTACGAGCTTGCCGTCCCGGCCGGTTACGGTGAAAGCGTTGCCGATGCACTGATGGAAGCAGGAAAGCCGGAAACCATCATGCCCTATGGTGTCGAGGCGCTTGGCGTGCTGCGCATCGAAAAGGGCCATGTCACCCACAACGAGATCAATGGCACGGTGGTGCCCACCGATCTCGGCTTCGGCAAAATGGTCTCCGCCACCAAGGCCGATTTCATTGGTCGGCGGATGCTGGAGCGCGAGGGGCTTTCCGCCGCCGACCGTCCGAGCCTCGTCGGCGTCGTGCCGCTTGATCCAAAACAGTCCTTCCGCACCGGCTCGCATATTCTCGCCAGGGATGCCGCGGCAACTCTGGAGAACGATCAGGGTTATGTCACCTCCAGCGCATTCTCACCCCATCTAGGCTCGACCATCGGTCTCGCCCTCGTCAAGAACGGGCCGGAAAGACATGGTGAGGAGGTCATGGTCTGGAACGGCCTTCGCAACGAATTTACCCAAGCCCGCCTTTGCAACCCGGTTTTTGTCGATCCTCAAAACGAGAAACTCCATGTCTGATTTCAAGTCTGACTTCCGGCCGACGCTCCGCCCGGTGCTGGGCGCAAAGGGAGCGATTGCCTCCACCGCCATCAAACTCTCCCCTTTGCCGGAAGGCGCGATCATCCACGTTCTGGCCGCACCCGGCGCAGCAGATTTGGAAGCCCGCCTTCGCGGCCTCACCATAGGTGATGTACGCGCGGTCTCACCGGGCCAATGGTTCATCGTCGGTGAACAGCCTCTGCCTCACGCTGATATGAAGGCGCTTCTTACAGCGCTCGAACCTCAGGCAACGGGTGTCGACCAGAGCCAGGGGCGCGTGCGCATCCGCATCGAAGGCAGGCTGGGCGAGCGGGTACTGGCCAAAGGCACGGCGGTCGACCTGTCTCTCGCAGCCTTCCCGGTGGGACGCTCCGCCACGACGCTGATCGGCCACATCGCCACCCACCTCACCCGCATCGACGGACAGGTCTTCGAAGTCATTGTGCTGCGCGGTTTTGCCGAAAGCCTGTGGGACGATCTTGCCCGGATGAGCCTCGAATTCGATTGAGACGCGCAGTTAGAGATACGAACGTGACAATAATCATTGATGGGAAAGCAACCGCCAGTTCGGTGATCAATGCCGTTAGGCAAGCAAGCGCTACGCTCGAAGAACGCAGCGGTGTCAGGCCAGGACTGGCCGTCATCATAGTCGGCGACGTTCCGGCGAGCCATGCTTATGTTAACTCCAAAAGCCGAATTGCCAAGCAATGCGGCTTCAAATCCGTACAGTGCACATTGGCTGCGGAAACCAGCCAGAAGGACTTGGCTCGCTTGTCGCCTCGTTGAATGTCGATCCGTCGATCCACGGCATCCTCGTGCAACTGCCGAAGCCGAAGCCGTTGAATAGCGGGCCGATCATTCGGTCAATCCTGCCGAAAAAGGATGTCGACGGCCTTCATGTCGTCAATGCCGGCAAACTCGCGACAGGCGATCTCGAAACGGGTCTGGTGTCCTGCACGCCGGCCGGCGCCATGGTCTTCGTTCTCCGCACGATGGGGAGGATCTTTCAGGCCTCAACGCCGTCGTCGTTGGTCGCTCGAACCTGTTCGGCAAACCGATGGCGCAGCTACTGCTAAACCCCAACGCCACAGTTACCACCGCTCACTCGCGTACCAAAAATCTGCCAGCCATCTGCCGCAACGCCGATATTCTTGTCGCAGCCGTCGGCCGTCCTGAGATGGTCAAGAGTGATTGAGTGAAGTCTGGCGCGACAGTCATGGATGTCGGTATCAACCGGATACCAGCACCCGAAATGGGAGAAGGCAAGACACGCCTTGTTGGCGACGTTGCCTTTGATGAAGCCAGGACCCTCGCGGCCGTCATAACCCCGGTTCCGGGTGGCGTCGGCCCGATGACGATCGCCATGCTGATGGCAAATGCTGCGATTACTGCATATCGAGGCGCTGGCGAGAAACCACCGCTACTCCGATTTTGGCAAAGGGTATGCTACTGTTTTCGTTTCGCATCCTTCTTGAAATTCCGGCCGCCTATCGCGCCGGTCGCCGGCTGGAAGCCGCTGCCGTCGAGAAGCTGCAAGGCCACCACAACGAATTGACCGACGCCTACGGCTCGAGCGCAGCAATGCCCAAGCCCATCTTGGGCCAGACGCCCGTTTTCACAAGCAGATCGCGGCGATGCCGGCCGTCGCCGGCTGGCCGCCATTCCCGACAATCTATTACGATGGTCACGCTCCCAAGCCCGACGGCCTTTAAGAAGGTCGTATACCATTCGATTGGACTACGTATCATTCGCAAGCGACCGGATCGTCGCAAGAAGAGAACCCAGAAAAGGTATCACCGATGATCATGGATAAGCAGTCCGGGGTGCTGAAGCGCGACGACTATGTGGATAAGCTTCGTACCGGCGAGTTTGAGCTGGAGCATCAACGCAAAAAGGCTCCGAGTTTCCTCGGAGCCCTTTGATAATCTTTGTAAATTTTGGTTGCGGGGGCAGGATTTGAACCTGCGGCCTTCAGGTTATGAGCCTGACGAGCTACCGGGCTGCTCCACCCCGCGTTACCAGCGTAAATCCCTATGGGATTTATCGCGACTGCATCACAGGGAAGCTGTGATGCATATTGCCGGAGTAAATTGCGGAGCAATTTATCTCCTGTAAGGGACGCACTGTGCGTTTGCCTTTGTTTTATGCCGTAGAACGACGAAAGGCCGCTTGTAGCGGCCCTTTGTATCGGCTGGGCCGAAGAGAGTGATGAGAAGATTGCTTGTTGCGTTTTGCAGACCTGGCAGCGACCTACTCTCCCGCGTCTTGAGACGAAGTACCATTGGCGCTGGGGCGTTTCACGGCCGTGTTCGGAAAGGGAACGGGTGCAGCCGCCCCGCGATAACCACCAGGTCGGCAAAACGCAACATATGATCCATGAAGGCATGGATCATATGATTGCTTGTTTATTGGTGTGCCTTATCCTGTTCGCTTGACGCTCACAGGGGACACCAATGGGCCATACGGGCACCTCGCATATGAGGCGCCGTCTGATCCAAGCGATCACAGACCATGTTTTCACATGGAAACTGTTTTCGAGAAGCTGGAGAGCCGAGGCTCTATTTAATTTAACACGTCTGGCGCGCCTTGTCCGTATTACGCCCTTGCTCAACAGTGAGCGGGGCAGCAATACAGGCCAGAGGCCGTCGCCGGTCGTCCGGCGCCCTCGCGGAGCGCAGCCCGAAGGGCGTACGCGCGTGAGCGCTGAACAGATGATGCTCATCTTCGATGAGCATGAACAATGGGAACGAAGAAGTCGATCGAGCTATTAGTAACGGTAAGCTTCACACATTGCTGTGCTTCCACACCCGTCCTATCAACGTGGTCGTCTTCCACGGCTCTGATAGGGAACACTCGTTTTCAGGTTGGTTTCCCGCTTAGATGCCTTCAGCGGTTATCCATTCCGTATATAGCTACTCTGCTATGCCCTTGGCAGGACAACAGATCCACCAGAGATACGTCCATCCCGGTCCTCTCGTACTAGGGACAGATCCTGTCAATATTCCTACACCCACGGCAGATAGGGACCGAACTGTCTCACGACGTTCTGAACCCAACTCACGTACCGCTTTAAATGGCGAACAGCCATACCCTTGGGACCTGCTCCAGCCCCAGGATGCGATGAGTCGACATCGAGGTGCCAAACAACCCCGTCGATATGGACTCTTGGGGGTCATCAGCCTGTTATCCCCGGCGTACCTTTTATCCGTTGAGCGATGGCCCTTCCACACGGGACCACCGGATCACTATGACCGACTTTCGTCTCTGCTCGACTTGTCAGTCTCGCAGTCAGGCGGGCTTATGCCATTGCACTCGACGACCGATTTCCGACCGGTCTGAGCCCACCATCGCGCGCCTCCGTTACTCTTTCGGAGGCGACCGCCCCAGTCAAACTACCCACCATACACTGTCCCGGATCCGGATAACGGACCGCGGTTAGACATCCACGAAGATAAGGGTGGTATTTCAAGGATGGCTCCACAAGAACTGGCGTCCCTGCTTCAAAGCCTACCACCTATCCTACACATGCCTTGGCGAATGCCAGTGTAAAGCTATAGTAAAGGTGCACGGGGTCTTTCCGTCTGACCGCAGGAACCCCGCATCTTCACGGGGAATTCAATTTCACTGAGTCTATGTTGGAGACAGCGGGGAAGTCGTTACGCCATTCGTGCAGGTCGGAACTTACCCGACAAGGAATTTCGCTACCTTAGGACCGTTATAGTTACGGCCGCCGTTTACTGGGGCTTCAGTTCAGAGCTTGCACCCCTCCCTTTAACCTTCCAGCACCGGGCAGGCGTCAGACCCTATACGTCGTATTGCTACTTCGCAGAGCCCTGTGTTTTTGATAAACAGTCGCTACCCCCTGGTCTGTGCCACCCCATCATACTTGCGTACAAAAGGGTCACGCTTCTTCCGAAGTTACGCGTGCAATTTGCCGAGTTCCTTCAACATAGTTCTCTCAAGCGCCTTGGTATACTCTACCTGACCACCTGTGTCGGTTTCGGGTACGGTCTATACGGTGGAGCTATTTCCTGGAACCTCTTCGCCGCACATTCAATCCAATAAGAATGTACAACACACGAGATCCGTCACTACCACCAGGCCCACGAATATTAACGTGGTTCCCATCGACTACGCGTGTCCGCCTCGTCTTAGGGGCCGGCTAACCCTGCTCAGATTAACTTTAAGCAGGAACCCTTGGTCTTTCGGCGAGGGAGTCTCTCACTCCCTTTATCGTTACTCATGTCAACATTCGCACTTCCGATATCTCCAGCAGCCCTCACGGGTCCGCCTTCACAGACTTACGGAACGCTCCGCTACCACTGAAGCAACCCGAAGGTTGCCACAATCCTCAGCTTCGGTGCATGGCTTTAGCCCCGTTACATTTTCGGCGCAAAGACCCTTATTTAGACCAGTGAGCTGTTACGCTTTCTTTAAATGATGGCTGCTTCTAAGCCAACATCCTGGTTGTTTTGGGATCCTCACATCCTTTCCCACTTAGCCATGACTTGGGGACCTTAGCTGGAGGTCAGGGTTGTTGCCCTCTTCACGACGGACGTTAGCACCCGCCGTGTGTCTGCCGACTAGTACTCCTCGGTATTCGGAGTTTGGTTAGGATCAGTAAGACGGTGAGTCCCCATAGCCCATCCAGTGCTCTACCCCCGAGGGTATTCGGTCGACGCTCTACCTAAATAGATTTCGCGGAGAACCAGCTATTTCCGAGTTTGATTGGCCTTTCACCCCTAGCCACAAGTCATCCCAATCTATTGCAACAGATACGGGTTCGGCCCTCCAGTTGGTGTTACCCAACCTTCAGCCTGCTCATGGCTAGATCACTCGGTTTCGGGTCTAATGCAACTAACTCAATCGCCCTGTTCAGACTCGCTTTCGCTGCGCCTACACCTACCGGCTTAAGCTTGCTAGTTACACTAAGTCGTTGACCCATTATACAAAAGGTACGCCGTCACCCTTGCGGGCTCCGACTGTTTGTAGGCATCCGGTTTCAGGTTCTATTTCACTCCCCTCGTCGGGGTGCTTTTCACCTTTCCCTCACGGTACTTGTTCGCTATCGGTCATGCACGAGTACTTAGGCTTGGAGAGTGGTCTCCCCATGTTC